>NZ_LT629772.1:5508747-5814789 GCF_900105385.1 Microlunatus soli | reverse complement strand
CAAGATCATGAGCCGGTTCGTCGAAGGCATGCGATGCGGCGAGTCGGCCCTGGTCCATCGAGGTTGCTGCCAGGGCAGGGAATCCGATGACGTCGCCGACCGCATAGATGTGCTCGACCTCGGTCCGGTAATGATCATCGACCACCAGCCGTCCGCGGTCGTCGGCCTTGAGCCCGGCCGAGTCCAGTCGTAGCCGCTCTGTGTTGCCCTGTCGTCCGGCCGAATACATCACCACTTCGGCGGCGATCCGCTTCCCCGAGGCCAGCGTGGTGATGGTGCCGTTGCCACCGGCCTCGACACCGGCGACCTCCTCCCCCAATCGGAAGGACATGGTCTGGTCCCGGAGGTGGAACTTCAGCGACTCGATGATCTCCGGATCGCAGAACGGCAACATCGCCGGTCGCTTCTCCACCAAGGTCACTCTGGTGCCGAGGGCGGCGAAGATCGACGCGTACTCCACGCCGATCACGCCGGCGCCGACGACCACCATGGTGTCCGGGACCCGTTCGACATCGAGGATCTGATCGGAATCGAGCACCCGGACCCCGTCGAAGGTGATGTGGCCCGGACGGGCGGGGGTCGTACCGGTGGCGATGATGATCTTGTCAGCGGTGACCGTGCGCTGCTGATCCGGGCCGTCCACCTCGACCTCGAGGGTGTGCGGATCGGAGAAGCGTGCCAGGCCACCGATCAGGTCCACGTGGTTGCGCAGCAACTGCGCCCTGATCACCTCGGTCTCCCGACCGATCACATGCTGTAACCGACCGAGCAGATCGGTGACGGTGATCTCCTCCTTGACCCGGTAACTGGCGCCGTACAGCTCCCGCAGTTGCATCCCGGTCAGGTAGAGCACCGCCTCCCGGAGCGTCTTCGACGGGATCGTTCCGGTCTGCACACAGACGCCGCCGACCATCGTCCGGGCGTCGATCACACAGACCCGTTTGCCCAGCTTGGCAGCCATGATCGCCGATCGCTGACCGCCCGGCCCGGAGCCGATGACCGCCAGATCGTACTCATGTTCGTGGTCCATGTCCGAACGATTACACGTCTGGTCAGCATCCGCCAGCGAATCGGCACAGAGATTCGGCCCCGGGTCGGTGACCCGTTCGGTCGATACCGTGGATAGCTCATCGAGGGGGAATGATCATGGGAACGCGAGTACACCGTGTCGCGGCAGCAGCCGCCGCCGGGATCATGCTTGCGAGTTCGACAGTCCTGGCCGCTGATGCCGAGACCACACAGCCGCCGGCGTTGCGGGACGACTTCGCCAGGACGTCGGGCGGTTACTGCTTCATCGACATCGACACCGATACCGAACGCTGTGCCGCCACCGAAGCCGCCGCCCGGACGATGGTCAAGGACCGGACCCTGTTCATGACGGCCTGGGCCAAGCCGAAGTGGCAGGGCAAGTACATCAGCTTCTTCACCAAGGTCAGCCAGCCCTGCAGCTGGCCGCAGATCTTCGGCAAGACGCGTGATCTTCGCAAGCACCACGTCGGTCTTCCGGGTAAGCAGAACTGGAACAACCGGATCAGCTCGCTGGTGATGCGCAAGGGCTGCAAGGTCACGCTCTACGCGCAGAAGGACTTCGAAGGCAACTCAACGGACTGGCTCGGGACGACCGGCCGACTCGGCAGGGTCCCCGATCCCGGTGACAACTGGAACAACGCCGCGACGTCGATGCTGTACGGCGGGACCAGCCCGGACTAGTCTCAGTCGACTGACCCGGCCCGCTTGGCGGTGCTACTGATCGGCGGCGTTGCGCAGGTGCGGGTCGGCCAGATGATCATGAGGCTGGAATCCTGCGACCAGCACCCGCCGTTCGGCATCCAGACCGTCCCACAGCTGGTCGGCCAGATCGACATGTGAGGCGGCAGCGACGGTGATCGACACAGGGACCCGATTGGTCACCGGTTCGGCGACCGGGCCGGAGTAGGTCGACAGCAACGCACCCTGCCCGACCTCCAGCGCACCGATCCGGGTGACGATGGTGTCCGACGACGCCCGCTCGGCCGACCCGCGATGGGCCGCGGCCAACCAGACCTGGTCCTGACGATCGATGACGGTGGTGATCCGCGGCGTGTAGATCGGCGGATCACCTTCGTACTCGAGATCCTCCAATGCGACCGCGGGCGGTGCACCCTCGGCCAACCGATCGGCCACCGGGTCGGTCTGGGTGCCGTTGCTCAGCACGAAATGCCGATCGCCGCCGCGAACGGCGCGGTAGTGCCGCAACGGGTCGTGCGCATCACCGACGGTCGGCTCGACGAAGAGGTCGCCGTCATCGGTCAGCCGGATCCGGCGTTGCCGGGAGGCTTCACTGCGGCCGGTCGCCGCGTAGCTGCAGGCGAGGCCGGCAGCGGTGCGGGCAACCACCAGCACCCGACCGGGATACGGACGTTCGGCGAGCACGGTGGCAAGATCAACATCAGTCACGGCTCCCATCCTTGCCTATTGCCGGTCGGAGCGCGACACGGGGCGGCGTTCGTCCGACACCGCCGACTTCGTGACCTCGCCGAAATCCCTGTCAACGTTGACATACACTGCGGTTATGCAGAGCGACGAGCCCGAGGAGATGATCGTTCCGGCATCGGCGCCAGATGCTGCCACCGCTGCGTCCGCCGACGCTCCGCAGCGCCGGCGACGCCCCCGGCTCGAGGACGTTTCCGCGGCCACGGGGGTCAGCAACAAGACCGTGTCCCGGGCGCTGCGTGGCGACCCGAAGGTGCGCGACTCCACTCGGCAGCGGATCATCGCCGAGGCGGACCGACTGGGTTTCCAGATGAACGACGTGGCCGCCGGGCTGCGCCGCAAGAACCAGTCGATGACGACCATCGGAGTCACTCTCGGTGACTGCAGCAACCCGTTCTTTGCACCGATGTTGCGGGGGATCCACTCCGTTGCCGCCGAACACGGCTACCTGGTGTTGAGCGCCGACGCACAGAACGATCCCGATCTCGAGCACCGGGCCATCCGGTCGTTCTTCGCCCACCGGGTCGCCGGACTGATCATCGCGCCGATCGGAAACGATCTTGGTTACCTGGCCAACGAAGCTGCCTTCGGCTCCGCGATCGTCTTCGTCGACTCTCCCCCGCCGGGACTGGGCGAATCGATGGATTCGGTCACCACGACCAATACCTCCAGCACCCGCGAGGGAATCGACCATCTGTTGGCCCGCGGCCACCGCAGGATCGCCTACCTCGGCCATCCGCGTGGCGGCAGCGGTGCCGAGGAGCGCTGGGCGGGCTACCTCGAGGCGCTCGACACCGCCGGTCTGACGGCCGAGCCGGAGTTGGTCCGGCACGATCTGATCACAGAGTCCGATGCCCGCCAGGCAGCCGAGGAACTGCTCGGAACGGCCCGGCCCGATGCGATCTTCGTCGACAACAACCGGCTGTGCACCGGTCTGCTGCAGTCCCCCGCCTTCGCCGCCCGGCGGCTCGACGTGGTGAGCTTCGACCGCTTCCCGCTGGCTGCTTCGTTCGGGATCTCGGTGATCGACAGCGATCCCTACGACGTCGGCCGCGAAGGTGCCCAACTGCTCTTCGATCGGCTCGCCGAACCCGGCCGGCCCCCGCAACGTCACGAGGTGCCGGCCCGGCTGATCGTGCATCACGACCCGAGTTACTGAACCTGCTGCAACCAGGCATCGGCGAGAGCCTGATGCCCCGCGGCCGTCGGATGCACACCGTCGGCGGCCCAGTGCTCGGGGCCGGTCTGCTCCGCCAACTCGGTGAACATCCGATCGGCCTCGATCAACGTTGCCCCGTACTGTTCTGCCAGCTCGTGCACCACATCGATCTTCGCGTCCAGATCATCCCGCCACTTCAGCTGATCCTCGCTGACAGGCAGCAGGAACGGCTCGATCAGGATCAGCTGGATGCCGGCGTCGGCCAACGGTCGGAGCAGCTCCCGATAGCCCGCCCGATACTCCGCTGCTGTCACCTCGTCGAAGTCCAGGGCGAAGTGGAAGCCGCAGTCGTTGATGCCGACCAGGACCGACACGAGATCCGGCCGTGCCTCGAGCACGTCGGTCTGCCACCGACCCTGCAGATCGACCACCCTGTTGCCGGAGATTCCGCTGTTCATCCAGACCGGTGAGCGGTCCGGGTGTGCCAGGTCCCACTGTCCGGCAACGCGCAGCGGATAGCCGTAGCCCAACGGGTTGTCGGTGTCCAGTCGGCGACAGTCGGTGATCGAGTCACCGGTGAACATCACCCGGGTCCCGGACCGTACGATGATCGTCATCCTTGCTCCTCGGTCTGCGGTCGGCGTCGTCCGGTGATCATTTCCCGATCAGCTTGTTGATGCCGCTGACGGTCTGGTCGATCCCGGCGTCGACGTCCTTCTTTCCTGCCAGCGCTGGATTCCAGGAGGTGCCGACGACGTCGGCAGCCTTCGTCGCCCACGGATCGAGGAACTGGGTGACGAACTTGTCCTTGGCTGCCAGTTCGTAGGTAGCGGTCTTGGCGATGCTCTTGGCCGCGGCGTCGCCGGACTCCAGCGCCTGGTAGTAGCCCTTCGATCCCGGTTCGTAGGCGATCGGCGCGATCGGCTCGGCCTTCATCGCCTCGTTGAAGCCGGTGGTGTCCAGGTAGCTCATCACCTTCCAGGCCGCATCGGGGTCCTTCAGGGTTGCCGGCGAGCACACGCCGTTGGTCTCGATCGGCTGCACCGATGCACTGCTTCCCGCCGGCCACGGCGCGTAGCCCCAGTCGAACTTCGGCTTGTTCGCCGTGATCGACTGATGCAGCCACTGGCCCCCGAACATCAGCGGGATGCCTCCGTTGGCGAACTTCGCCACCGCCGTCGATCCGTCGTAGTCGGGGTCGGTCATCTGACCGGCCTTGATGGCGGCGGCCATCTTCGCCGCCCCTTCACGGAAGGTCGGGTCGGCCTGCAGTGCCGGAGCACCGACCGGCTTGTCCAGCAGCGGCTTGCCGCCGTTGGCCACCGAGTACGCCGACGCGCCCTGCGGACTGGTGAGCAACGGCCAGGCAGCGACCAGCGGCTGGGACTTGGCTGCGGCCTTGGTCTTGTCGAGCTTGGCGATGTCGGCGAACATCTCGTCCCAGGTCCAGCCGATGCTCGGCGTCTTCAGCTTGGCCTTGGTGAAGTCGGTCTTGTTGTAGAAGAAGCCGTAGGTGTTGGCCATCGTCGGGATCCCGTACAGCTTGCCGTCGGTGGTCTTCCACAGGTCGAGTGAGCCGGGCGAGAACTTCGCCTCCTGCAGCCCGTCGCCCTTCTTCAGATGGTCCGACCAGTCGTAGAGCAGACCCTCGGCAGCCAGGTTCTGTTCCTGGGAGTTGGAGCACCAGAAGAGATCCGGCGCCTTCTTGGACATGATCAACGACGCCAGCTTCTGCGCATAGTCGGCATTCGGAGATGCCTCGCGCTTGATCGCGATCCCGCTGCTGGTGGCGTACTTCTTCATCGTCTTGTCCAGCGCCGCGTTGGTCGCCGTCGACTCCCAGGTCATGTAACTGATCGTCGACGAGCCGGTCGCCTCGGCCCCGGAATTGCTGCAGCCGGTCACGGCGCCCGCAGTGATGGTCAGTGCCGCCGCAATCGCGACGACGGCGCGGATGCCTCTGATACGCGGACGGATCGGCCGGTGGTCGCCGTCGGTCCGGTTCCGATTCGGTGTAGTCATCGTGCTCTCCTTCGAGTACTGGTGGTTGCGGTGCTGGACGATCACTTCGCGATGGTCCCGAGCGAGCCGAGTCCCTCCATGAAGTAGCGCTGGGCCAGGAAGAACAGCACCAGCGGCGGAACCATGAACATCAGGTTCGTCGCCATGTAGTAGTTGTATTGCGAGCCCGCAGTGTCGGACAGGAAGGACGCCATCCCCAGCGGCAACGTGAACTTCTCCGCCGACTGCAGGTAGACAAGCGGGCTCAGATAGTCGTTCCAGGACATCTGGAACGACATGATCGCGACCGTGATCCAGACCGGTTTGGTCAACGGAATCATGATCTTGGTGAAGATCGTCCAATGGCCCGCGCCGTCGATGGTGGCCGACTCGTCGAGATAGCGCGGAATCGATTGGTAGTACTGCCTGGCCAGATAGACGAAGATCGGACTACCGAAGAAGGCCGGCAGGATCAACGGGATCCAGGTGTCGATCAGTCCCAGGTTGATGTAGAGGTGCTGCAGCGGGATCAGCCCGACGATCCCCGGGACGAAGATACTGCCCGAGATCAGGGCGAACCAGAATCGGCGACCCGGGAAATCGATCCGAGAGATGCCGTAGCCGACCACCATCGAACTCACCATCGCACCGGCGGTCGAGACCACGGTCACGATCATGGTGTTCAGCAATAGCCGGTAGAAGCCGATCTGTGCCGGACCGTGGACGAAGTTGGACAGCTGGAACTCTCGCGGCAGGAAGGACGGCGGCAGCTGGTTGATGTCGCCGTTACCCTTCAAGGCGATACTCACCATCCAGACCAGCGGCAACAACATGCTGACTGCGAGCAGCCCGCACAGTGCGTACCAGGCGATCCGGGACAGCAGGAGCGGCACCCTGCGGCTCAGCGCCATCGGCCGGCGTTCCACCAGTGCTTCGGCAGTTGCCATCGCGGCCATCAGGCTTCCCCTTGGTAGACACGGTTGCGGGTGATCCGGAGCATGATCATCGTGACGATCATCACGATCACGAACAGCACCCAGACCTCGGCGGTGGCATAGCCCAACTGCGGCGAGGTGATGAAGTCGGCGAAGCCGTCGTTGTAGATCTTGTACATCAGCAGATTGGTGGAGTGCCCCGGCCCACCCTTGGTCAGGATCGCCACCTGGTTGAAGGTCTGGAAGGCGCCGTTCATCGTCAGCATCAACTGCAGCATCATGATCGGGCCGATCATCGGGAGGGTGATCCGGAAGAATCGGCGGAAGGCTCCGGCGCCGTCGACCTTGGCAGCCTCGTGCAGCTCGTCGGGTACGGCCTGCAGCCCGGCCAGGAAGATCATCATCGTGCCGCCGACGCCCCAGACGCCGACGATCAGGATCGCGGGTAGCGCGACTTTGGCGTCGCCCAACCACAGGCTGGTCGGCAGGTGCAGGACCTGCAGCAGTTGATTGGCCAGACCGTAGGTCGGGTCGTAGATGTATTTCCACAGCGTCAGCACGGCGACGCCGGGCAGCACCACCGGCAGGTAGAAGATCGTCCGGAAGAACTTGACACCCTTCAGCGCTCGGTTGACCAGGACCGCCAGGGCGAGACCGGCCGCCAGGGTCGCCGGCACCGACATGATCACCCACAGCACGGTGACCCGCAGCGATGGCCAGAAGGTGGGGTCCTGGGTGAACATGAAGACGTAGTTCTCCAGGCCGACCCAGGTGGCCGGTGTGAGTCCGTTCCACTTGGTGAACGAGTGGTAGAGCGAGGTCACCATCGGGTAGCCGATGAAGAGGAACAGGCCGAAGATCGCCGGCGAGATGAAGGCGTAGCCGAGGATGGCGTCCCGTCGTCGTTTCATCGGGTCACCCCCGGTGCACTGATCCGGACGGTCAGGATCTGGAACGGCCGGAGTTCGACGTCGACTCCATGATCCACGACGTCGCAGGTTCCGCTGCCGCGCTCCAGCAGATCGACGATCTCGGCCCGATCGCCGTCGATGTCCCAGCGGAGGCGTCCGCGGGTGCGCGCGCCGAGCGACTCGTAGAGCCGGACGATCAGATCGCCGGACCGGTCCTCGGCGAGCTTGATCGCCTCGATCACGATCCCCTCGCCGTCAACGGTGACGATCGGCTCCGGTGCCGCCCCGCCGGTGATCCGGCGGACCGGCAGGTTGAGCCGCAGACCGGCCGCGACGGCGTCCCCGATCCCGGCACCGGTGATCAGGCTGTAGCGGGCCCGGTGGCTGCCCTGATCGGTGTCCGGGTCGGGATAGCGCGGTGCGCGGAGCAGCGACAATCCGATCTCCGTACCAGGCCGTCCGGCTGCCTGCTGCTCGATCCGCCGGACGCTGTGCCCGTAGGTCGAGTCGTTGGCGACCGCGACACCGAAGCGTGGCTCCCCGACGTGCACCCAACGCTGAGCACAGATCTCGAATTTCGCCTCGTCCCAGGTGGTGTTGTCATGGGTCGGTCGTCGGAGGTGGCCGAACTGGATCTCCGCCGACGACTCGTCGGCCCGCAGATCCAGACCGAAGACCACCTTCAGCAGCTTCTCCCGCTCCTGCCAGTCGACATCGACGGCGAAGTCGACCCGGTCCGATCCCGGACTGATGGTGATCGTCTGGAGGGCCGAGGAGGAGCCGAACGAACGCTTCACCTCGACGGTCACCGCGCCGTCGGACTCGCTGACCTGCAAGGAATCCAGGGATCTGATCGGGGTTGCCGATCCGCGGTAGAAGGCGTCCAGGTCCCAAGCGTCGAAGGCATTCGGCAGATCCTGGTGGATGACCAGATCGGCCAGCCGCGCGTCCTCGGCGACCAGCTCGCGGGCGGAGCGGAGGTCGATCAGTGAACTGATCGTGCCGTCCGGCTCGATGATCATCCGCAACGTCCGGTTGTCGATGATCAGCCGGTCATCGTCGCGCTGCACGATCGGAGCCTCGGACCCGGCTGCGAGCCCCTCGGCAGCACCAAGAGCCGGTACTCCGTCGGCCGGCACCGGTGCCGCGTTGAACCGGACGATCGTGTCGCCGGATCCGGCCAGCGTCGTCAGGGCAGTCATGATCAACTGCTCCAGGTCGGCGAGCACGCTGTCGTAGGCAGCCCGTGCCTCGCGATGCACCCAGGCGATCGACGATCCCGGCAGGATGTCGTGGAACTGGTGCAACAGAACGGTTTTCCAGCACCGGTCGAGGGCGTCGTACGGGTAGTCCGCGCCGGTCCGCAGGGTCGCGGAGGCACTCCACAGCTCTGCCTCCCGCAGCAGGTGTTCGGCTCGTCGGTTGCCGCGCTTCATCGCAGCCTGGGAGGTGTAGGTGCCGCGATGGGCTTCCATGTACAGCTCGCCCACCCAGGTCGGCGCATCGGAATAGTCGGCCTGGGCACGCTCGAAGAACTCGGTCGGGGTCAGATGCTCCACCGGCGGCGCGCCCTCCAGGTCCGCCTGACGACGGGCCCGCTCCATCATCAGCCGGGTCGGTCCGCCACCGCCGTCGCCGTGGCCGAACGGGACCAGTGAGGTGCCGGCGCCGGCGTGGTCGGAGAAGTTCGTCGAGGCATGCTGGAGCTCGGCCGGGGTCAGCTCGGCAAGATAGGAGTCGACCGGTGGCAGATGGGCGAACACCCGGCTGCCGTCGATCCCTTCCCACCAGAAGGTGTGGTGCGGGAACTTGTTGGTCGGATGCCAGGCGAGCTTCTGGGTGAGGAACCAGCGATATCCGGCCAATGCGGCGATCTGTGGCAGTGCGGCGGAGTAGCCGAACGAGTCCGGCAGCCAGACTTCCTGGGGCTCGACGCCGAACCGGTCGGCGAAGTAGCTCTTGCCGTACAGGAACTGTCGGACGAGAGCTTCACCGCCGGGCATGTTGGTGTCGGACTCGACCCACATCCCGCCGGCCGGGACGAACTGTCCGGCGGCGACGGCCTCGGCGATCCGGGCGAACAGCTTGGGTTGCTGCTCTTCGATCCAGGCATACTGCTGGGCCTGCGAACAGGCGAACCGCAACTCCGGGTAGTCCTCGATCAGGGAGAGGACGTTGGAGAAGGTGCGAGTGCACTTCCGTACGGTCTCCCGGACCGGCCAGAGCCACGCGGAGTCGATGTGGGCATGCCCGACCGCCGCCAGTCGGTGGGCGCTTGCCGTCGCCGGCTGTTCCAACAGCGGCGCGAGCTCGGCCCGGGCGGCCGGCACGGAGTCGGCGATCCGTTGCGGGTCGATCAGATCGCAGGCTTGTCCCAGGGAACGGATGATCTTGGCCCGGCGTGGCTCGTCGGGACGGAGCTGCTCCGCCCAGCCGATCAGCACATCAAGATCAACAGCCAGTGCCTCGACATCTCGATCCAGCAGCACCAGATCGGCTCGGCGGAAGCGGTAGTGCGGTTCGCCGTCCACGTCGATCCCGTCGCCCAACCGGGTCGGGCGGAAGGCGACTGCCGCGAGGTCGGGATTGGCCGCAGCCTCGACGTAGATGTCGATCATGGTCAGCTGATCATCGATCGGCACGTAGTGGTTGCGAGGTTGGACGCCCTTCAGGATGCTGCCGTCGGCGCGATAGGCGAGCCCTTCGCTCTGGAAGCCGGGTCCGCCCTCGAATCCAAGATCAACAGCGACCACCGGCTCGGCACCGGCCCGTCCGACCGGGACCGCACCCTGCAGCCGGAACCAAGTGGTCGTCCAGGGCTCGCCCCACCGGCTCCCGGGTGTGAACGGCTCGAAGGGGCCGGCAGTCGCCTGGTCGAAGGGTTCCGGTTCGCCGGCGAGCCGGCGGGCCGTGATCTGCAACGGCGTCGCGGAGTGTTCGACAGCGGGCCAGACCCGCTCGTCGAGCATCCGGCGGGCCCTGTCGATCGTCCGTTGAGGGTGCTGATGCATCGATTCCTATCCCCTGCCGAAGCGGACCCGGACCAACTCCTGGGCCCCGGTCGATGAGGTGTAGTAGGTGAAGTACTTGGTCAGACCGTCCCGGCTGGTGTACTCGGGATGGGCGAACGAGGCGTACTCGGTGCCGCTGGTCTTCGGTGCCGTGAACAGCTTCTGCGGCGTCGACCACGGCCCCCACGGGTGCGGCGCGGTCTGGTAGAGGACATCCTGGGATGCCCACGGCATGTAGCTGTTGACGTAGGCACCGAAGGCGTCGTCGTAGTAGACGGTCGCGCCGGCGGCGCCGGGACCCTTCACCAGGACGGTGCGGTCAGGGTCGGTGGACCAGATCGGCTGTCCGTCCTCGTTGCTGCCGGTGAAGTAGCGCCAACGGGAGATGTCCTGGATGTGGTCGATCGGGGCCTTGGCCACCGCGCAGCCGTCCAGGGTGCACTTGCCGTAGCCGTACAACGTGTTGCCGACCAGCACCATCGCGTTACCGGTCCAGGCCTGGTCGGGGGTGAAGAAGAGGGTCTTGTCGGTGCCTTCGGGGCTCGGGATGTCGGCCGGTCGATGCTCTGCGGTCAGCCGGGTGATCGTCTTGTCCTCCATGTCCACCGCGACCAGGCCGGTGCCGAGTGCCTGGCCGACGAAGCCCGACTCACACGGGGTTCCGTCTCGTCCGCCGCGGCACAACTTGCCGTAGGAGACCAGGATCCGGTGCCGCGCGTGATCGACGACGGCCGGTCCCGGCCAGTGCGCAAACACTGTGCCGCAGTAGTCGTCGGTGGATCCGGTGCAGTCGTCCGCTGCGTGCGCATCCTGGAAGTCGGTCTCGGCGGCGGACAGCGGGACGAAGTCCGGCGGTGTCCCGGTGGAGGTCTCGTCGAGCGCGTCGGCGGACCGGAGTGTGATGTTGTCCGAGGCGTCCAGGTCGCTGGTGATCGCCGCCGTACTGGAGATGAACCCGTCGGGATCGGTCGTGATGGTGTCGTCGAAGAACCACACCGACTGGTCGCCGTACTTGACGCTCTGCCCGTTGTCCCGGGCCGCGACATGCGGATTCTGATCGATCGGACCGAGGAAGCTGACGTCGGAGACGGCCAGCTCGGAGCGCGGCGTCTGACGGTCGGACGGCGGGCCGGCCACGGCCGGGGCCGAAGCGGTAACGATCAGCGCCGCCGTCGCAACAGCGATCGGGATGGCGCCGGCCAACGGGATGTGTCGGGTCAACGGGATGTGTCGGGCCAAAAGGAATGTTCGGGGATGGCGCACGGGATGACTCCTCAGTGAGTGACAACCGGGCGGCCGCGCCGGCCACTGACGTGGTCGGGGCAGAACCAGGAGAGATGATGTCAACGTTGACATTGATTTGTCAACGTTGACATTGTAGCGATCGGATACCGTGCCACCCGGCCATCAGCAGCACCGAACCCCACGATCGGAGCCACCCACGTGTCAAGTACGCCGTCAAGTGACCTGATCGTGCTGACCGGACCGTCCGGGGTCGGCAAGAGCACGATCAGCCGCGGGCTGCATCAGCGACTAGCGGGCGCGAACTGGCTGCTGTGGCAGGCGGATCTGTGCCAACCGCGCACCGAGGGCATCGACCTCGACTCGATCGGCGCGGAGACCGGCGAAGCCCGGATGTTCGCCGGCAACCTCGCCGCGATCGCCGGCTACCTGAAGCAAACCTGGTCGATGCTGGTCGAGCTGACGGTGCACAGCGCGGCCGATGCGCGCGCGGTTCGCGCCACCGCTCCCGGTCGGTCCATGATCATCAGGCTGGACTGCACGGCCGAAACGCTGGCCCGCCACTTGGCCGAACGCGACACTCCGGTCTCGGACGAATGGGCGAGGTCGTACTTCGAGTCCTGGCGTGACGTCGAGCTTCCCGATGCTCAGTTGATCACGGTGGATGGCCGCAGTGCCGAGGACGTCGTCGATCAGATCATGGCCTTGTGGGCCGGGTCTGCCCGATGATCTTCGCCGCAGGGCCTCGTTCACCTGCGCAGCCGCGACATCCGCTGCTGCGCGGCGGGCTCGTGCTGTTGTTGAGCCTCGTGCTCGGCGGACTGACCTCGTTCGCCCAAGGCATGCTGCCGTCCTGGTTCAGCTCCGTCGCCAATTCCGCCAGTGGCTGGACGCTGCTGACGGCGGTGCTGATCTGGCGGGTTCGGCTGTCCTGGTGGCTGTCTGCGGTGCTCGGTGCGGCGAGTTTTGTGCTGCTCACCGTCGGGTATGCCGTGGTGTCGACACTGCGCGGGGCGTACTACAGCCCGATCCTGTTCGTGGTCGTCGGTGTCCTGATCGGCCCGTTCGTCGGGGTCGCGGCCCGCTGGTTGTGGGAGCGAAGATTTCGGGCGGCGGCCGGTACGGCGGCGCTGGCCGGCATCGCGATCGGCGACGCCGGCTACGGCCTGACCGCGGTCGGCGACACCACCAGCCCGGTCTACTGGATCGTCATCGGCGCCGTCGGGGTCGCCCTGATGGTGACCATGCTGAGTAGGACGATCCGCGGCGGGGTGCCGATCCTTGTTGCGGTGTTGGGGGCGGTCGCCGTGGCAGCGGCGTACAACGTGGCGTTCCGGCTGCTCGGCGGGACCCTCTGACCCGCAGCGCCGGACTCACGCGGCGGAGAGAAAACCGCTATCGGCCCCGGCTCGGTGACCAATAGGCTCGCCCGACATGACCGAGGCCGACTGGCGGGACAACGGGTTCAGACAGCGTCGCCCCTCGCCGGAGACGCTCGGCTGGGTTGCTGAATCGATGGGTCGGGGCAGCCGAATCGTCGGATATCGGCGGATGACCGGTGGCGTCTGCTCCGCGGTGAATCGGCTGACCGTCGAGCGCCACGGCGTGCGAACGTTCGTCGTGCTCCGGCAGTATCCGGACGGGCCCGAGCTGCGGACGGCCTTGGAGACGGAGATCGCCAACCTCGGGGTGGTGGCCGGAAGCGGTCTTCCGGTCCCGAGCGTCCTGGCGGCCGATGTCGCCGGTGCCTCGACGGGAGGTCTGCCGTCGTTGCTGATGACCCGGCTGCCCGGCCACGTCCACCTCGATCCGGCCGAGCCTCGCGCCTGGCTGACCAGGATCGCGGAGCTCGCTGCCGTGCTGCATTCCCTCGATCTGCCCGCAAAGACGTTCAGACCCTGGACGGATTCCTGAATCGCTCCCCTGGACGCGCTTCGGGTGCCGAACGGCGCGCGGAAGCCTGCCGTGTGGAAGGCTGCATGTGAAGCCATGGCGGCGCGGCCTCCCGCGGACCCGGCGGTCTTCCTGCACGGTGATTTCCTGCCCGTCAACCTGCTGTGGTCGCGCGGCAGGATCACCGGACTGACCGACTGGAACGGCATCCATCGCGGCTCTCGCGCAGTGGACGTCGGGCAATGTCGGCGATTCCTGGCGGCGCTCTACTCACCCGACTGGTCGGAGCAGCTGCGATCGCTCTATCAGTCGATCGCCGGCGTGGCGCTCGATCCGTGGTGGGACCTGTATGCCCTGCTGCACTACAACGACAGCCAGCCGAAGTGGATCAGTGGCCAGGTAGCCGGTCGTCGTCCCGTCGATGGGCCCGGCATGACTGCCAGGGTCGAGGTCGCCGTCGAGACGGCTCTCCGGCGCCTCGGTTAGGGCGTACGGCCCGGCCGATCCAGCTCGGCCAGAGCACGGCGGAGACGAGCGACGTTGAACCGAACGCCCTGATCGTCGCCGATGCCGACATGGTGGGCGATGTGTCCGATCTGGGTCTGGCACAGCGACACGGCGATCGAGCGGCGCAGCTCCGGATCGGTCGGTGAGCCGGCCCGGTGCCCGAGCAGGACCGCCTCCAGGCCGTCGTCGCCGAACGTTTTCCAGACGTAGCCGAACTCCCCCGCGGTCGATCCGGCATGCCACATCCCCCAGTCGATCAGGCAGCTCACCCGAGATCGGGAGTCGACGAAGACGTGTCCACGGTTGAGGTCGCCGTGACACAGCACCGGCTCGGTGTGCGGGGCGGGATCCTCCTGCAGAGCCTCAAAGGTCCGTTCGATCTCCGCCTCGCTCAGGCCGGCCCGGACCAGCTCCGGCCGCTCGGCGAGTCGATCCCGGATGAAGTAACCGCGCAACTCGGCCGGGTCGGGCCAGCGGCCGTCCGGACCGGGCCGCCATGCGCCGGGCATCCGGACCTCGTGCAGCCGGGCCAACACTCTGCCGAGATCGACCAGCGCGGCGTGATGGTCTTGGACGGACAGGTCGTCGGCAACCTCTTCGAGGGCTCGGCCCGGTGCCGCCGCAAGGATCATCACATCCCGTTCGGCATCGTCGCTGGCCACCCGATCCAGCGCAACGATCTCCGGCGTCGGCACGCCGGCGCCGCGGGCCGACTCCATCGCCGCCGCCTCAGCCGAGAAGTCGCCCTCACCGTTGCGTCGGATCCGGACGAACAGCGGTGCATGACCGTCCACGGTGACCCGATGGACCTCGTTGTCGTAGCCGTTCACGACCCGGTGCATCGACGTCACCTCGCCCCCGATGATCTTGTGCACCAACCCGGCTATCCGGTCCGGTGGCGTCGCGAACTGCGCATGGAGGGACTGCAGGAACGCCGAGTCGGTCATACGGCGATTGATCCACAGTACGGCCGTCGATGCGACCGAATATCCGTCCGACCGTAGCGCTCGGCTCCGGTAGCGTGCGTCGAGTGGCCAAGCCGACAATCCGGCCCGCGCGAGCGGAGGAGCATGCGACGATCTCGGCGCTCGCCCTGCGGTCCAAGGGACATTGGGGCTACTCGCCGGAGTTCCTGCAGGCGTGCCGAGCCGAGTTGACCTACCGAGCCGAGGACTGCGGGACAGGGATGTGGGTCGCTGACGACGGGACCGGACCGCTGGGCTTCAGCCGACTGGCGGGCGTTCCACCGGACGGTGAGCTGGCCGCCTTGTTCGTCGACCCGGATGCGATCGGGACCGGCTGCGGGCGGCTGTTGCTGGAACACATCCTTCGCGAGGCGGCTGCCCGGGGCTTCCGCCGGCTGGACCTGGACGCCGATCCAGGAGCCGAGCCGTTCTATCGGCACTTCGGCGCAACCCGGATCGGCAGCTCGCCGAGTGGTTCGATACCGGGACGCGTGCTGCCACGGTTGCGGTTCGACCTGGTTGCAGCATGATCGCGAACAGGTAGGGGTCGCACCGTGTCGACGATGACCCTGCCGTTCCACACCCGCGGCCGCAACGGCCGGCTGCGGATCAACGTTCATCCCAACGACGATCCGTATGCCACCGGCCATGATCAAGTCGCCAAGAACTTCGACGCCTCGGCATTCACCGGTTTCCCTGTGCTCACGGCCGAGGTCGACTTCCCCCGCGAGGGACCGGCCGGTTGGTTCGGGTGGGTCCAGCTGATCCGTCACCTCCGACGAGGTGAGGTGATCGACGAGGAAATCGACCGCAATCCGTTACTGGCCGGGACGCCGCTGTATGTCGAGGGCTACCGGCCGACCTTCGCCGACGCCCCGGCCAACCCGGACCATCGTGATCTTGATTGGCTGGCGGATGCTTTCCTGGTCAGCATCGGACCCGCCCGGCTGTCCCCTGTGGTCGGCTTCAGCTGGGGCTACCGACGATTTTTCGACGACCGAACCGATCTGATCGATCCCGAACCGGCAGCCGCCGATGCCTGGGAACGCATCCGGCAGCGGATCCGACGGGACTTCGCCGATTGGGAGACTGACCCGCTTTTGTCGTGATCTTGGACCAGTCGAAACCACCTCAGCAGCGCCGCCGACCGGCGACTGCGAGCCCCTAAGGTCCGGCCGTGATCTTCGGGCTCAGCGGGAAACGCGCAACACCGCGAAACCAGCGATCTGTCAGCAGCCTCTTGCCCGCGACGTCGATTCGCTCGCGACCGGCACCCTTCACCCGAAGCATGAACACACCGACACCGGTACGGATCCACTGCGGATTGTCCAGACAGCGACGGGGAATGTGCACCCGGATCACGGCTTCCTTCACGTCCCGGCGGACCCGCAGACCGTTGCAATGAATTTGCTGATCGAAGTTCTTTGTCAGTGAGATGTCATGGTGCCGTTTCGTCTTCAGCGCGACAACAAAGAACGTCGGCCGGTGCTTGGCAGAGGTAGCGATCTCAACCACTGTCGCATTGGATCCACGCAGCTGACGAGCCTTGATCACGACCTCTACGGAACGGGCACGATGATTGGTCCGCACCGCCGTGATGTCACCGTTCGCCCCCGTCTTGTTGACCAGATGCTGACCGTCGTCGCCCTTGATCGCGTAGACGTCACGCCTGGTGTCCTTCACCACATGCGTTGCCGCATCGGCCTGCTCGCTTGTGGTCAGGGTGACCGCCAACAGGACGGTCAGCAGGGCGCCGGTGCGGACACCGAAACGCCGCCAGAGCTTGATCATGCACGGATCGTAGCGGCCGATCTTCCGCGCCGTCGGCGTTCTGACAGATCGGTCGAAGTCACCCGACCGGGGTCGGATCGAGCCCGATGATCAGGACGGTGCGCTGAGCCGGCGCAGTGCGCCGATCACCTGTTCGCGATCACTGGTCGGCCACATGTCCGGCATCGACGATCGCAGGAAGCTGCCGTAGCGGGCGGTCGCCAACCGCGGGTCGAGGACCGCGACCACGCCGCGATCACTCGCTCGACGGATCAACCGGCCGGCACCCTGGGCCAACAACAACGCGGCATGAGTCGCGGCGACCGCCATGAACCCGTTACCGCCGGCCTCGCTGACCGCGCGTTGCCGAGCGACGGTCAGCGGTTCGTCCGGGCGCGGGAACGGGATCCGGTCGATGATCACCAACTGGCAGGTGTCACCCGGCACGTCGACGCCCTGCCACAGCGACAACGTGCCGAACAGGCTGACGTCGGTCTTCTCGATGAAGCGGCGGGTCAGATCCGACAGCTGGGCATCGCCCTGACACAGGATGGTCATCTTCGGTAGCTGCTTGCGGACATACTGTGCTGCCGCCTCCGCGGCCCGCCGGGACGAGAACAGCCCCAGCGTCCGGCCGCCGGCCGCCCAGACCAGCTCGGCGATCTCGGCCATCATCTCCTCGCCCAGGCCGTCGCGACCGGGTCGTGGCATGTTGCTGGCCACGTACATGATCCCCTGCCGGCGGTAGTCGAACGGTGAGCCGACGTCGAGACCGCGCCAGGTCAGCGGTCCGGCCGGTCGGTCCCCCGAGCCGGCTGCCGCTCCATCGCCGGACAGGCCGTCGTCCTGCTCGACGTCGTCATCCACGTCAAGATCATCATCCAGCGACATCTCAAGATCGTCACGATCATCGACGCCCTCCTCGGCACGGACCGACGCCTGCCGGGCGGCTGCCTGTTGATCATGGGACACCGGCTCGTCGTCACGTTCGTCGGCGCGCAACCCGACCGACGCCGCGACACCGGCGAAGTCCCCACCCAGCTTCAACGTGGCCGAGGTCATGATCACCGTACGATCGCTGAACACCCGGTCCCGCATCAGTCCGGCGACGGTCAACGGTGCGACCCGGACGTCGCGTCCGTTGCGTTCGGAATCGGTCACCCAGATCACGTCGTAGTCGTCCAGCTTGCAGATCCGCTCCGCGACGTCGAAGATCTCCTTCACCGCGGCGGCGGCCTGCTTGCGTTCGTTGTCCTCCTTGCCCTCGCTGGTCAATGCGCTGACCACGCGCCGTCCCGCGGCCCGGACCGCAGACACAGCCGTGATCACCGAGGAGTCGGGATCCTCGATCCGCTCCGGCTGCACCGCATCGAGCGCCTCCCGCAGGCCGTCGGCCGATTCCAGGAAGTCCAGGGCAAGATCATCTTCGAGGAAGTTGAGCGCCCGCCGGCCGACCCGTTCGATTCCGGTCGGGTGCAACTCCGCCGACGCCGCACCGGTCACCCGGGAGACCAGTTCATGGGCCTCGTCGATCACGATCACCTCGTGCTCGGGCAACGCCGTCCGGCCGTGCATCGCGTCGATGGCGAGCAGTGCGTGATTGGTGACGACGAGGTCGGCGCCGCGGGCCTTCTCCCGGGACCGCTCGACGAAACAGGAGTCGCCGAACGGACACTGTTGGGTGCCCAGACACTCCCGGACCGGGATCGACACCTGCTGCCAGGCTCGATCGGTGTGCGGTGGCGCATCGTCCCGGTCGGCTACGCCGCGCTCCTCGTGCTCGCGCTCGGCCCACTCGCGCAGCGCCAGCACCTCGGCGCCGAGCGCGGAACTGGCCGCTTCCTCCTGCGGCTCGGCCTGACCGGCGATGGTGGCGCGCAGACTCTCGGCCAACTCCGCGGAGTCGATCAGCGACTCCTGGGCACTGACGGACCCGCCGTTGACCCGGAGCCGGCAGGCGTAGTTGGTGCGGCCTTTGAGGATGGCCGCTGTCGGTCGCCGACCGGTCACCGATTCGACGGCTTCCAGCGCCGCCGGGATGTCGTTGCCGGCCAACTGGGCCTGCAGGGCGAGCGTTGCGGTGGCGACCACCACCCGGTCGACCTTGTGGTCGGACAGCGCGATCAGCGACGGCGCGAGGTAGCCCAACGACTTGCCGGTACCGGTGCCGGCCTGGACCAGCAGATGCCGTCCACTGCCGAAGGCCTCGGTGATCGCCGCGGCCATCTCGGCCTGGCCGGGACGATGCTGACCGTTGATCTTGGCGACCGCGGCATCGAGGACATCCTGTGCCGCCGGTTTGTCGGCCGATGTCCTGTCGTCAATCACCGCACCAAGGTATCTGCACCCTCCGACAATCGGTACGCATTGACCTCGGCGGCGAGTCCTTCGTTGACCCGGGCCACGACCAGCGTGCCGTCGCCGGTGTGCTCCAGGGTGCTGAACTCGCCCTCGTGGTGGATCCGGTTGATCAGGTCTCCCCGCTCGTACGGGATCATCGCTCGCACCTCGACGCCTGGTCGGGGCAGCCGTTCCTCGATCCGGGCATGGAGCGCATCGATGCCACGACCGGTCCGCGCCGAGACGACCAGCGCGTCGGGGAACTGATGCCGCAGCACCGTCAGCGTGGCCGGATCGGCCTGGTCGGCCTTGTTGATCACCAATTGTTCGGGGACCTGGGCCGCGCCGATGTCGCGCAGCACCTCCCGTACGGCCTCGATCTGGCCCTGCGGATCGGGATCGGAGCCGTCGACGATGTGCAACAGCAGATCGGCCCGGATCGATTCCTCCAACGTCGAGGCGAACGCCTCCACCAGATCATGCGGCAGGTGCCGGACGAAGCCGACGGTGTCGGTCAGCGTGTAGTCCCGGCTGTCGGCGGTCTGGGTCCGTCGCGTCGTCGGGTCAAGGGTGGCGAACAGCGCATCCTCGACCAGCACGCCGGCGCCGGTGATCCGGTTCAACAGCGAGGACTTGCCGGCGTTGGTGTAGCCGACGATCGCCACCGACGGCACCTGGTGCCGGTGCCGTTCGGCACGCTTGGTCTCGCGGGTGGAATCCAGCTCGCGCAATTCGCGACGCAGTTTGGCGATCCGCGTGTTGATCCGTCGCCGATCGGTCTCGATCTTGGTCTCACCGGGACCGCGACCGCCGATGCCGGCACCGGCGCCGGCTCGACCGCCGGCCTGCCGGGACAGATTGCCGCCCCACCCACGGAGCCGCTGCTTGAGATACTGCAGCTGGGCCATCTCCACCTGGGCCTTGCCCTCGGCACTCTTGGCGTGCTGGGCGAAGATGTCCAGGATCAGCGCGGTCCGGTCGATCACCTTGACCTTGACCCGGTCCTCCAGGTTGCGCAGCTGCGCGGGGGCCAGCTCACCATCGCAGATCACCGTGTCGGCGCCGGTGGCGACCACCACATCGCGGACCTCGGAGACCTTGCCGCTGCCGATGTAGGTGGCCGGATCCGGGCGGTCCCGGCGCTGCACCAGCCCCTCCAGCACCTGGGATCCGGCGGTCTCGGCGAGCAGCTTGAGCTCGGCCATGGCGTTGTCGACGTCGGCCTGTGACCCGGAGGTCCAGACACTGACCAGGACGACCTTCTCCAGCAGCAGCTGCCGATACTCGACCTCGGTGATGTCGGTGAGCTCTGTCGACATCCCGGCGACACGTCGCAGCGAGATCCGATCGGCGAGATCGAATTGATCCCCGTCGTAGTCGGTGCCGACCGTGTCGACCTCGGCGTCGAGGTCGGCGAAAGAGTCGGTGTGCGTCGCCGTGGTGTCTGATTGGTCAGCCAAAGCCGGATTCATCCTTCGATCGGTTCGTCGTGCTTGCTCCCAGCTTCTCACGGGCCACCAACACGGGCCAGCGCTTTAGCCTCGATCCACCGATGTGCCGCTACTGCGCGACCCCATCCGGGCACATCGGCGGCGTTGCCGCCGCTCAACGGTCAACCAGACCGCCCTCACGACGGCAACTTGCCGATGCACCCGCCTGGCGCCGCTCGCTACGCGGCACACCGGTGGATCGAGGTTTAGCCCTGTGCTTAATGAGCTCAGTTCCCGGTGGCAGCGAAGATGAGCGGCAGTCCCACGCTGAGCACGAGGATGACGCCGATCAGCACGAAGATCGTGATGGCGGCCGTCTTGCCGCGAACCGGCTGGGGCGTCGGCCCGATCCGACCGCTCAGGAAGGTGATGGCGGGCGGCGAATAGTGCAGTTCGACCCGCTGCCCGGGTTGAACGGTGACCGCTTCGGCTGCGCGACCGTACTCCCAGAGGTATTGGGTGCGGATGTCGATCTGTCGCATGCCGGCCGGGACGGTGATCTCATTGTGTCCCCAGCTGACGGCGACCGGGTAGCCGTCGATCTTGCCGATGGCGCTGACCATGCCCATCGAGCCCCACGGCTTGCGCAGTTCAAGCACCAACTGACCGGTCGGTCCACCGAATCCCGGCTGCCCCTGCGGGTTCGGCGCACCCTGCCCGAACCCCAGCTGCCCGGGGATCTGCTGCCCGGGGATCTGCTGCCCGAATCCTTGCGGCCCGGAAGCCGGCTGCCCGTACGGCTGCTGCCCCTGCTGCGGCGCGTTGCCGGGTCCGGGCGGCGGGGTCCAGCCGTTCGGTTGCTGCGCCCCGGGTTGCTGCGCTGGTGGAAAACTCATGGGGACACTATGACGGTCCCGAGGTCGATCACCCGACCGGTGCCGGCTCAAGCCAGCCGAAACGTCCCCTCGGCGACGATCTCGGCGGGTCCGGTCAGATAGCTCTGCCGTTCCTGCAACTCGACCTCGACCGTGCCGCCCGGTACGTCGACCCGGTAGCTGATCGGAAAGGTCGACTCTCCGGCCCGGCGAGCCGCGACCGCGGCCGCGGCGCAGGTACCGGTGCCACAGGAGCGGGTCTCCCCCGAGCCGCGTTCGAAGACCCGCATGGCGATGTGCCGCGGTCCGACCGGCTTGATGAATTCGATGTTCACACCGGCGGGGAACCGGTCAGCGGGCGCCCAGGTCGGAGCGTGGAACAACTCCAGCACGTCAAGATCATCGACGAAGGCGACGGCATGGGGATTTCCTACGTCAGCAGGGAATGCGGAGATCTCCGAGCCCAGTCCGCCGACCTGCACCGCGACCGGATCGTCGTCGACCTCGATCGGGCCCATATTGACCCGATAGCGGCCGTCGGCCAACACCTCGGTCGGCTTCAGACCGTCCCGGGTGGCGATGTCGATCACCGGGCCGGTTGCCAGCCCGCGCTCGATCAGGAAATGGGCGAAAACGCGGACCCCGTTGCCGCACATCTCGCTGACCGACCCGTCGGCGTTGTGGTAATCCATGAACCACAGATCATCCGGGCCGTCCCAGTCCGGCACGTGCTGCGAAGCGACCACCCGCAGCACGCCGTCGGCGCCGATCCCGGCCCGTCGGTCACAGATCGCAGCGACCTCCGCCGGAGTCAGGTCGAGCTCCCCGTCGAGATCGGGAACGATCACGAAGTCGTTCTCGGTGCCGTGGCCCTTGATGAACTCGATCTGCTGCACGGCACCAGTCTGACAGGTGATCAGGAAGCGACGAGGGGCAGCGCTCGGTCGACGAGATCGTCGGCCATCCCGTCCAACCAGGTGATGCGCGGGTCGCGTCGGAACCAGCCGTCCTGTCGTCGGGCGAACTTGCGGGTCTGGGTGATGGTGCGCTGTCTGGCCTGCTGTTCGTCGAGTTCACCGGCGAGGTACTGCAGGATCTGGCGATAGCCCAGGGCGCGGCTGGCGGTGAGCCCGTTGCGGAGTCCCCGCTGTTCCAGCCGGCGGACCTCGTCGACGAAACCGTCGGCCCACATCTGGTCGACGCGAGCCTCGATGCGTTCGTCGAGCACCGGTCGCGGCAGATCGAGGCCGATCTCGATCACGCCGTCGATCGCGTACTGCGGCTCGGGAAGCGAGGCGCTGTACGGCCGACCGGTCAACTCGATGACCTCCAGGGCACGCACGATCCGCCGACCGTTGCCCGGCAGGATCGACGCCGCCGCACCAGGGTCGCGGTCGGCCAACCGCCGATGCAGTCGATCGGCGCCGATCCTTTCCAGGTCGGCCTCCAAGGCGGCTCGGAGCTGCGGGTCAGTGCCCGGGAACTCGAACCGATCGACGATGGCACGAACGTAGAGCGCCGAGCCGCCGACGACCACCGGTACGACGCCGCGGTCCCGGCAGTCGGTGATCGCGGCCCGCGCGAGTTGTTGGAAGTCGGCGACTGAAGCGGTTCGGTCGAGATCGAAGATGTCGATCAGATGGTGCCGGACGCCTCCTCGTTCGGCGAGCGTCGGCTTGGCGGTGCCGATGTCCATGCCTCGATAGACCAGCATCGAATCGGCGTTCACGATCTCGGCCGGTCGACTGTCGTCGATCAGACGCCGCGCCAGCCGCACGGCCAGCGAGGATTTGCCGGAGGCCGTCGGACCGATCAGCACCGGCACCGGTGTCTCAGCCGGTTCGATCTGGGCGTGGTTTGTCACGTCTTCATGATCGCGCAACGCGAACATCGGGCGATGTTGAGGGCCCGGGGGTCGCGCTCTGACCCGAAGGTGCGTAAGAATGCGAAGGTCAGCGATCACCAACAGGTGGTCACCGAGACGAAGGAGTAGCCATGGGTATTTTCGATAAGGCCAAGGATCTTGCTGGCGAGAACACCGACAAGATCAACGATGCCGTCGACCAAGGCGCCGATGCCATCGACGAGAAGACCGGTGGGAAGTACGGCGATCAGATCGATCAGGGCTCCGACTTCGCCAAGGACAAGGCGGGCGAGTTCCTCGGCTCTGACAACCAGGACGCCGGTCAGCAAGAAGGCCAGTGACCATCGGTCGAGAGCATCTCGACCGAGAAGTTCCACGGTCATAGCGATCAGACGCCGGGAGGGACCCCGCACAGGGTCCCGCCCGGCGTCTTTTCTCTTCTCTGGCACCGATGATCGTCATTCTCCAATGCCGTTGCAATTCTTGATCACGACCGGTGATCGGCAGCCGACAGATGATCAGAAGATGACGACCCGACGGCAGTACGGCGAACACCGACACCGTTCACCCCGAGCTGCCTAGACTCCCGCCTGTCCCGCTGATCACTCCAGGAGCCGACCGTGCAGCTACGTCCCGCCAGACCGACCCCGACCCGACGAGCGGTCGCCGCTCTGGCAGCCGGGACCCTCGCTGCCGCCGGCATGATCATCTTTCCCGGGCCCGCGCAAGCCGCCGCCGAACAGTCGATCACCGCCATCCAGGGCACCGGGGCCTCCAGTCCCCTGGTCGGCCAGACCGTCAGCACCGAGCCGTCGGTGATCACCGCGGTCTACCCGGCAGCCAAGGGCTTTGCGGGTTTCGTCATCCAGGCCCCGGGATCCGGCGGCAGCTGGGATCCTGAGCAACCGTCCTCCGCGGTCTTCGTCTACGCCGGATCGAAGATGGGCACCGCACCGTACGACGTACAGCTCGGCGATGCGGTCACCGTGACCGGCAAGATCAGCGAATACCAGGGCCTGACCGAGATCAACGCCACCGGTGTCGATCCGGTGGAGCAGTCCCTGCCAGCTCCGAAGCCGATCACCGGGGTGCGCTGGCAGGACACCGCAGCACACCGGGAAAACCTGGAGTCGATGCTGCTACAGCCGGACCAGTCGTTCGCCGTCGCCGACACCTATCCGCTGTACAAGTACGGCGAGTTGGCACTCGGCGCCGACGGTGTCCCGGTCCAGCCGACCGACGTCGGCGCGCCCGACACCCCGGCCTACACCGATCAGCTGACTGCCAACGAGGCCAACGCGGTCGGCCTGGACGACGGGACGAATCAGACCTTCACCGCCACCGACGACTTCGCCGGTGGCACGCTGCCCTACCTCACCCGTGATCACGACATCCGGCGTGGCGACCAGGTGACGATCAACGAACCCGTGATCGTCGACTACCGCAACGACAGCTGGAAGTTCAATCCGACCGCACCGATCGCAGCCGGTGAGGAGATCGCGACCGTCGAGGAACAACCCAAACCGGCGGTGCCGACGGTCGGCAACGGCCTACGGGTCGCCTCGTTCAACGTGCTCAACTACTTCACCAGCACCGGACAGGGACGGGATAGCTGCACCGGTGGCAATCCCGACACCTCCGGATCGGACAACGTCACCTTCGACTGCGACGTCCGCGGCGCCTGGGACGCTGATGATCTTGGCCGACAGCAGGCCAAGATCGTCGCCGCGATCAACCAGCTTGATCCGTCGGTCGCCGGCCTGATGGAGATCGAGAACTCCGCCCAGCTCGGCGAGCAGACCGATGAGGCGGTGTCCACCCTGGTCGATGCCCTGAACAAGGCTGCCCACGAGGACGACAAGTGGGCCTTCGTGCCGTCCAGCAAGCAACTGCCGGACGAGGCGGACGTGATCACCAATGCGCTGATCTACCAACCGGGCAAGGCAGAACTCGTCACCGCCCCCTATGCCGACGGCGCCGACGCCGGCAGTGGCGGCGCCTTCGCCAATGCCCGCACCCCGATCGCCGCCGGCTTCGCACCGGCCGGCGGTGGTGAGCCCGTCCTGGTGTCGGTCAATCACTTCAAATCCAAGGGCTCAGCCCCCGACGACGGACCGAACGCCGACCAGGGCGACGGACAGGGTGCGTGGAACGCGTCCCGGATCGAACAGGCGAAGGCGCTGTCGAGCTGGATCAGTGCGGTGCGCAAGCGGACCAAGATCAAATCGGTCGCCCTGATCGGTGACTTCAACTCCTACAGCCAGGAGGACCCGATCCGGACCCTGGCCGCTGCCGGCTTCGCCAACGCAGCACCCGCCGATCAGTATTCCTACACCTTCGACGGGCTGGCCGGCTCACTGGACCATGTGCTGCTGAACAAGGCGGCCCGCAAGCGGTTGGACGGCGCCGGCGTCTGGGGCATCAACTCCCCCGAGCCGCTGGCCGCGGAATACTCGACCTACCGGACGACCAAGATCGACTACTACCGTGCCGATCCCTATCGGTCCAGTGATCACGATCCGGTGCTTGTCGGTCTCGCCGCCGGGAAGAGGAGCAGCGGCCGCCCTCATTGATCAGACCTGCCGGTGAACCGGCCGGTGATCAACCGTTGCGGCCTCCGGTGGCGGCCTGGCTGGTCTTGTTCAACGCGTTGCGGACGGCCTTGCGCATCGGCCGGTGCAGCCGTTCCTCCACCCCGTAGTGCAGCAGGACGGCCAGCACCAGCACCACGGCGATCGCCATCGCCAGCACCAGATAGGCGGGCAGGTGCTCGTGGGTGAGGTCGATGATGAAGAAACCGAACTGGACGTGGATCAGATACAGCGGATAGGTCAGCCCACCGACCACGGTCAGCCAGCGCCAGTCCAGTGCTGCCAACGGGCCCGAGCTCACGGCCCAGATCGCCACCACCATCAGCAGCACGATGACGGCCAACACGGTCGGTGAGACCGGTCGCTTCACCAACTCGCTGGCCCGCTCGGCGTAGTCGGTGACGTATTGCAGACACCAGATCAGGTTCAGTCCGACGCCGAGCCAGGCGACGATGTCACCGCGATCGCGGTAGATCAGGAACAGCAACATGCCGACGGCGAAGAACGGAGCATAGGTCGGGAACAGCAGCGAGTTCAGCAAGTTGGTGTCGGTGGCATCGGCGAGTTGCCCCATCACCGGCCAGATCAGCGCGAACGCGAGCACCCGTCGGCGGGTGATCCCGACCAGCACGAAGACGCCCATCAGCAGATAGAACTTCAACTCGACCCAGAGGGTCCAGAAGGCGCCCTGCACCGGGCTGACATCGAAGGCGCCCTGCATCATCGTCAGATTGACCAGCCCGTCCATCAGTCCGGTCCCGCGGCCACCGTGCCAGAACTGCTGCAGGATGACGGTGATGATCACCGCCGCCCAGTACGCAGGGAACAGCCGCGACGCACGCGAGGCCACGAAGTCCTCCAGCTTGCGTCCGTACGCCGTCATCAAGATCACGAAGCCGGAGATCATGAAGAACAGCTCGACGCCGATGAAGCCGTAGCGGGTGAGGTGCTGCAGGGTCGGGAACTTGACGGCGGGGATCACACCCCAGGTGTCCAGCCCGATCCCGGTGAAGTGATAGCCGAGCACGGCGAACGCCGCTACGAACCGCAGGCCGTCCAAACCACGCAGCCGGGTCGCCCTGGCCGGTACCGCCGCCGTCGCGGTGGCTGTGGCCGTCGTGCTGGTCGACCGGCTCGCGACCGGCTGATTCGGATCGGTGGCTGTTTCGGTGCTACTCACGGGGCGTCAGAGTACATTCCGCAGGACGAGATCTCGGCATCCGAACTGCCGTGCCGCGGGACTCCTGGGGGCGGGCTAACCGGCGCTGAGTGCTGCCCGGATCCGATCGAGCTGGGCAGCGGACTGCTGCACCGCGTCGCGCTGCGTCGCGTCGGTCTGCTGCGCGCTGCGTACGGCCTGCTCGATCCGTTCGTTGTTGGACTGCTGCTGACGCTGGTGTTCCTGCTGCTCTGCCCGTCGGCCCAGCAGCACCCGTCCGGCGAGCACGCCGAACACCACCCCGACGAGCAGCAGGAGGACCACCAGGACCGCGGAGACACCGGCGATCGCCAGGATCAGGGCCAGCACGATGCAGCCGCCGGCCGCGCCGGCGAACCCGTACAGCCGCGGATTGCCGTTGGCGGGGTCGGTCACCGGAGGCACCCGCTGGGCCGCTGCCCAGGCCTGACGATCCGGCCCGTCGGCGGTGACCGGAACCGATTTCCCCGACACCCGGACGAGAACGCTGGTCGGCTCGCTGTGCAGCACATTCGGAGTCTCGCCCTCGATCGCAGCGAGCAGACCGGGGACGACCGCCGCTCGCAGGTCTGCCCGAGCCTGTGAACCTGCCGGGGCCTGCAGGAAGCTCGCCCGGACCACCTGGGCCACCGTCGCCGACGACTCGGCGGCATCGGCAGCGCCCTGACCATCGGGCTGTTCCTCGGAATGCCCCGGAGTCGGATTCTCGATCCGAGCGCGCAGAGCGCGAGCCCGGATCAGCAGCTCACGCTCCGCACCGTAACCGGCGTCGATCAGCTCGAACACGAGTTGCCGCAGGCCGCCGACACTGCCGGTCGGCCGCTGGTCGACCTGCGCTGCGGGCTGGTCGGCCTGCTCTACCGGCTGCTGTTCTGGCTGGGCCTCGATCGGTGCCGGTCGGTCGGTGGCTGCCGAGGCCTGCTGCTCGATCCAGTCCAGCGTTGTCCGTCCGGAGGCCGATCCCTCCCGGTGCGCCCAACCCCACCAGTCGGCGCCGTCGTCGGCAGGCATCCAGGCAGCCCAATCCTGCAGCAGCACGGGCAACAGGCCCTCGCCGTAACTGCCCTCGACCACGGCCCGCCAGATGGTCTGCTGGCTGTCAACCAGTCGGCCGTCAGTCGGTTGCAGCAGGGCGGGCACGCGGGCGGCGACGCCGGCGCCGTGGCCGAGCGCCCCGGCGGCTGCCACCAGGAACACCTCGGCCGACGGGTCGGCCTCGGCGAGCCGGGCCTCCGTTGCCTCGTCCGGTGCGCCGGTGACCCGGGCGATCAGGGCGTTGGTCGCCGGCGCGACCCAGTAACCGGTGTTGCGGTCGTCGACCGGCTGGGCCGGCCTGCCGTCGCCGAGCGCAGCGATCGCGGCCAACGACTCGCGACGGATGGCCGCCGAGTCGCCGTAGCCGGCAAGTTGTTCGCGGAGGTCACCCAGTTCGACATAGGCGTCGAAGGCCGCCGACAGTGCATTCAACCGGCTTTCCAGGGAGCCCTGCAGCCGGGACAGCTGGCTGCTCAGCCGGGCACTGCTGCGCGCCGAAGCCGCGTAGGCCTGGCTCTCGACGTCGGCCAACCGCTCGCGCAGCACGTAGTCCCGGTCCCGGAACCACCAATCGAACCCACTGATGTCGCTCATGACCCGACATCATTCCGTGCCGCGGGACCGAGACCGGCGGTGACTCACCGGAGCGGCGCGCGGTAGCTGCCTTCGTGGATCGCCTCGGCGAGCGGTCGACGGCTCCGCCACCGGTGGCGTTCCAGATCCGGCGTGTCCTGCAACCCGCTGACGGTGCCGACGCAGAGCCACGCGATCGGCCGGATCGTCGTCGGGATATCGAGCAGCTGTTGCAGGAATTCCTCGCGGTAGAAGGAGACCCAGCCGACGCCGAGTCCTTCGGCGGTGGCGGCCAACCACAGGTTCTGGATCGCCAGGCAGGTCGAGTACAGGCCGGCGTCGGCGATCGCATGCCGTCCGAGGACAGCCGGACCGCCGCGATCGGGGTCGTAGCTGACCACGACGCCGAGGCTTGACTCCAGGATTCCTTCGATCTTGATCTTGCCGAACGTCTCGGCCCGCTCGCCGGTCAGGGAGTCGGCGAACACGTCCCGTTCGGTGGCCACGTGCTGCTGGAAACGACGACGGGTGGCAGGGTCGCGGACCAGGATGAAGTCCCAGGGCTGACTGTGCCCGACGCTCGGAGCCTGGTGCGCTGCGCCGAGGATACGGAGAAGTTGATCATCAGGCAACGGCTCGCCGGTGAACTCGGCGCGGACATCGCGTCGCCGCTCGATCACGTCGTACAGGCTCGCCAGCGGTCGCGCTTCAGACACGGGCGATGACGCTACCGCACCTGGCAGCTGTCCTGCGTCGGCGGCAACGGCGCCGGAACGCCGAGGGTGGGCATCCCGAGACCGACCGTGTTGCGCTGATCTTGTTCAGCTGACTCCTGCCGCGCCTGCCAGGCGTCGCCGCCACGGGTTCGGCGTAGGCCGATCACGGCCGTGTCGGTGCCGTCGTCGATCGGGTCTGCGGTCAGGTGATGGGGTGCGGCGCGGGTGATCACCACCTCGCCGAGGTCTCCCGGCCGGGGCCGGCTCGCTGTGTCCTCCCCCACCGCGACATGCACCAACCGGTTGTCCTGCGCCCGACCGGACATCCGATGGGTGGCAGCGTCCTTGCGCCCCTCGCCGTCGGCGAACATCACCTCGACCCGTTGGCCCTCGAGCTTGCGGTTCTCCTGCCAGCTGATGTCGTTGACCAGCTCGACCAGACGTTCATAGCGTTCCTGGACCACCGGCTGCGGCACCTGGTCCGGCATCGTCGCGGCCGGCGTACCGGGTCGGATCGAGTACTGGAAGGTGAACGCGCTGGCGAAGCGGGACTGCCGGACGACCTCCAGGGTGTCGGCGAAGTCCTGCTCGGTCTCGCCGGGAAAGCCGACGATGATGTCGGTGGTGATCGCCGCGTCCGGCATCGCCGCCCGGACGTCGTCGATGATCTTGAGATAGCGGTCACTGCGGTAGGAGCGTCGCATCGACTTGAGGATCGCGTCCGAACCGGACTGCAGCGGCATGTGCAGCTGCGGCATCACGTTCGGGGTCTCGGCCATCGCGGCGATCACGTCGGAGGTGAAGTCCCGCGGATGCGGCGAGGTGAAGCGGACCCGTTCCAGTCCGTCGATCTCGCCACAGGCCCGGAGCAGCTTGCTGAACGCCTCCCGGTCCCGGAACTCGACGCCGTAGGCGTTCACATTCTGGCCGAGCAGGGTGATCTCCTGGACACCTTGATCAACAAGCATCCGGATCTCGGCCAGGATGTCGCCCGGACGCCGATCGGTCTCCTTGCCACGCAATGCCGGCACGATGCAGAACGTGCAGGTGTTGTTGCAGCCGACACTGATCGACACCCAGGCGGAGTAGGCAGAGTCGCGGCGGGTCGGCAGCGTGGACGGGAAACGCTCCAAGGATTCGGCGATCTCGACCTGGGCCTCGGACTCGACCCGAGCCCGTTCCAGCAGTCGCGGCAGCTGACCGATGTTGTGGGTCCCGAAGACGACGTCCACCCAGGGCGCCTTCTCGGTGATCAGCCCGCGGTCCTTCTGGGCCAGGCAGCCGCCGACGGCGATCTGCATCCCCGGACGGGACTGCTTCACCGGCAGCAGATGGCCCAGGTTGCCGTACAACCGGTTGTCGGCGTTCTCCCGGACCGCGCAGGTGTTGAAGACGACGACATCGGCCTCGTCACCGGCCGCCTGCCGATATCCCGCGTCCTCCAACAGCCCTGCCAGCCGTTCGGAATCGTGCACGTTCATCTGGCAGCCGTAGGTGCGGATCTGGTACGTCCGCGGGCTCGGGACCGCGGTGAGCTGACTATCGACCGACATGATGGTTCAGGGTAATCGCTGCGGGTCGGTCACACCGAAACGGACCAGCAGTACAGTGAGCCGGAGGTGACTCGTGGCAAACACCGTGGCCGGCCGATTCCTGCTCAGCAACGTTGCCGTCATCGTCTGCTGTGGCTGCTATCTGCTGTGGTGGATCCTGGCGTTCAAGCCGGTCAACCCCGTTCCGGGCCTGCGCAGCGGCTGGCTGCTGATCCCGGCCGTCGTCGCCGGCTTCGTCGGCATCGTGCTCGCTGTCCGGGCGGGAACACACTCCACCACGGCGCGCAGACTGTTCCCACCGTGGCGGCTCCTGGTGGCGGGCATCGCCTGTTACCTCGTCCTGCTGCTGCTGACCCGGCTGCTGTTCCACCGCCAGGTGACGGCCGAACTGGTCCTGATGGTCGGCTGGGCGGTGCTCGTGCTGTATCAGCTCAATGCCCTGTACGGCGCCGGGGTGTTCGGTCGGCAACGAACGCTGCTGTTCGTCGCCGTGAGCATCGCCGCACTGGTCGGCTGCCTGGTCTGCTACACGATCTACTACGACCTCGGCCCTCGCGCCGGTTTCGTGGTCGGCATCGTCCCGCTGGCGTTGGGTGCCATGGTGATGGCCGTCATCTCCGCCGCCATCTTCCGCAGCCCCGTACGGTGATCCAGCGGCCGAGCCCTACAGTTGGCGATCATGACTTCCAGCGACAGCACCGGCACGACACCGGCACCCAGCGGCGAACAGTACGAGATCACCTCCGGGTCCTACCGGGCGGTGATCACCGAGGTGGGAGCGACACTGCGGCTGCTGCAGGTCGACGGCAAGAACATCCTGGCCGGATTCGCCGAGGGTGATCGGATCTCCGGCGGCCACGGCCAACAGCTGTTGCCCTGGCCGAACCGGATCCGCGACGGTCGCTACAGCTTCGGCGGCCAGGAGCAGCAATTGGCACTCAGCGAGCCGGAGCGGCACAACGCCATCCACGGACTGGTCCGCTGGTTGCCGTGGAACGTTGTCGAGCACACCGCCGACACCGTCGTCCAGCAGGTGACGCTGCATCCCCAGCAGGGCTGGGACACGACGTTGCTGTGCACCATCACCCACCAGTTGTCCGATCGCGGCCTGACCGTCACGGTCGCGGCGCGGAACGTCGGCGACGTGGCGGCACCCTTCGGCTATGCGGCCCATCCCTACTTCACCCTCGGCGAGTCGGCGGTCGATCAGGTCGAGATCAGTGCCCCGGCCAGCAGCTACCTGGAAGTCGATGACCGGCTGCTGCCTGTCGCGGTCCGGCCGGTCGACGGTCTGGACGAGGACCTGCGGACCGCGGCACCACTGGCGGCCCGGGACTTCGACACCGCCTTCACCGCCCTGGCCACCGACGGCGATCAACCCTGGCGCGTGCGACTGGCCCTCGGCGAACGGGAGACGTTCATCTGGGGAGACGAGAAGCATCGCTGGATCCAGATCTACACCGGTGCCGGCAAGCGCGACCTCGGCATCGCCGTCGAGCCGATGACCTGCGGTCCGGACGCCTTCAACACCGACCTGACCAGCGACGGGCTGATCGTGCTCGAGCCGGGCGACCAGTACGAGGGCACCTGGGGCGTCTACGGCCGCTGAGCCCGTCGAAGGCCCCGAACCCACCCAACGGGTCCTGAGCCCGTCGAAGGACCGTGTCCGATCATGGCTGGATCCCGATGCCCTTCGACGGGCTCAGGGACCTTGTGTCGAGGTCGTAACCGAAACTCAACACCTATTGCCGGTGGTTGGGGTGGGGTGTCGTCTAGGGTCCTCCCTATGACCGAAACCAACCCCGCCGGGGGGCCGGGGGACGAGGTGCTGCTCAACTCTCGTCCGACCGTCGCCGTCGGAGAGCCGCTGGTCGTGCTCAGCGACGTCGAGAAGTACTTCGGCGAGTTGCACGTGCTGAAGAACATCAACCTGTCGGTCGGCCGGGGCGAGGTCGTCGTCGTGATCGGCCCGTCGGGGTCCGGCAAGTCGACCTTGTGCCGTTCGATCAACCGCCTGGAGACGATCCAGTCCGGATCGATCACGATCGACGGTTCGCCGCTGCCGAGCGAGGGCAAGGAACTGGCGCGGCTGCGGGCGGACGTCGGGATGGTCTTCCAACAGTTCAACCTGTTCGCCCACAAGACGATCGTGGAAAACGTCACCCTCGGTCCGGTCCGGGTACGCCGGAAGGCAAAGACCGAAGCCCACGATCGGGCGATGGAACTGCTCAACCGGGTCGGGGTCGGCAACCAGGCCGACAAGTACCCGGCCCAGTTGTCCGGCGGCCAGCAGCAGCGGGTCGCGATCGCACGGGCTCTGGCGATGGATCCGAAGGTGATCTTGTTCGACGAGCCGACCTCGGCCCTGGACCCGGAGATGATCAACGAGGTCCTGGACGTGATGATCAAGCTGGCCGAGCAGGGCATGACCATGATCGTGGTCACCCACGAGATGGGTTTCGCCCGAACGGCGGCCAATCGGGTGGTCTTCATGGCCGACGGCGAGATCCTGGAGGAATCCGACCCCGAGTCCTTCTTCACCGACCCGAAGAGCGCCAGGGCCAAGGACTTCCTGAGCAAGATCCTGACTCACTGACAATTCACATCTCTGAAGGAGACAACTCCCATGCGTATCAAGAAGGCGATCGCAGCCGCCGGTGCCGCATCCGTGTTGATGCTCGGACTCGCGGCCTGCGCCAGCGACACCACCGGAGGCTCGGGCGGCGAGGGCGGCGGGGGCGGCGGCAAGGCCGTGACGATCGGCATCAAGTTCGATCAGCCGGGCGTCGGCTTCAAGGAGGGCTCGACCTACACCGGCTTCGACGTCGACGTCGCCAACTATGTGGCCAAGGAGCTCGGCTACACCGACGTCACGTTCAAGGAAGCCAAGTCCGCCGACCGGGAGACGCTGATCGAGTCGGGTCAGGTCGACATGATCTTCGCCAGTTACACGATCAACGAGGAGCGCCAGCAGAAGGTCTCCTTCGCCGGACCGTACCTGGTCGCCGGGCAGGACCTGCTGGTCCGCTCCGACGACAGCTCGATCACCGGACCGGAGAGCCTGAACGGCAAGAAGCTCTGCTCGGTCACCGGTTCGACCTCGGCGCAGAACGTCAAGAAGGACTTCGCCGGCAAGGTCCAGCTGCAGAACTACGACTCCTACTCCAAGTGCCTGCCGGCGGTACTCAGCGGCAACATCGACGCGCTGACCACCGATGACGACATCCTTGCCGGTTACGCCGCGCAGCCGCAGTACAAGGGCAAGCTGAAGGTGGTCGGCAAGCCGTTCACCGAGGAGCCGTACGGCGTCGGCATCAAGAAGGGCGATACCGCCCTGTGCAAGAAGATCGACACGGCGATCACCAAGATGATCGACAGCGGTGATTGGAAGAAGGCGTTGGACAAGAACTTCGGCGACGCGAACTACACGCCGGATGCGTCCAAGAACCCGCCGAAGCCGATCGCCTGCAGCTGATCCGCAGCTGAGGCTACTGATGGCAACCGCCGCCGGCCGGGCCGGACAACGCAACTCCCGGCCCGGCCGACGGCCGTTGCTGCCGCGATGATCACGATCACAGCGGCTCGTACAACGAGGAGGTCCTGGTGGGCGACTTTCTGACGCTGATCAAGGAATTCGACTATCTCGCCGCGTTCTGGATGACGATCAAGCTGACGGTCGTGTCGGCCATCGGCTCGTTGATCCTGGGGACGATCATCGCGATCTTCCGGGTCTCCCCGGTAGCGGTACTGCGCTGGTTCGGCACGGCGTACGTGACGTTGATCCGGAACACCCCACTGACCTTGATCGTCTTCTTCGCCGCCTTCGGCGCGCTCCAGGTGCTGCAGCTCTCGCTCGCTCCGCAGGACTCCCCCACCTCCATCGATGACAACAACTTCCGGTGGGGTGTGATCGCACTGTCGGTCTACCACGCCACCTTCACCGCAGAGGCGATCCGCAGCGGGATCAACACGGTGCCGCCGGGCCAGGCCGAGGCGGCCCGAGCGATCGGTCTCAACTTCGGCCAGACACTGGGAACGGTCGTGATGCCGCAAGCATTGCGCGGTGCGATCGCCCCGCTCGGCAACACTCTGATCGCGCTGACCAAGAACACCACCGTGCTGGCCACCGTCGGCGTCGCGGAGGTGTCGTTCCAGATGAAGAACATGATCGAGGCCAAGGCATCGCTGCTGTATCTGATCTTCGCGCTGGTGGCGATCTCGTTCGTGATCCTGACGCTGCCGGTCGGCGCGTTCTTCACCAGTCTGTCCCGGCGATTGGCGGTGCAGCGATGAGTGAATCGACCGTCCTGTTCGACGCGCCGGGGCCGAAGGCTCGGACCCGCAACATCGTCGTCGGCGTCGTCGGCGGCGCCGCCATCCTGGCCGGCATCGTGTTCGTGATCGTCGGGTTGGCCAACGCCAATCAGTTCACCGGCGACTTCTGGAAGCCGTTCCTGCAACCCAGCACCTGGGCCGACTACCTGCTACCGGGGCTGCTGTCGACCCTGAAGGCGGCCGCGCTGGCGATCGTCCTGTCGCTGATCCTGGGCATGTTGCTCGGCGTCGGCCGACTGTCGACAATCGCACCGATCCGGATCGTCTGCGGCGTCTGGGTCGAAGTCTTCCGCGCGATCCCGGTCCTGGTCGGCATGTTGTTCTCCTACTACTTCGCCCTCTATGTGCTGCACCTGCCGAAGAACCAGGCCTTCTTCGGGGTCGTGGTCGGGCTGGTGCTCTACAACTCCTCGGTGATCGCCGAACTGATCCGTTCCGGTGTCGGCTCGCTGCCGCGGGGACAGCGCGAGGCCGGTCTGGCGATCGGGCTGACCGAGGGCCAGGCGATGACGTCGATCCTGCTGCCGCAGGCGGTGACGGCGATGCTGCCGTCACTGGTCAGCCAGCTGGTGGTGGTCCTGAAGGACACCGCCCTCGGCGCGATCATCGGCTACCCGGACCTGCTGCAGAGCGGCTACACCGGCTCCAACCTGACCGGCAACCTGATCCCCACCGTGCTCGTCATGGCTGCGATGTACATCATCATCAACTACAGCCTGACCCGGGTCGCGGCCTGGCTGGAGGGCCGGATGAAGCGGCGCGGCCGCTCGGTCGCCCGGCCGCCGGACCAGCTGATGGGCGACCCGGCCAAGGCTGCGAACGCCGGTGCTGCGTCGTTGCAGGCCAACCAGCCCTGATCCTGCCGGGCCCGATCCTGGTCGGTCAGCGAGCTTCGTCGGGCCATCGCGGGCTGCGGTCGCCGGTGCTGACCGTCGCCGCACCCACGGCATCGAGCGCGGCCTTGGTGTCGCCGTCCAGGGCGATGTCTCCGACCGCGACGTTCTCCTCCAGATGAGCGATGCTTGCGGTCCCCGGGATCAGCAGGATGTTCGGCGCGTGCGCCAACAACCAGGCCAGGCCGACCTGTGCCGGCGTGACACCGCGAGCCGACGCCGCGGCTCGGACCGCTGGCTCGTCGACGACCTTGGGAAAACCCGGGAAGCCCGAGCCGAGCGGGAAGAACGGGGCCCAGCCGATGCCCTCGTCGGCGCACAGCTCGAGCATGTCCTCGTACTCGCGCTGGATCAGGCTGTAGGCGTTCTGCACGCAGACGATCCCGGCCGGCAGCGCTCGGCGCAGGGTGTCGGTGTCGACCGCGGACAGACCGATGCCGCCGATCTTGCCCTCATCGCGGAGCGCGACCATCTCGGCGAGTTGATCATCGAGGTCGACGAGCTGGTCGCCGGTCGCGGTGACGCCCGGCCCGACGTCCAGCCGTCGGAGATTGACGACGCCGATGGTGTCGGTGTCCAGGGCCCGTAGGTTGTCCTCGACAGCTGCTCGGAGCTCGGCGGGATGCTGCGCGGGCCGCAGCGGCGGCTGCCCACCCGGATCGGGGACCGCACCGACCTTGCTGACGATGACGACGCCTTCGTCGGGCTTCAGCGCGCGCCGCAGCACATCGTTGACGAACCCGTTGCCGTAGAACTGGGCGGTGTCGATGTGGTCGACCCCGAGCTCGACGGCCCGTCGGACGACGGCGACCGCGGCATCCGGGTTGTCGTGATGACGTTCCAGGCCCATCGCCCCGTAGCCGATCCGGGCGACACTGGACGTGCCGAGCGCTGCAGTGCCGCCGGGCCGTGATCCTGGTCGGGTGTCGGTGTCCGCCGAGCGATCCGTGCCTGCTGGTGAAACCGTGTCTGCCATGACGCCTTCCGATGACGTGAGATACTCGATTCAAAGCGGAGGTGGCTCCGCTACATCGACCATAGCACTATCCGGAGGTGCCTCCACTTTGTCGTCTCGTCACCAACCGACACGGGAGTCGCCCGATTCCGACGGGTCCTCGACCACGACCTCAGCGGCACGCCGTCCGCGCGCCGATGCCCAACGCAATCGGGAACGGCTGCTGGCCGCTGCGAGTGCGGCTTTCCTCGGCGCAGGGTCCGATGCCGACGTGTCCCTGGAGGCGGTCGCCCGTTCGGCCGGTGTCGGGATCGGCACGCTGTATCGGCACTTCCCCACCCGGCAGGATCTGGTCGAGGCGGTCTATCGCAGCGAACTCGACGACGTGGTGGGGAGTGCGCCGGGATTTCTGTCCGGTCGGTCGGCAGCGGCGGCACTGCGGGCCTGGACCGACCGCTACGCCGCGTTCGTCGCGGCCAAGCGGGGAATGGCCGACACTCTGCGCAACGTGTGGTCGTCGGGCTCCCTGACCCCGTCCGAGACACGGGTACGGGTGCGGGCGACCGTGGAATTGTTCCTCCGCGCCGGCGTCGAGGACGGCACGCTACGGTCCGACGTCGCCGCCGACGACGTGGTCGCCACACTGCTGGGGATCTTCCTGGCCACCGCATCCACGGCCGACCAGGACCAGGTCGGTCGGATGCTCGATCTGGTGTTGGACGGGCTGCGTCCACGCTGAACGCTGAGCCGGCCGCCGGAGGGTCGGATCAACGCGCGGTCTCGACCGCCCGGGACTCTCGGATCACACTCACCCGGATCTGCCCGGGATAGCTGAGTTCCTCCTCGACCTGCTTGGCGATGTCGCGGGCCAGCACCTGGGCCTCGATGTCGTCGACCACGTCCGGCGCCACCATCACCCGCACCTCGCGGCCGGCCTGCATCGCAAACACCTTCTCCACCCCGTCATGGGCCAGCGCGATCTCCTCCAGCCGCTCCAGTCGCTTGACGTAGGTCTCCAGGCTCTCCCGCCGAGCCCCCGGCCGGCCACCACTGATGGCGTCGGCGGCCTGGGTCAGCACCGCCTCGACGGTCTGCGGCTCGACCTCGTTGTGGTGCGCCTCGATGGCGTGCACGATGTCGGGGTGCTCGCCGTACTTGCGGGCCAGATCGGCGCCGATCAGGGCATGGGAGCCCTCGACCTCGTGGGTCAGTGCCTTGCCGATGTCGTGCAGGAACGCCGCCCGCTTGCAGAAGGCGACATCGAGATGCAGTTCGGCAGCCATCAGGCCGGCGATGTGCGCCGATTCGATCAGATGCTTGAGCACGTTCTGCCCGTACGACGTGCGATAGCGCAGTGCCCCGACGACCGGGACGAGCTCGGGATGCAGATCGGAGATGCCGACCTCGGCCAACGCGTCCTCAGCAGCCCGCGTCACCCGATCGGCGATCTTGGACTTGCTGCGTTCGTGGATCTCCTCGATCCGCGCCGGATGAATGCGACCATCGGTGATCAGCTCGACCAAAGTGATCCGCGCGGTTTCCCGCCGGACCGGATCGAAGCTGGACAGCAGCACGCTCTCCGGGGTGTCGTCGATCAGCACGTTGACCCCGGTGACCTGTTCGAAGGACCGGATGTTGCGCCCCTCGCGCCCGATGATCCGGCCCTTCATGTCGTCGCCGGGCAGGTGCACCGCGGTCACCACCGACTCCGAGGTCTGATCCGACGCCACCCGCTGGATGGCGCCCACCACGATGTTGCGGGCCCGCTCCTCGGCCTCCCGACGGGCCTCGTTCTCGATGTCGCGGGTGATCAACACGGCCTGCCGCTTGGCGTCATGCTCGGTGGCGGCGAGCAACTCGGCCTTGGCCTGGTCCTGGGTGAGCCCGCCGATCCGCTCCAGCTCGAGGATGCGGGCGGCATCGGCGATCGCCAGCTCGTCGGATCGCGACGCCACCTCCGACTCCAGCTGATCGAGCCGCTGGGCGCGCTCGTGCAGCGTCCGGCTCTCGTCGTCCAGCCGGGACTCACGCTCGGTCAGCCGCTGCTCGCGGCGGTCGAGGTCCAATCGGGTGTCACGCAGCTGCCCGCGCTGGGTGCGAGCCTCGTCATCGGCCTCGGAACGGGCCTGCTGAGCCTCGCGGAGCAACCGGTCGGCGCGGCCGCGGGTATCGCGCTGATAGGTGTCGGCATCGGAACGCAGATGCTCGGCGTCGGCGCGGATCTGCTCGGCGTCACGTTGTGCACCGGCCATGATCTCGCTGCCGGCTCGGGTCGCGGCGATCCCCGACTGCCGGCGACGGAACAGCATCAAGCCGACCATCACGATCAGGAGGACCAAGGCCACCAGGATCAGCACCTCGACCGCGGCTATGCCGAACATGACCCCGTCACTCCTCTCCGTGCGGGCACGCTCCGAGCGCGTGCCTACCGTACGAGGGTTCGACGAGTCACTCGCGCAGCCCGATTGGCCATGCGCGATCCAGCAACGTCATGCCGCGTCTGCCGGTGCTACTCACCTTCCGTAGAGGACAGCAGTGGTGATTATCAGTCCGGCCGATCAAGACCGGTTTCATCGTTTCAGTCAGCTGCACCCGCAGGGCGAGTGCCGTCAAGATCCCTCAGTCCGAAGACTAGGTCTGCCCCCATCAAGGGTCAAGGACAGCCCGCCGATGTCGCCGGTCGAACTGGCGCGAACGGGCGACCAGGCCAACGCGCGATCTGTCAATCGCCGTCCAGCACTTCGGCCAGCACGCGCGAGGTGATGCCCGGGCCGAACCCTCGGCGGCCCAACGCGCCGGCCAGGCGCCGGTACTTCACCTCGCGGTCCAGCCCGGACATCGCCCGCGCCTTCTTCTGCGCCAGCGCCGTCGCCGCCTCGTACTCATCGTCGGGCTCGACCTGGGCGAGCGCATTGTCGATGTCGTCGCGCTGGACGCCCTTGCGCATCAGTTCCTGCCGCAGGGCCCGCTTGGACAGGTACCGCCGCTCCTGACGGTTGCGCACCCACGTCTCGGCAAACGCCGCATCATCGACGAGGCCGACGTCCTCCATCCGATCCAACACCGCCGAGGCGGCGTCGTCGGGCACGTCCTTCTGAGCCAGCGCCTTGGCCAGCTCGCTGCGCGATCGCGCCTGCGCGGTGAGCTTGCGCAGCACGATCTCCCGCGCTGCCGACTCCGGCTCCGCGTCCGAACCGAGATCGCGCTCGGCCCCGGGCGCGGTCGAGCTTGGCGCGCGCCGCCGCACCGCTGCACGCCGCCCCCGGCTGTCACGCTCATCCGGCTCGGCCGCGGACTGGGATGGGCCGGTCGGACGATCACTCCGGGAGGCCTTCGGCCGCCGGGCCAACTGCTCGGCCTGCCGAAGCGCCTCCTGGGCGATCTGTCGTCGCCGTTCGAGATCGGTCATCGCTGCGCCACTTCCCCACCCTTCGACGGGTTCAGGACCCCGAACCCGTCGCACACGGGACTGTGATCAACGATCAGAACTCGACCTCACCGGTGACCGGATCGACTCCTTCGGGCACATCGCCGGCCGGTCCGATGCCGAGCTTCTCCTTGATCTTGTTCTCCAGCTCGGTGGCCACCTCGGGGTTGTTGCGCAGATAGTTGCGGGCATTTTCCTTGCCCTGCCCGAGCTGGTCGGCCTCGTAGGTGAACCAGGCACCGGCCTTGCGCACGATGCCGGTCTCGACACCCATGTCGATCAGGCTGCCTTCGCGGCTGATGCCGTGCCCGTACAGGATGTCGAACTCGGCCTGCTTGAACGGCGGAGCCACCTTGTTCTTGACGACCTTGACCCGGGTCCGGTTGCCGACCATGTCCTGGCCGTCCTTCAGCGTCTCGATCCGCCGGATGTCGAGCCGGACCGACGCGTAGAACTTCAGTGCCTTGCCGCCGGTGGTGGTCTCCGGGGATCCGAACATCACGCCGATCTTCTCGCGCAGCTGGTTGATGAAGATCGCCGTGGTGCCGGAGGCGCTCAACGCGCCGGTCATCTTGCGCAGCGCCTGCGACATCAGCCGGGCCTGCAGACCGACGTGGCTGTCCCCCATCTCACCCTCGATCTCGGCCCGCGGGGTGAGCGCGGCGACCGAGTCGACGACGACCAGGTCCAGCGCACCGGACCGGACCAGCATGTCGGCGATCTCCAGTGCCTGCTCGCCGTTGTCCGGCTGGCTGACCAGCAGCGCGTCGGTGTCGACGCCGAGCTTCTCCGCATACACCGGGTCGAGCGCGTGCTCGGCGTCGATGAAGGCGCAGATGCCGCCGGCAGCCTGTGCATTGGCGACGGCATGCAGCGCGACGGTGGTCTTACCGCTGGACTCCGGGCCGTAGATCTCGACCACTCGACCGCGCGGCAGACCGCCGATGCCCAGGGCCAGGTCGAGGGCGACCGAACCGGTCGGGATGAAAGCGATCGGCGCCCGCGTCTCGTCCCCGAGCCGCATGATGGAGCCCTTGCCATACTGCTTGTCGATCTGTGCGAGCGCCGTGTCCAGCGCCTTCTCCCGATCTGCTACGGCCATTGCTGTGTCCTCTCAAACTTCGTGGTCGAACTCGTTGTTTTGTCGTCTACCAAGACACTAAGCACGGGCACTGACAGTTGTTCGACCGTCCACGCCAACTGTGGATGACGCTTCGAAGTGCTTCCGTACGGTGGACAACTTACCGAACACCTGTTCGAACATCCAACAGGACACGCCCGGCGCGGCGAGATGTCGACTGGCGAATGAGCCGGAAGCAGCGTACGGTCAGCAGACTTATGAGGCATCTCGGGCGGATCCGGCGAGCTCTCCAGGCCGGAGGGCCCGCTGCTGGTGCACCGACGATCCCGTGGCAAAGGTCACAATTCGGTAGATTGTCAACAAACCTACGATCACGTCGGGCAGAGTATTTCCTGCCCAGTAGATGACCCGGCGGCAGCCAGCTTCGGCACGCTTGGAACGCGGCGGTGCTCCGAAGTCCGGCGGTCACCGGGCAAGATGACCTTGTACGCCCATCCCCAACCCAATCAAGAACACGTCGAGCCGACCTGTCGCTGCAGTTTGTAGCCGCACCGGCGGGCTCGCGGTCGATGAAGAAGGAAGGACCAGATGAGCAGCGCACAATCCGTCCCCGCAGCGGACGGACCCAAGCCGAAGGACGCGCCCCCAGGCGTGCTCCGCAAGGCGATCGCCGGCTCCGCAATCGGCAACGCGACGGAATGGTTCGACTACGGCGTTTACGGCGCAACGACGATCTACATCACCAAGCATCTCTTCCCTGACGACTCGAGCACCATCTGGGTGCTGCTCGGCTTCGCCATCTCATTCCTGATCCGTCCGCTCGGCGGCTTCGTCTGGGGTCCTCTCGGCGACCGGCTGGGCCGCCGCGCGGTACTGGCGATGACGATCATCCTGATGGGCCTGGCCACCGCGCTGATCGGGCTGATCCCGAACTACTCGGTGATCGGCATCGGCGCCCCGGCGCTGCTGTTCCTGCTCCGGATGATCCAGGGCTTCTCCACCGGCGGCGAGTACGGCGGGGCGGCAACCTTCATGGCCGAATACTCCCCGGACCGTAAGCGTGGTTTCTGCGGCAGCTTCCTGGAGTTCGGCACCCTGGCCGGCCTGACCCTCGGGCCGCTGCTGGTGCTGTTCTTCCAGGTCGTCCTGCCGGAATCGGCGATGCAGGCCTGGGGTTGGCGAATCCCGTTCCTGATCGCACTGCCGCTGGCGGGCGTCGGGCTCTACCTGCGGTCCAAGCTCGAGGACACCCCGGTCTTCCGTGAACTGGAGGACAAGGGCGAGAAGAACGACAAGGCGACCACGGCCCTGAAGGACCTGATCACCGCTCACTGGCGTCCGATCCTGACGCTGATGGCGCTGGTCGTCGCCCTCAACGTGGTCAACTACACCCTCCTGCAGTACATGCCCACCTACCTGCAGGAGACCCTCAAGGTCGACCCGAACAAGGCCCTCAGCATCGTCAGCGTGGGTCAGGTCCTGATGATGATCGTGATCCCGTTCAGCGGGGCGCTGTCGGACCGGGTCGGACGCAAACCGATGTGGCTGGTATCACTGATCGGCCTCTTCGTACTGGCCGTCCCGATGTATCTGTTGATGACGGTCAACTTCGGGCTCGCGATCCTCGCGTTCGCCATCCTCGGACTGCTGTACATCCCGCAGTTGAGCACGATCTCGGCGACCTTCCCGGCGATGTTCCCGACCCAGGTCCGCTATGCCGGGTTCGCGGTCGGCTACAACGTCTCCACCTCGTTGTTCGGCGGCACGTCGCCGGTCATCAACGAGGCCATCATCGGCGCGACCGGCTTCAACCTGACGCCGGCGATCTGGATGATGGGCGCGTGCTTGATCGGATTCCTCGGCTGGCTCAGCATGAAGGAGACCGCCGGCGCCTCGATCCGCGGCACCAAGGTGCCGGAGGCGGCACGCACCGCGACGGGCAAGTTCATCCGCCCGGCCGGCGCCTGATCAACGCGAACACCTGATCAACACCTCAGGAGGGGCTTCACCGCTGCGGCGGTGAGGCCTCTTCCTGCTTCGGTGGACCAGCCGTCGATAAAGGATCGGTGACGACCGAGCGCTGACCGTTGACGTCGGCCGACCGACTCCGATAGGAATTTCGTTGACCGAAGAGTTCATCAGCCGCTGTCGGCATCGAGGATCGACACCACTGATGACATCCGGAGTAGCCGCAGCGGCTCCAGACCGGCAGACGGCTTGATCAACGGCGATCTCGCCGTCTGTCTCAGATCATGATCATGATCTGACCGATGCCGGCCGATCGGCGTCGGATCGTAACGAGGACAGCGATTCACGCCACCCGACAGACATCGCTGCTGGTGATCAAACAGAACACCGAGGAAGCTCTGATCGGTGTTTCCCTAGAATTCGGACCGTGAGCCAGCACCAGCCTGCCGGAGAGCGTTCCCGACCTCCGAGCATCAAGGACGTCGCCGCGCGCGCCGGCGTCTCCTGGCGCACGGTCTCGAACGTCATCCACGGCCACCGCTACCTGCGCCCGGAGACCAAGGCGAAGGTCGAGCAGGCCATTGCCGAGCTCGGCTATCGACCGCGTGCGGCGGCTCGCCAACTGCGCGGCGGACGAAGTCACCTGCTCACGCTCGCAGTCCCCTACATCGCTCATCCGTATTTCTCACGATTGGCCCATGCCGTCGTCGAGGCGGCCGGTTCCGACGGGTACGACGTCCTGATCGACGAAACGCTCGGCCGCCCCGACCGTGAACGCCGGGTCGCCGGCGGTTACGCCAGCATCCTCACCGACGGGATCATCTTCAGCCCACTGACGCTGTCGGCGGCGGAGCTCGGCAAGCTCCGCGACAAGACACCGCTGGTGTTGCTGGGCGAACACACCACCGAGGCCGGACTCGATCACGTGGTAGTGGACAACGCCGCCTCTGCACGGGAAGCGACGGCTCATCTGATCGACTCCGGTCGACGCCGGATCGGCTTCCTGGGTTATCTGTTCGACGGGACACTGGGCACCGGGGACCTCCGGTTCGCCGGCTATCGGCAGGCGCTGAAGGACGCCGGGATCCGATTCTCCGCGTCGTGGGTCGTCGGGCCGGCGGCCGATGCCCCGCCGGCGACCGCCGAGGGTGACTACTCCCGCGAGGAGGGCTTTGCCCGGGCGGAGTCACTGCTGGACAGGATCGATGACTTCGACGCGATCGTCTGCGCCAACGACCTGCTGGCCATCGGACTGATGCACGCCTTTCGACTGAACGGCGTCCGGGTGCCCGCCGACATTGCTGTCATCGGTTGGGACGACGTACCGGAAGGGTCCTTCACCCAGCCGACCCTTTCCACGGTTTCGCCCGACCTCGATGCCGTCGCCTCCGCCGCCGTTCGCATCCTGCTCCGCCGAATCGAGGATCCGGCGACGGCGCCGACCGGCCAGGTCACGCCGCACCGGCTGGTGATCAGGGAGTCCACCGGCGGCCCCGCAGCGCGCTGAACGCGCAGATCACCCGCCCGGGTCCGCCCGCTGACATCGCCCTCGGACGGAGACTTTCGCGGTGTTGGCACGTTGCAATAATGGCATTTCTCTGGTTGAGTTCAGCACTGTCGTGCCGCCCCCGGCCGCCGATCGCGGATCGGCAGCCCCCTGGGACGGCACGATCTCGCCGCCGGACCCACGGCCCGATCGGGAGCCCTGGGCGAAAGGAGCAGCCATGACCGATAGCCGGTCACCGAGCCGTCTGAGCAGACGGACGGCACTTCTCGGTCTCGGCGCCCTGGGCGCCGGCGCCGCCCTCACCGGCTGTGACGACGACCGATCCGGACCGGCTGCCGACGGACTGGGCACACCGGACCAGCACGTACAGCTCACGATGATGTCGAACGACGCCTTCGCCGAGACCTGGCAGGACGAGCTCGTCCCGGAGTTCAACAAGGACTTCCCGACCGTCGACGTGACAATCGACTCGACGCCGTACGACAGTCTGGTCGCCAAGGGTGTCCTGAACGGCACCAGTAAGGACCCCGACTACGACCTGATCACGCTCGACGACCCGTGGACTCCGCAACTGGCCGATGCCGGGCTACTGCTCGACCTGAAGCGCGACGCGGCCTCCTGGACCGACCCGGACTACGACTGGGACGACTTCAACAGCGCTGCCCTGGGTGCCAGTGCCTGGAACGGCGGTCAGTACGGCGTACCGCTGCGCTCGAACCTGCTGTTGATGATCTACAACCGCGAGTTGTACGCCGAGGCGGGCGTCGCTGAGCCCACACCCGACCTGAGCTGGGGCAGCTTCGCCCGGCAGGCCCCACGATTGGTCCAGGCCACCGGCGGCGACGACCGGATCAATTCCTGGGCAACGGGCCTGACCTGGGCCCGTGGCGAACTGTCACCCCCGTTCTGGCAGACAGTCCTCAATGCCGACGGCGGACGGCTGTTCGACGACGCCATGCGGCCGCAGTTCAACACCCCCGATGGCCAGGCGGCACTGCAACTCCAGGTCGACCTGCTGAGGTATGCACCTCCCGGAGCAAAGACCTACAACTACAACGAACCCCTGGATGCATTCCGGCAGGGCAGGATCGCCAGTCTGTTCACCTGGGGCAGCGCCTACCAGAGCGTCGCCGTCGACAGCAGCGTCACCACCCTGAGCCCGGATCAGGTCGGCATCCAGACGATGCCCGCCGGCAGTCGGGGTCCGAGCACGCACCGCGGCATCTGGAGCGGCGCGATCTTCAAGAACAGCCGCCACCCACGGGCTGCCTGGACGCTCCTGCAGTGGATGAGTTCCAAGACCGGTGAGCTGTGGTGCGCCAACCACCTCGGCTCGTTCCCCGCGCGCAGGTCCACCCTGGCCTCCCGGCCAGACAAGCCGTGGCTCGCTGCGATGTACGACACGATCCAGAGCGGCTTCAGCGCAGCGGAGAAGAATCAGATGTGGCGACCGCGATCGCCACAAGCCGGAGCGATCCAACAGGTGCTCGCCGACGAGACCAGCGCTGCGGTGCAGGGTCAGCACAGCGTCCGTGACGCGCTGACGCGAGCCGCCGAACAGATCTCAGAACTGCTGGAGCACTGATCCATGACGTCTGTCAACACCCTGACAACACGCCGCCTCCGACGCCGACGCGGTTGGCGCGACATCGCCGGCCGCTGGTCGTTCCTGGCTCCGGCGATCCTGCTGCTGGGCGCGGTACTGGCCTATCCACTGCTGTACACCCTGCGGATCAGCGTCAGTGATTTTGATCTTGCCAGCTTCGCTCCGTCGGAATGGGTCGGCGCCGACAACTACCTCGACGTCCTGACCGACGGCAATTTCGGCAACTCGCTGATCGTCACGGGAATCTATCTGGTGATCTCGTTGCCGGTACAGCTCGCGCTCGGCTTCGGCATCGCGTTCCTGATCAACGCCGAGTGGAGGGGACGCAACGTGGTCCGCGCGCTCTTCCTGGTGCCGATGGTGGTGTCACCGATCGTCTCCGGTGGGATCTGGAAGATCATGCTCGATCCGCTGTGGGGCGTGATCTCCTGGTTCCTCGGCCTGTTCGGCATCGGCACCGTCGACTGGTTCGGCAGCGCCGGAATGGCCATGATCAGCATTGTTCTGATCGACACCTGGCGGTCGGTGCCGCTGATCGTCCTGATCGCCTCGGCTGCAATGCTGACCCTGCCCCGGGACGTCTTCGAAGCCGCCGCCGTCGACGGCGCGGACCGATGGCGCACCCTGACCTCGATCAGTCTGCCGATGCTTGCGCCGATGATCGCCGCGACCTTCGTCGTCCGCTGGTTGACCGCGGTGAAGATGTTCGACGTCATCCTGGCCACAACCAACGGCGGCCCCGGACAGTCGACCAACGTGGTGAATCTGTACGTCTATCGCCAAGCCTTTCAGCTGTTGCGATTCGGCACCTCGTCGGCGATGGCGATCATCGTCCTGATCATCACGGTGGCGCTGACCTTCGTCTTCCTGTGGGGCAGCAAGAAGCTGGAGGACCGACTGTGACCACCGCTCCCCAGAGCAGTGTCCGGCGACGACGGAGCGGCATCGCCGGACGGCGGCTTCGGATCTGGTCCGGAGTGCTGGTCTGCGCATTGTTCTTGCTGCCGTTGGTGTGGCAGCTGCTCACCTCGTTGAAGGAACAGCGCGACATCTTCACCACCCCACCCACGCTGCTCTTCACTCCGGTGCTGTCCAACTATCTGGAGGTCCTGACCCAGGGCGGGTTCGGACCGAAGTTGATCAACACCGCAATCGTCGCCGTCTGTTCAGCGCTGCTGTCGCTGGCCGCCGGAGCGATGGCCGGCTATGCCTTGGCGCGACTGCAGATCAAGGGTGCCGGTGTGATCGGCGCCCTGATCCTCGCCTCCCGCGGCGTACCACCGGTTGCGCTTGCGGTGCCGATGTTCCTGGTCGCCCGGACATGGGGACTGACCGACACCCACGCAGCGCTGATCCTGGCCTACTGCTCGTTCATCATCCCGTACGTGATGTGGTTGATGCGGGGCTTCTTCCGCTCACTGCCCAAGGAGTTGGAGGAGTCGGCGATGCTGGACGGCTGCTCGCGGATGGGGACGTTCTTCCGGATCATCCTCCGCGTCTCGCTGCCCGGGCTGGTCTCGACCTTCATCTTCAGCATCGTGCTGGCCTGGGAGGAGCTGCTGTTCGCCCTGGTGCTGACCAACCGGGATGCCACCACCTTCCCGGTCGCCATCGCCGGCATGGTCGGCGACACCGAGAACGGCGTCAACTGGGGTGCCCTGTCCGCGGCCGGCATGATCACTGTGCTGCCGGTCGTCCTACTCGTCCTGCTGGTCCAGCGATGGCTGATCGGCGGGCTCGCCGAAGGAGCAACGAAGGGATGATCGATCAGTGAGGCTGCCGATACGACCGGTCGCGGACGCAGGAGAAGCGATCACCGAGCGGGAGATCACCGAGCCGGTCGATCTCTGTCTTCCATCCGGGCGCTTGAATCCGGCGGCCGTCGGCTGGACGCGGTCGCCCGTGCACCGAGCGAACCTGCGCGGCTGGGGGCGGAACAAGCGCTTCGAGTACTGGTCGATCTCGACACCGGACGCGGTGATCACGCTGAACATCTCCGATCACGACTACCGCGCCAATGTCGCTGTCACCTACGGCAGCCGGACCGAGGATCGGGAGATCCGACAGGGCGGCAACATCTGGCTGCCCCGCCATGTCGGGATGCGCGATCCGGACAACGCGACACCGATGCGGGCCCAGCGGCGTGACACCACCGTCGAGTTCGTCCCTCGCGGACGGGGATCGGAGCTGTACGCCACCTCACCGAGGATCCGCGTGGCTCTGCGAGTGCAGGCCGAAGCCGATCATGAGTCGATGGGAGTCGTTGTGCCGTGGAGCAATCGGCTTTTCCAATACACCCGCAAGGACAACGGGCTGTCGGCCACCGGCACCGTCACCGTCGATGGCGTCGAGCACCGGGTCGAAGCAGACAGCTCGATGGTGATCCATGATCACGGTCGAGGTCGGTGGCCGTACTTCACCTTCTGGAACTGGGCCTCCGGCAACGGGACCACCACCGACGGCCGACGACTCGGTCTCCAGTTCGGCGGCAAGTGGACCGACGGGACGCCGTCGACGGAGAATTCGATCCGGCTCGACGGCGTCCTGCACAAGATCAGCGAACACCTCCGGTGGCAGTACGATCCCGGCGACTGGCTCCGACCGTGGACCCTCACCGGCCCGACCGTCCGGGTCGAGTTCGTCCCGACCAAACACGTCCACCATGTCTTCAACCGATGGATCGTGCTGAATCGTGCGGACATGTGCTTCGGCCGCTTCTCCGGGACCGTCGACATCGACGGTGACCGGATCAGCTTCAGCGGCGTGCCCGGGCACGCCGAGGAGGTGCAACGACGCTGGTAGCCCGGTCGAACCCGATCGTCGGTCAGCGGGCCAGCACGGCTTGCACGGCATCGGACCAGATCGACGCGGCTTCGTCGACCTGCTCGGAATTCACCACCAGAGCAGGGATGAAGCGCACGACCTGGCTCCAGGCGCCACAGGTGAGCAGCAGCAGTCCACGCTTGGCGGCCTCCTGCTGGACAGCACCGGCAGTGGCACCGTCGGGGTTGCCGTCGGCATCTCGGAACTCGTTGCCGATCATCAGTCCGAGGCCGCGGACGTCGGTGATCTGATCATGCCCGGAGGCGACCGACGCCAACGCTCCACGGAGCTCCTCGCCGCGATCGGCGCTGTTCTGCACCAGCTTCTCGTCCTCGATCACATCCAGAGTCGCCAGCGCCGCGGCACAGGCGACGGCGTTGGCGCCGTACGTCCCACCCTGGCTGCCGGGCCAGGCCTTCTCCATCAGCTCGTCCGACGCAGCGATGCCGGACAACGGGAAGCCCGAGGCCAGGCCCTTGGCGGTGACGAGCACATCGGGCCGGACGTCGAAATGATCTTCGCCCCAGAATTTGCCGGTCCGGCCGAAGCCGGTCTGCACCTCGTCCAGCACCAACTGGATGCCGTACCGGTCGGCACGTTCCCGCAGCCCGGCGAAGAAGCGCGTGTTGCCCGGCACGTAACCACCCTCACCCAGCACCGGCTCGACGAAGAACGCCGCGGTCTCCTCCGGCTGACTCAGCGTCTGCAGAACGTAGTCGAGTTGCTTGAGGGCAAAGTCGGTGGACTCCTCCACGCTCCAGCCGAAGTAACCCGGGTCGGGGAACGGCGAGACGTGCACACCGGACATCAGCGGCGAGAAGCCGCCCTTGAACTTCGTGCCGGAGGTGGTCATCGAAGCGGCCGCAACGGTCCTGCCGTGGAAGCCACCGTGGAAGACGATCACATTCGGCCGCCGGGTCGCCTGCCGGGTCAACCGCAGTGCCGCCTCGATCGCCTCCGAACCGGAATTGGCGAAGAACATCCGGTCCAGACCGGTGGGCAGCACCTCGCTGAGCCGGTCCACCAGGGTGAGCAGCGGTCGGTGCATGACCGTCGTGTACTGGGCGTGGATCAGCTTCCCGACCTGCTGCTGGGCCGCCTCGACCACCCGCGGATGGCAATGACCGGTGCTGGTCACTCCGATCCCGGCGGTGAAGTCCAGGTAGCGCCGGTCCTGCTCGTCATAGAGATAGACGCCCTCGCCGCGGGCGGCGACCACACCGGTCGCCTGCTTGAGGATCTGGGAGAGTTCAGCCATGGGGTTCCACCTCGGTCGGTCTGCGTGCTGATGTCAGTGCTGATGTCATGAGGATCACTGTTGTCCGATTGTCGACAATCTTAGGATCGGTTCTATGCTGCCTACCAATCGGCAGAAACGCAATCCCGACTCGCGTCGGATTCCGACCGGCCACCCTGACCACGACCGTTCAAGGAAGATGGAGTGATGAACACCGCATCCGAGACCGCTGTGATCGACGCCGTCAACAAGCAACTCTTCATCGGCGGATCCTGGACCGACGCATCCGGGGCAGCAACCTTCGACGTCCACGACCCGGCCACCGGCAAGGTGCTCTGCTCGGTCGCCGACGCCTCCCCCGCCGATGGCCGGGCCGCCCTCGACGCGGCCGTCAAGGCCCAGCCGGTGATGGCTGCCCTGAGCCCACGGGAGCGGGCCGACATCCTGACCCGCGCCTTCGAACTCCTGCACGAGCGGATCGATGATCTTGCTCTGCTGATGACGCTGGAGATGGGCAAGCCGCTGGCAGAGGCGAAGGGCGAGATCACTTACGCTGCAGAGTTCTTCCGGCATTTCGCCAGCGAGGCGGTCCGGATCGACGGCGGCTATCAGACCGCCCCTGCCGGCGGCGCGCGATTCCTCGTCACCAAGCAACCGGTCGGTCCGTGCATCCTGATCACACCGTGGAACTTCCCGATGGCGATGGGCACCCGCAAGCTCGGACCGGCGATCGCCGCCGGTTGCAGCAGCGTGATCAAACCGGCCCCGCAGACGCCGCTGTCGATGCTGGCGCTGGCCGGCATCCTGGCCGAGGCCGGACTGCCTGAGGGCGCAGTGAACGTGATCACCTGCACCGATGCGGCAGGCGTCACCGAGCCGATGATCACCTCCGGCCTGGCCCGCAAGCTGTCGTTCACCGGCTCGACCAAGGTCGGCAAGATCCTGCTGGCCCAATGTGCGGAGAAGGTGATGCGGACCTCGATGGAGCTCGGCGGCAATGCGCCGTTCATCGTCTTCGACGACGCCGATCTGGACGAGGCGGTCGCCGGCGCCGTGGCCGCCAAGATGCGCAACATGGGCGAGGCCTGTACGGCCGCCAATCGGATCTATATCCAGTCCTCGATCATCGACGAATTCGGTAAGCGGCTGGCCGAGAAACTCGGCGCGATGACGGTGGGCCGCGGCACCGAGGACGGTGTCAACGTCGGGCCGCTGATCGACCAGCCGTCACTGGACAAGGTGCAGCGGCTGGTGGCCGACGCGGTGGATCGCGGCGCAACCGTGATCACCGGCGGTGAGCCGGTCGACGGCGACGGCTACTTCTTCACGCCGACCGTGCTGAGCGGGGTCAGCACGGATGCAGCGATGAACGCCGAGGAGATCTTCGGGCCGGTCGCACCACTGACCCCCTTCGACGCCGAGGACGAGGTGATCGCACTCGCCAACGGCACCCCGTGGGGCCTGGTCGGGTACGTCTACACCAACGACCTGCGGCGCGCCCTGCGGGTCTCGGAGGCACTGGAGTTCGGCATGGTCGGGCTCAACCAGGGCGTCGTGTCCAACCCGTACGCCCCGTTCGGCGGGATCAAGGAGTCCGGTCTCGGCCGGGAGGGCGGTTCGATCGGGATCGACGAGTTCCTCGAGGTCAAGTACATCGGCATCACAGCCTGAACCGGACAGGCCTGACCCCAGGGGTGACCCCTGACAGGACCGACGAGTCGAGCCGGCCCGGACAATCGTCCGGCCGGCTCGATTCAGGTGCCGCCTCAGGCGTTCGCCACCGTCAGCTGCTCGATACCGTCAGCTGCTCGATGTCGGCGCGGTACTTCCGTTCGCCGGCCGAGCCTCGGTCGGCCTGGTCCCTACGGTCGGGGTCTGACTCGCCGGCGCCTGCCCGGTAGCGGTCTGACTTGCCGGGGCCTGACCCGTCGCGGCCGGCCGTGCGGGTGCCTGGCTGCCTGCCTGACCCGCCGGCGTCTGACCGGGCGGCCGGGTCTGACCGGACGACTGGGTCTGACCGGACGACTGGGCCTGCCCGGACGGGGCTGCCGACGCCGGCTTTGCAGCCGGCCTGTTCTTCGGCGGCGAGGTGTCGATCGGAAGTTCCGCGGCGCCGATGACATGCCGGATCAGCTCGCGGTAGTTCATCATCACCGCACGCAGTTCGTCGGTGCCCAGCTCCGCGTCGTTCCAGCGAGCACGGATCGCCTGCCGGCCGCCGGCGATCACGTTGGTCAGATGTTCCAGAACGTCGCCGACCACCTGGTCGGAGCGACGAACGGCCTCGCGGGGCTCGTCGAGGAAGTAGGCCTGGGTCTGCAGCCACTTCTGCTCCAACCCGGCGACAACCGATGCTGAGCCTGCCGGGGCGGGAGTCCCCGGTTTGGCGGCCTGCGGAGCAGTCGGCTGAGCGTTGGCCGGTGCCGGTTGCGTCGGGGCCGGCGTGCCGGCCGCAGCGGGTGTGGGCGTTCCCGCAGGTTGAGCAGCCGCCGCGGCCTGAGCCGATGATGAAGGCTGGGCCGATGACGGCTGAGCAGCCGGTGCCGGCTTCGCGGGCTGGGCCGACTCTCCGGTTTGAGCGGACGCAACCGGCTCGGCCGAAGCTGCGGGTTGAGCTGGTGTCGACTCTGCTGCCGCCGCGGGCGGCTGAGCTACGGGCTCGGGAGCGGGAGGCTCCTCGGTCTTGCCCAATTTGGTCGACTGACGGGAACGAAAGGCCATGGGGGAACTCCGTAAAGAGACGGCTACTCGAACTAGGGATCCAGACAACCGTGCTTTGAAGGCGGTCGTCAAGCCGTACGGATTATCCATGGGCCTTTCATTAACTGGTCATGGGTCAGCCCGACACATAACGGGTGATCCACTCGACCAGCGGTCGAGCTTTGCGCCACTCCTTGCCGATCGCTGTCGCGAGCTCGGCGGAGTGAATGATCGGCTCGAAGCCGAACGACTTGCCCAATGTCAGCGACCGGTGCCGGAGCAATTCGATACGCGGATGGTCGGCACTGAAGCCCCGCGGAGAGGTCTTCAGTCGATCGCCTCCCAGCTCCCAGCCGGCCCGCCGCAGCCGGGCGAGCAGACGTTCCAACTCGGGGCCACGGACGTCGTCGGCAACCGTGCGGCGATACCGGTCCAATGCCGGTGGTCCGGCGTGGTAGAACCCGGCCGCGATCCGCACGCCTGCTGCACCGAGCTCGACGTACCATCCGGTCGCTTCGGCGGTGGCCACAAAAGCGCCCTGATGCGTTTTGTACGGAGTTTTGTCCTTGGCGAACCGCACGTCGCGGTAGGGACGAAAGATCTTGGCCGCCCCGAATTCGGTCTCCAACGCCTGGGTCAGCGCCAGCATCGGGGCTCGGACGTGTTCGTCGTAGGTCGCTTTGTGCGCGCTCCAGAACGATTTGCTGTTGTCCAACTCCAGGTCGTCGTAGAAGTCCAGCGCGGCGATGCTGAATCCGGTGAAGTCCGACATCGGCGTGATCCTACGCCGGAGTGATCGATCGGCGGCCGCACCCACCCTGCGACTCGGTCATCCGGCACGCAATGCCGTGGCGAAGTCGACGGCGCGAGCGATCACGGTCGGATCGGCCAGGATCCGCTGGTGTCCGAGACCCTCGGTGCTGATCAGTTCGGCGTCCGGCCAGGCAGCCGCCAATCGCTCCCCTTCGGCGTACGGGATCTCCTTGTCCCGGCGGTCATGGATCAGCAGGGTCGGCGGCATCGCGCTCGGATCCTCGACGGTGGTCGGGTCGAAGTCGGACAGCGGCCGACGGGCGAGCCGCTCGATCCGGGTGTGCAGGCCGGCAAAGACCCGCGGCCCGAACCCGAAGACGGCCCCGACGGCCTTCAGGTACGTGGTCGGATCGACAGCGGGCGCGATCAATACCAAACGATCCACCTGCAGCCCGTCGCGAATCGCCAGTACTGCGGTGGCGCAGCCGAACGAGTGCCCGATCACCACCGCCGGACGACCGTGAACGGCGGCGACATCAGTCAACGCCCGAGCGAATTCCATCCCGTTGCCCCGGCCCCGTCCGAGGCTGCCCGGCTCGGAGTCGCCGTGGCCGGGCACATCGAAGGCGATCACCCGATAGCCGGCCTCGACCAGCGGTGCGACGAGCGCACCGAGTTGACCCCGCCAGCCACCCCAGCCATGCATCAGGTACGCCGCAGGACCGTCGCTACCCCAGGTCTCGACCGCGATCCGGTGACCGTCGGACTCGACCCAGGAGCGGTTCCCCGGGCCGGGGCGTGCGTCCCGGCGGCGGCCGGCGTTCCCCGGAAGGGTGCACCACAGATCCAGCGCCCAGCGTGACGCCGGCCAGGGTGCCAGCCGCTCCAGCACGCCGAAGGCGCGCCGGGTCAGCGCTACCCGTGCCAGTTGAAGTCGTACGGTCGTGCTTTTCTTGCGTGCTGCCGATCCCGCGGACATGGCGTTACCTCATCTCAGCTTCGTACGGAGTTCAGCAGGTCCTCGAAAGCCCGCTGGGAACGACTGGTCGCCTCGGCAGGCCCGACCACGGACGACCAGTGATAGCCGGCATACATGATCCCGCCGAGCGCGAAGGCCAATTGCATCGGATCAGCGTCGGCACGGAACTGGCCCTCACTGATCCCGGTGCCGAAGATCTGCGCGACCGAGTCATAGAGATCGCGATGATCTTGGATCAGTTGATCATGGACGGCGCCGTCCTGGCCCTCGAATTCGGTGAGAGCCTTGACGAACAGGCAACAACCGGGAACGCGCTGACCGCCGCTGTCACGCCACCGGACGAACAGCTCACGGACCCGCGGCTCACCGCGCGGCACCGCTACGGCCGGTCGCAGCACAGCGTCGATGAATTCAGCCCTGGCCTGGGCCAGCACGTCGAGCTGCAGCGCTTCCTTGGACCGGAAATGGGCGTACAGACCGCTCTTGCTGAGACCGGTGTCGCGGGCCAACTCGCCGATTGTCAGCCCGCCGAGACCGACCCGGAACGCGGTGGCGACGCCGCGATGCAGGATCGCGGTCTTCGTCTCGCCCCCCTTGGTCACAGCACAAATCTAGCACGATCGTGCTATTCGAGCGCCACTGATTTCGGGTCGCGATTCACTCTGCGGGCATCAGTCGGGCGAGCGCATCGTCCATGTGCTCCACCATCAGCCGATCGGCGTCATCGGGATCGGCCTTGGCGATCGCGTCGGCGATCGCCTGATGCTCGGCAACGCGGTCGTCGGACAGCGCGTAGCTCTCGGCCAGCGCGTGGATGCACATCCGGGTTTCGGTGATCATGGTCCGGTGCACCCGGCGCAGCCGTTCGCTGCCGGACAGCGCGACCAGCTCCTCGTGGAACGCGATATCGACCTCGGAACGAGCCGGGACGTCATGGGCCTTTTCCATCTCGATGCAGATGTCGGTCAACCGGTCTCGGGCACCAGAGGGGTCGCGTTTGAGCAGCAGGCCGAGCGCGGCGCGTTCGATCGCGCTGCGCAGCAGGTACATGTCGCGGACATTGTCGGGAGTCATCTCGATCACGAAGACACCGCGATTGCGGACCGAGGTCAGCAGACCTTCTTGGGTGAGCCGCTGCAGTCCTTCGCGGAGCGGTCCCCTGCTCACCCCGAGGGTGCGGGCGAGATCGGCCTCGTAGAGCTGAGCGCCGGCGGGAATGTCGCCGTGACCAATCGCATCGCGGATCTTGTCGGCGATGATGCTCGGTGTGGACTCCCGGATCAGCGGTTCCAGGTAGCGGCTGGTCTTGTTCATTGTCGACTATCCTACGACTTCGATGCCTCTGATCACGCTGGACGACGCCGCAACCCGTTCGCTGCTCGAGCCACGGGTGTTGATCAGTGCCCTGCGGGAGGCCTTCGCCGACCTGCGCGACGGGGCCTTCGAGCTGCCGCAGCGACTGGCGCTCGCCGACTCCGGCTATCTGGTGATGCCGACCCGGCACAGCGGCCGTGAGTCCCTGGTGGTCAAGATCCTGTCACTGGCCGCCGGTCGGGATCCGATGATCAGCGGTCTGGTCAGCTGGTCGAGCACCGCGACCGACCGCTCGGTGGTCGCCCCGGCCGAGACCATCACCTCCCTGCGGACCGGGGCGATCACCGGACTGGCCACGGATCTGCTGGCCGCGCCGGACGCCTCGCGCTTGGCGATCTTCGGCGCGGGAGCGCTGGCCGCCGATCAGGTCCGGGCGGTGCACGCGGTGCGGCCGCTGAGCGAGGTGACCGTCGTGGTTCGAACGCCGTCCAGGGCCGATCCGCTGATGGCCCGATTGCGGGCAGAGCTTCCCGAGGTGGACCTTGCTGTGGTGGCGATCGGCGATCGCGACCTGAGTCGCTGCGACATCATCTGTTGTGCCACCTCCAGCACTGCGCCGCTGTTCGCGGTGACGGAGTTGGCCGAACGGGTCCACATCAACGCGGTGGGCTCGTACAAACCGTCGATGCACGAGTTCCCCTCCGAGTTGATCACCGACGCCGCGTCGGTTGTTGTCGATGATCTTGCCGCCTGCATGACCGAGTCCGGCGAGTTGATCGACGCCGTGCGGGCCGATCTGATCGGCACCGACGATCTGACCGAGTTGACCACGATCGTCGGCGGAGCACCCGCCGTGTCGGGACGAACCGTCTTCAAGTCGGTCGGTGTAGCGATCCAGGACTGGGCGGCGATGGAGCTGTTGGCGGCGTCGCACAGCTGATCGGTCCAAGATCGACTGCGGCGGCAGCCGGTCCGAAGCGCTGGCGGACGCAAACCAGAATCCAAGGGCCGTGGATCCGCCGCGTTCGTCGCTCTGCGTCGGGCACTGGGCAGCTGCTGGTCGCCGGATGTGCTGACTCCGCTCCGGCGCGCGTGGGCATACGCGGAGTGATCAACTCCCAACTCTCCGGGATCGGATCGGATCCGGATGGATATTCGGCCCGCGGGTTCAGCGGCGTTGTCGCATGGATCGTTCGGTGAAGCGGACATGTTGTCGGGGTCGCTGTCGCGGATCGATCCGTACCGGTGGGATGACCTCGGGCAGTCCGTGGTGGTCCAGTCGGATGGTCCATCGACTGGCCGGTGCTGCGGTGGGGTCGGGTTCGACCAGATGGTGGTGGTGGGTGCAGAGCAGGACGCCGTTGGACAGGCAGGTCTCGCCGCCGTCCCACCACGGCAGGATGTGATGTCCCTCGCACCGGATCGGTGGCACGTCACAACCCGGGAAGGCACACCCGCCGTCGCGCAGGGTCAACGCTTGCCGCAGCGCGCCGGTGAACAACCGCACTCTTCGGCCAAGATCCAGGACCGTCGACGGGCCACCGAAGACCGCCGGCAGCAGGTCCGCACCACACGCCAACCGGCGGGCTTCGCCGGGTGTGACGGTCTCGTCGGAGCCGAGGATCACTCCTCCGGATCGGAGTCCGGCCAACAGGTGCTCGTAGTCGATCACGATCACCACCCGCGGCCGGTCACCATGCACCGACGGGGCGAGTTGGCGTCGGGCCAGGTCGTCGATCATCGCGGTCAGAGCGTCGGCGCGGCGTTGCGCCAGGGTCGGCACCTCGGTGTCCGGGTCGATCCGGTGATCAAGGCCTTTGGCTCGGGCCTGTTTCTCATAGGCATCGAGCTGACCGATGAACGCTTCCCCGGCAACCGCGGGCAATCGGCCATGAAAATCGATCGATCCGTGTTCACCATGCCGCCAGGTCAAATACCGGTCCCGCCGGGCCCGACGTTCCTCGGCCTCCAACTGGGCGCCGAGTCGTTCGTCCACGGTGTCGGGCTCGAGCTGTTCGATCAGACGGTTCGCCAGCCGGCGCAACGCATCGGCAGGGAACTCGGCGGCGCGGATAATCAACTCGGATTGCAGTCCTTCGACCTCGACCGGGTCGGCGGTAGCAGGGAGATTCTTCAGACTGGTGCAGATCGCGGTGGCTTGTTCCACCGTCACATCCGCCGAGCCGATCGCAGCCGCGATCAACTCGAATCGTTCCAGCTGTTCGGCAAGCCGGACCATCGCCCGACCCTGCCGGGGTCGGAGCCGGCCGGTATCGGTGATCCGGTCGGCAACGGTCCAGCCCTGCTGATCCTCACAAATCCGGCGACGTCGGGTCTCGGCGATCACCCGCAACTGTTCACCCCGGAGCCGGTCGGCAACAGCGCCGAGTTGATCCAGCCGTTCCAACAACTCGATATCGGACAACTGCCACAGCTGTGTTGATGCGATCCGGTCCACCGCCTGCCGCACACCCACCAGGGGCGGGGCGACGGTGTGCACCAGATCACCCGGATCGTCGGGCAACTCGAGATCCCACCGTGATCCCTCATCCCAACACGGATGATCATCCGACGGGCCATCCAGAAAACCAGGAGACAACCAGTCCGAGACACTCGAACGCCCCGACGCAGCATCACCCGCCGCGTCGGCAATGAACGTCCCGTTGGTCATGTCCAACACACTAGAACGACCCACCGACAGTTCTTCCGAGCATGAGCTCGGCCGACTCGGCCGACAGGTCGGGGCGGCGTTGGGCGGAGCGGATCGGCTCCGGACAAGGAGCTCGATGTTGGCCGGCGAGCATCCCTCTCCCCTGGCTGGCGGTCAGCTGAACGCGCAGCCTGGAATAGTTCTCTGCATGACCTCCCCGTCCCGTACGGCCGACCGCGCACCCAACATCGTCTTGATCACGACGGATCAGCATCACTGGAAGGCGATGGGCACCCGGACCCCGATCTTGCAGACTCCGCATCTGGACCGGCTCGCTGCCGAAGGTGTCACCGTCGATCGGGCCTACTGCCCGAACCCGCTCTGCACGCCGTCGAGAGCCTCGATCCTCACCGGTCAGTATCCGTCCAGCCATGGCGCCTGGACGCTCGGGACGAAGCTCGACGAGTCGGCGACGACGGTGGCCGGATTACTGTCCGCCGCCGGCTATCGGACCTCGCTGATCGGGAAGGCGCACCTGCAACCACTCGCGTCCGTCCCGGGCCAGACCTCGATCGAGACGCCGGAACACTTCCGGGATTGGGATCTGTGGCGATCGTTCCACGGACCGTTCTACGGCTTCGACCACATCGAGATCACGCGCAACCATGCCGACGAGCAGTGGGTCGGAGCCCACTACGCGCTCTGGATGCAGGAGCAGGGCCTGACCGATTGGCCGCGCTACTTCCGCAATACCGACGGCAGCGGTGGACGCCTCCATCGCTGGGATCTCCCGGCGGAGTACCACTACACCAGGTGGACCGGCGACCGGACGCTGGCCATGATCGACGATGCGGTGACGACCGAGCGCCCGTTCTTCACGTGGGCCAGCTTCCACGATCCGCATCCGCCCTACCTGGTGCCGGAACCGTACGCATCGATGTACGACCCTGCCGACTGCGAACCCGGCGAATTGGTCCCCGGCGAGCTGGACCAGATGCACCCGTGGTTTGCCGAGACCCAGAAGGACGATCCGGACTTCAGCCGATGGTTCGAGACGCCGTACGCGACGCACGGCTTCAACCGACAGGTGATCGACAAGGACACCATGCGCCAACACCTGGCGATCTACTACGGCATGATCAGCTTCATCGACGATCAGGTCGGGCGCATCCTCGACTCCCTTGATCAGCGCGGATTGACCGACAACACACTCGTCGTCTTCACTACCGATCATGGACACTTCCTCGGCGCACACGGTCTCACCGCCAAAGGCCCGTTCCACTACGAGGACCTGATCAGGATTCCCTTCCTGGCGCGCTTTCCTCCTCAGATCCCGGCCGGCAGCGCGACGGAATCGATCACCTCGCTGATCGATCTCGCACCGACCTTCCTGGCTGCCGCCGGACAACCGACCCCCGGAGCGATGCAGGGAGTTGATCAACTCCGAGCCTGGTCGGGCGGAGCCCCAGCTCGTGATCATGCCGTGGTGGAGAACCGCTTCCAACCCAGCCGGGTCCACATCCGCAGCTACGTGGACGACCGGTACAAGATCACCATCTATCGCGGCGATGATCACGTCGAGGTCTTCGACCTTCAGCAGGATCCCGACGAGCTACACAATCTGGCCAAGGACCCGGCCCACGCCGACCTGATCGCACACCTCAGCCACCGCTTCCTGGACGCCGAACTGCAACGCGAAGCCAGCAATCAGGTCCGGATCTCGCACGCCTGACGTCGCGCCCTCGCTTGATCACCTCGGCATCATCGATCGACGGCGCGGCCCTCGATGATGGTGCGTTGATCAGGCGGTCGTGGACGACGGCACAACGTGATACGGGCGTTGGCACAGCGATTCGCCGATCCCCGGGGAGACCTGTCGTCGGTGCGTATCGGTCTCGACGACGAAGTAGTACTGCACCGGGAAAGAGCCGTCGGCGACGTCGTCAGGAAGCTCACCGATGAACACGCCGCCCTCGTGTCGCAGTTGCAGGCGGCGATAACTCTCGCCCTGATGGAGATGCCGGAACCGGACCTCGACCGAGGCGGCGTCGGCTTCCACCCGCAGCGGCAACGGGTTGCCCGGCTCGAAGTTTGCCGGCGGCTGATGCGTCAGTGGGTCCGGTACCCGTTCGGGCATGGCCAGCGGCAGCGCAACGGCTCCGCTCGGATCGCCGGGGAGCTCCACCGCTTCCTTCCGCAACGCGGCCAGGTCCCGATCGAGCTGGTCGAGTCGGTCGGTCCAATGCCCCCGCTCGGTGACGCGGTCACCGAAGCAGATCTCGTCGGCATACACCCCATCGGCCAGAGTGATCACCTCGGCGAAGGCTTCCCGGCCGACGGCGTACTCCTCGACCGCGGCCAGCAACTCGGCACCGTTCTTCGCCTGCTCGTAGCGGGCGTACCTGATGCCGGCGCGAATCCGCGCCGCATAGAAGCGCGCCAGGGCGGCCTGAATCCTGACGTCGACATCGACCCGGACGAATTCCGGATCCGTCGGATCGACGACGCTGCTGGCGGCGGCGTCGAGCGCGGCGACCGCCGACCGGGCCAGCCCGTCGAGCCATCGGGCAACCTCCACCGGTGTGTACCGGCCGGTCGGCTCGCCGTCGACCTCGGAGGCGACGTATTGGTAAGTCGTGTCGAAGATCGCCGGGTCGAACGGCGAGATGCCTCCCCACAGCTTCGGCTCGGCGGTGTCGAAGTCGTACACGCCGGCGCCACCGGTGTGCGCCAACGGGAAGTTGGTCGGCACCTCCGGCCAGAAGAAGTTGTTGGATGCACTCATCCCGAGCACGGTCGTGACCAGCGGCAGAACCCGACTGCCAACCGACAGAGCGTCCTCGATCGGCCCGGCAGCCTCACCGAACACACCGCTGAGGTAGCGGCGCCATTGGGTGGGATCAGCGTCCGGGTCGTACATCAGACGTCCGGCGAGGCGATAGAAGTAGCGGTACTTCTTCCAGTCCTGGAGGCCGTTGCTGAGTTCGTCGTCACGGTACAGATCGCGGTTGCCGAAGCCGCTGTTCTTACGTCCCCGGAAGGTCAGCGGCTCGCACCATTCGACACCGACCGCCCCTCCGATCACCGATTCTCTGGCGTAACCGCTGAGCAACTCAGGAGATGCGCTCAGCAGGAAGCGTTGACTTCCCGGCCAGACCCGGAACAAGAAGTCGTACGGACGGTCGGCGGAGAGGAAGTCTCCGATCCCGTAACGGGTGAACCGACGCGCGTTCTGCGTGATGCCCCGCAGGTCGTCATCATTGCTGGGCCGAGCTTTTTCAAGATCACGGACCGCGGTCTGGTGATATGGAAGGCCCATGTGCTCGGCCCAGTACTTCGCCGAGACCTCGACCTTTCCTCGGCTGCTCGCGCCGGCGATGTCCAGCAGCGCCGCGTCGACACCCTTGGAGTGCACATCGATCGACACCTGACGGTCGAGGTCGGCCATTCCGCTCAACGCTTCCCGCCAGAAGTTGGACCGCTCACCCTCCGGGACTCCCCCTTCGTAGTGCACCCGCAGGGTGATTCCCTTGATCGTCGGGACGGCTCGGAGAAGCGTCGGCAACGCCTTACTCGTGTAGCCGGCGACCTGATCCTCACGCAGTCCGCGGATCCGGTAACGCAGCCCCTTCGCCTCGCCCAGTTCGGAATGCAGCGCATGGTTCCAGAGACCGAGCTGGAAATCGATGCCTCGGCGACGACACTGATCACCGATGGAGCGCAGGGCGGCCAGGTTGGCGGCGCGCTCGTTCTCGTCGACGCCGGCGACCCTGACGTCGTACCCCGGCACGTCGATCAGGAAGGGGTACGCCAGGCAGAAGTAGTTGTCGACGACGTTGAGGTCGTGGGAGAAGTTGTACTGCATGCCGAGCGCGAGCTGGAATCGATTGATGCGATGTGTTGCGAGCTCATCGAGATACTGGCTCCAGAAGTCCTCGCTGCGAAACCACGGCAGGTCGAGGGCGTCACTGGAGAAGGTCCGCAGCATCCCTCGCACGGGCGTCCGGGGCGCGAACTCTTCGGCACCGATCGAGGCCAGCGCCGCCGAGGGATCCGTCGCGAATCGGGCTCGGTCGGCGACCTCGGCGAGCCCGTACGCAACGCCGACGTCATCGCCACCGGACACCAGCAACGTGCCGTCGCCGCTCCGCGAAAATCGGAATGCCTCACGCGCAAGAGTCGGATCGATCGCGATCGACGGGTGCTGCGCATCGGTCGGCAGCGCGACCTTCAGCTGATCGCTCGCCCAGGCGATCACCGACGATCTCTCTGGGTGCGGCATCGACGACACTCCTCCACGTCTTCATCGACAGCCCGTCGACACTCGACGGTCATTCCACATTACAGAACTCAAATTCCGTAAGAAAGTTACGTGCCCACGCTCGCGCCCGTCAAGTCGGCCGAGGCGCACGGGCCAGCCACCAGCAGGACGTCCGGGATCCGCTCGACCGCAATCTCGGCGGCGGCCGCGTCCGTCGCATGTTCGCGCGAGAGCCGATACAGCTCGCGAAACGCCGGTGGCTCGCTGGTCGGACGCCAGTCGACAAGCGGCAGGTACGGCACCGGGCTGCGGCCGACCGTCCAATGGGAGGTCTGCGTGCCGTCCGGCCGAAATCCTGCCCAGACGACGTCGGTGGGTGCGAACGCGACCACGGCGTCCACCAGCGGATCGAGTGAACCGGTGAGCAGCACCGCCTCGGCACCGAACGATGTTCCGACCAACACCAGGCGATCGCATTCTGCGGCCACCGCCGCGACCCGCTGCCGGAACAGCTCGACCGGTATCTCCCAGGGCTGCGCATGCTGGCCAGGGCCACCGAACCACTGGATCGTCTCCACGATCGCTCCGGCGGAGCAGAGCACCTGCGCACGGTCGGTGTCCAGCCGTCCGCTCGACCCGGCAACGGTCAGCACGCCGGTGCCGTTGTGCACGTCGGGGACGAATCTTTTCCCGACCGGATCAGACAGCGCGATCTCCCTCACAGCCGCGACAATAGCCGGGCGTGCCCGGCAACGCCGGTTCAGGTATGCGGACAACCGCAATGTCCGCCGCCGTGCCGTTGCCTACCGTTGCCCGAGTGCAGACACTACGCAGGTTGGCTTGGCTGTTGATCATCACCGTCATGATCATCACGCTGCTGATGATCACCGCCATCGGGTCCCTGAAACTGGCCAGGAATCAGCTCACGGCAGGCGCGGTCCAGCTGGGCGCACGCCAAGGCTCGGCGGCACTGCTGAAGGTCAGCGGCCCCGGAGTGAGCCGAACGTGGTCCAGCGGTGTGGCGCGCCCCGGTGCCACGAGTCCCGTGACGGGCGCGGAGCGGTTCCGGATCGGCAGCGTGACCAAGACGTTCGTCGCCACCGTCGTGCTGCAATTGGTCGATCAGAGTCGAGTCGGCCTGGACGAGCCGATCGAACGCTATCTCCCCGGGCTGGTGCCGAACGGCAAGATCATCACCGTTCGGCAGTTGCTCAACCACACCAGTGGTCTCTACGACTACATGAAGCGGTACGACCTGTCGACCAACCGATGGCGGGGTCCGGAGCGTTATCTGCACTACACTCCTCGGCAGCTGCTGCGGGTGGCGTTTGATCATCCTCCCTACTTCGCCCCGGGCGCCGACTTCCGCTACTCCAACACCAATTACGTCGTCCTCGGCCTGCTGATCGAACACCTGACCGGCCGCCCGTATGCCTCAGAGATTCGACGCCGGATCCTGCAACCGTTGCAGCTGAGCGGGACATCGCTTCCCGGCGACGATCCGCGGATCCCGGAGCCGGCCGTGCGAGCCGTCGGATCCGGCGGAGACGGCCGGACCGTCGATGTCACCGAGCAGAACGAGAGCCTGGATTGGGCCGCCGGCGAAATGATCTCCACCCTGGCCGACCTGGATACCTTCCTGGACGCCCTGTTGGCCGGACGATTGATCAGCTCGTCCGCACTGCACCAGATGCAGCGCACGGTCCCGATGGGCCTCGGATTCAGCTACGGTCTGGGTCTGGAGCGCTTCGACCTTCCGTGTGGCGGGCACCTCTGGGGCCATGGTGGCCAATTGTTGGGTTACGTCAGCTACGCCTATCGTCGCGACGACGGCCGGTCGATGACGATGCTGGTCGCCTCGGGAAGCGATGACGCGTTCGCCGTATTTCTCGCACTGGCGACTGCCACCTTCTGCGCGACCTGATCTGCGGTACGACTCCGACTACTTGACCAGGTCACCGTCGCGGGCGTTCAGCGCGGCGTAGTGCGCGAGTTTGTCCTCGTCGACGGTGACGCCGAGACCGGGGCCGTCCGGGATGCTCAATCGTCCGTCCTGCAGGGGAATCGGGTCGATGATGTCGTCCTCATGCAGGTAATACATGCTGTCGATCGCCCGGCTCAGCTCAGGAGTGGAAGCGACGACGGCGAGGTGCGCGGCGGTGGCGATGCCGAGCTCTCCGCCACTGTGCAGATTCATCCCCAGCCCGAAGGTCCGGCAGTGCGCTGCGAGGTCCTTGGTGGCCTTGATCCCGCCCCATTTGTAGACGTCGCCGTGGATGACGTCGACCGCGCCCAGCCGCACCGCCGGAGCGAAATCGTCGAACTCCACGACGCACATGTTGGTGCAGAGCGGGATCCTGATCTTGGAACGCACCTGGGCCATCCCGTCGATCCCCCGGCACGGATCCTCCAGGTATTCGAGGTCGAGATCTTCCAGCTGCAGCCCGGCCCGGATCGAATCCGGGACACTCCAGGCGGCGTTCGGGTCGACCCGCAGCTCGACCTTCGGCAACCGGTCGCGCAACGCCTTCATGATCGCCACGTCCCCGTCGACATCCTTGGTGCCCTTCAGCTTGACGGCGGTGAATCCGCCCTCGGCAACCACTCGAGCCGCATGATCGGCGAGTGCGGACGGCAGCTCTGCGACCGACGCCGTCGGGGCGTCGGCGCGAGTGATCAACGCCGTGATCGGCACCGAGTCACGGACCCGACCTCCGATCAGGTCGGTCAGTGACTGGCCGGTGATCTTCCCGATCAGATCCCAGCAGGCCACATCCAGACCGGCCAACGCCGCATAGCCGATGTAGCCGTAGAAGAACGGCACCATCGTGTGCTTGCCGTGGAATGCCTCCAGGGCGAACGGACTGCAGCCGACCAAGGACTCGGCGAGTTGCTCGGTCAGCCGAGCGACGGGCGCACCCCACATCGTTTCGCCCCAGCCCTCGTGACCGTCGTCGGTGCGGATCCTGACCACGGTCCGGGTCTCGCCGATCTTGGTCTCGAACGAGCTGGTGAAGGGATTGGTCAACGGCAGGTTGACGACCCAGACGTCGACGCTGGTGATGATCATGCTCGGTGGTTCCTCCAGAGATCAGGTCGGTCGGCTAGCGGGTGGTGAAATCGAAGGCACGCAGCGCGGCGCACATGCCCTGTACCCGACGCTTCAGCAGGATGGTTCCGGTTGCTGCGTCGGCGTCGTTCGGGTCGTCGGTGATGCCACCGACCCGAGACCATTCGCCGTGCCGTTCGACGGTGAGGGTCGGATGCGGGCTGCGGTCGAACAGCGGCGGTGGGTCGGCGGGCGCATACGGCCGGTCCTCGGCGACGAGATCGGGGTGCGCGGCCATCATCAGCGAGGTCTCGAACCAACCCGCGTGGCCCGGAGTCCGTTCGACTCGTTCCACCTCCTGGTCGGCCTGGTCGGCACTCGAGTCGTCGGTCAGCGTCCAGTAGGAGCAGGCCGCCGCCGAGCCCTGCTGCTGCAATGCATGGGTCTTGACCGCGAGTCGGATCAGCTCGTCGTTGCCGCCGTGTCCGTTGACGATGATCATCCGGCGGAAGCCCGTTGCCGACAGCGACGCCAGGATGTCGGCCAGGACAGCAGCGACGGTCGCCGGCTGCAAGGTGACCGCTGCCGCGAAGAGGTGATGCGGGCTGTGGCCGTAGGTCAGGGTCGGCAGCCGCAGCCACTCGGTGCTGTCACTCTCCAGCCTGGTCAACGCACGGTCCAGCACGGCGTCCACGAGCAGGAAATCGGTCCCCAACGGCAGGTGATCGGCATGCTGCTCGATCGATCCGATCGGCAGCACGGCGATCCCGCCGCCGGCAGCGGCGGCTCGCGCCTGACCCCGGGTGAGTTGGGCCAGATGGCGTACAGTCACGTTCGCTTGCTCCGTTCCGGCTCCAGGACGTGGAGCCCACCTGATGGACTGGAAGGACGATGACCGACTCTGTTGCCGGCGTCCGGCACCTGCAGGCCCGGCCGACGGCTGGGACGCTCCCGGACCTGATGCTCGGCAGTGTCGAGCTGGTCGCAGACTCCGTACGGGTTGCGCTGGTCAGTCCGACCGGGCAGATCATCCGACGTTCCGCGGCGCCGTTCGGCACCGGCGGTGATCGGGATGCTGTGCAGACCACAGTGCTGGACACGGTGCAGGACTGCCTGGCCGGACAACGGTTGCGGGGTGTCGGTGTGGCCAGCGTCGGCCTTGTTGATCACACGACCGGAGTGCTGCATCGGATCGACGACCGTCCGGACCTCACCGGCTTCCCGATCGCCGCGACCCTGCGGCGCGCCCTGCAAGTGCCGGTCTTCGCCGATCACCGGGCCCGGCTGCAGGTACTCGGCGACCGGTGGTTCGGCCATGGTTCGGGGCGGTCCTGCTTCGCCTCGGTCTCCACCGGAGACACCCTCGGCGTCGGCATCCTGCACGAGGGTCACGTGATCGCCCCGCTCGGCGGACGCAGCGGTGCGCATATCACCGTGGTGGCCGGCGGCCGGCGCTGCTCCTGTGGCAATCGCGGCTGCTGGAAGACGATCGCCACCACCAGCTGGCTGCGCGAACAGGCGACCGAACGTGGCCTCGGTCCGATCGCCGGGGTGGCCGCGTTGGTGACAGCTGCGCGCAACGATGCGGTGGCTCGTCAGCTGATGCACGACTACGCCGACAACCTCGCCATCGGCCTGTCCTCGGTGCAACACCTGCTGACGCCCGGCCTCTACATCGTCCACGGTGACGCGGCCGCCGGCGGGGGGAGCTTCCTCGGCCGGATCGAGGATCGTCTCCGCGCCGTCAGCGACTGGGCCGAGTTCGCCGAGCGTCCGCGGCTGGTCGCTGCCGACACCAACGCCGACGACGTGGCCCTGCTCGGCGGGGCCGGGCTGGTCCTGTCGCGGCTGTCTACCTGACGGGGCCGGCTCTGCGGTCGCGGAGGCCTCCCGCCGGGTCATGCGGCGGCTCGCCGACGGCGACGCGACCGCCGTGGATCGGGCTCCAGGACGGCGCCGAGCAGCGTACGGGTGTAGTCCGATTCCGGTTCGTCGAAGACCTGGTGGACGGGTCCGCTCTCGACCACCGCACCGGAACGCATCACCGCAACCTGGTCGGCCAGTCGCCGGACGACGGCGAGGTTGTGGCTGACGAAGACGTAGCTGAGGCCGTACTCGTCCTGCAGTGAGCCCAACAGGTCGAGGACCTGGGACTGCACCGAAACGTCGAGGGCGCTGGTCGGCTCGTCCAGGATGATCAACTTCGGCCGCAACGCGAGGGCCCGCGCGATCGAGATCCGCTGCCGCTGGCCGCCGGAGAATTCATGCGGGTATCGGGTCCGGTCATCGGCGTCGAGTCCGACGGAGGTGAGTAGCTCGACGACCCTTTCGTCCCGTTCCCGGCGCCCGCGTCGACCCCGCAGAGCCACCTCGTGGGTGACCAGCGGTTCGGCGACGATGTCAGCCACCCGGAGTCGCGGATTCATACTGGAAAAGGGATCCTGGAAGACCACCTGCATCTGACGACGCTGTTCGAACATCTCCCGCGTGGTCAACTGCGCAAGATCACGACCGTTGAGCTCGATCGTGCCCGCGGTGGGTTCCAGCAGTCCGAGCATCATCCGGGTGACCGTGGTCTTGCCGGACCCGGACTCACCGACGATCGCCAACGTTCGTCCCGCCGGGACCTCCAGATCCACCCGGTCCACCGCGACGAACGGATCCTGACGGCCGGAGACCCGGAATTCCTTGTACAGCTGCGAGGTCCGCAGGATCGTCTCCGGTGCGGTCACGATGCCCTCTCCTCGCGATCGTCGCGCAGCCGTGGCGTCGCCGCCAGCAGTTGCCGGGTGTAGGAGTGCTGCGGATCGGTCAGGATCGCCTCGACCGGCCCGCGTTCGACGATCTCCCCGGCCCGCATCACCAGCACGTCATCGGCGACCTCGGCGACTACTCCGAGATCGTGGGTGATCAACAACAGCGCCATCCCGCGGGACTGCTGCAACTCCACCAGGACGTCGAGGATCTGGGCCTGTACCGTGACGTCCAGTGCGGTGGTCGGCTCGTCGGCGATCAACACCTGGGGGTCGCCGACCAGGGCCATCGCGATCATCACGCGCTGCCGCAGACCGCCGGAGAGTTGGTGCGGATACTGCGTGGCACGGCGTTCGGGGTCGTCGATCCCGGCCGACCGCAACGCCGCCAGCACGGCATCGCGATGCTGCCTGCGTCGCCCGCCCCGGTGCCGGCGGAGCACCTCGCCGATCTGGACACCGACCCGCGTGGTCGGGTTGAGGCTGGACATCGGATCCTGGAAGATCATCGAGATCGCATTGCCGCGGATGTCCTGCAACTCCGCCTCGCCGATGGTCAACAGATCCCTACCGTCGTAGCGGATCGAACCCGACGGATAGCTGGCCGGCGGCGTCGGGTTGAGTCGCAGGATGCTGGCCGCGATCGTCGACTTGCCGCTGCCCGATTCGCCGACGATGGCCAACGTCCGGCCGGACCGCAGCTCCCAGGAGACTCCGCGGACGGCGTGCACGGTCCCCGACGTCGCGGCGAAGTCGACCCGCAGGTCGTCGACGGCGAGCACCGGCTCGTTCGAGGTCTGCTCACTCATCGACGCTGCCCCTTCGGGTCGGTGGCGTCGCGGATCGCGTCACCGGTGATGTTGATCGACAACGCCGTGAGCATCAGCGCCAGTCCCGGGAAGACCGCGACCCACCACGAAGTGCCGAGATAGAGCTGCCCGTCGGCCAACATCGAGCCCCAGGTCGGGATGTCGGCCGGCACGCCGAGACCGAGGAAGCTCAGCGCGGACTCGACGATGATCGCCGAGGCGACGTTGAGGGTGGCGATGGTCATCAACGGGGCGAAGACGTTCGGCAACAGATGCCGGCGCATGATCATGATCGGTCCGACGCCGATCGCCCGAGCCTCCAGCACGAAGTCCCGTTCCCGCAGGGACAACACGCTGGATCGTGCCACCCGGGCATAGCCGACCCAGTTGGTGACGCCGAGCACGATGATCACGACCCAGAGCCCGTTGCCCAGGAACGCGACCACCGCCAGCGCCAGCAGGATCGACGGGAAGGCCAGCTGGACGTCGGCGAGCCGCATCAGGACGCGGTCGACCCAGCCTCGTCGAAAGCCGGCGACGATCCCGATCACCGCGCCGATGGTGCCGGAGATCAGCGCCACCGCGAGTCCGACGAAGAGTGACACCCGCGAGCCGTAGATCAGTCGGCTCAGCACGTCCCGTCCCAGGTTGTCGGTGCCGAGCAGGTGGACCCTGCCGTCCGCGGCGTGCCAGCTCGGTGGTTGCAGCCTGATCAACAGGTCCTGGCCGTTGGGATCGTTCGGTGCGATCAGTGGCGCGAACACCGCACAGAGCACCACCAGGGCGAGCACAGCCAACGCCGGGGCGGCCAACCGGACGCGCAGCACCTTCCTGATCATCGCGGATGCTCCTGTCGTCGGGGCGAGGCTTGTCATCGGCCCTCCCGGACCCGCGGATCGAGCACCGCGTAGGACAGATCGACCAGCAGATTGACCACCACGAACACGGTCGCGAAGAACAACACCGCACCCTGCACCAGCGGGAAGTCGCGATTGGAGATCGCCTCCACCGTGAGCCGCCCGATCCCGGGCCAGGAGAACACCTGTTCGGTGAGGATCGCGCCGCCCAGCAGGGATCCGAGCTCCAGGCCGATCACCGTGATCACCGGCAGTGAAGCGTTCCGCAGTCCATGGCCGATCACCACTTCACGCGGACGCAGGCCCTTGGCGACGGCGGTCCGGATGTAGTCCGACGACAGCTCGTCGGTCAGTGAGGTGCGCAGCACCCGTGCCACCACCGCGATCGAGTAGATCGCCAGGGTGACGGCCGGTAATACCAGGTTGGCGAACGAGCCGTAGCCGGCAGCCGGCAGCACCCGCAGCCGGACGGCGAAGATCAGGATGAAGACGATCCCGACCCAGAACGCCGGAGTCGACTGACCGATCAGGATGACACCGCTGATCACCGTGTCGGTGATCTTGCCACGGCGGATGCCGGCGACGATGCCCGCGGGCAGAGAGATCAGCAGCGACAGCACGAACGCGGAGAACGCCAGCAGCACCGTCGCCGGCAGCCGTTCACCGATCAGCGACAGCACCGGCTGATCGAAGTAGATCGAGGTGCCGAGGTCGCCGCGTACCAGGCCGCCGAGATACTGCAGATATTGCACGGCGAGCGGTTGATCGAGCCCCAGCTGCGAGGCCAGTCGTGCGGCCTGTTCCTTGGTGGCGTCCGGCGGGAGCAGCAGCGCCAGCGGATCGCCGGAGATCCGGACCAGACCGAACGCGACGGTGGCGACCAGGAAGAGCACGACCAGTGACGACACGACCCGGGACACGATCGCCCGGCCGACTCCCGCGCCGGCCGCCGGACGGGAGGAGCTGGACGGCTGGTCGATGATCACTGCTGCCATCGGGCACTCTCCATCGTCAGATCACCGATCACGTTGGGTTTCCAGCGGATGTGGTCGTTGCGGACCAGGATCGTGTCGGCCTGGTACAGGAAGACGAACGGCGCCTCTCGGGCCAGCATCCGCTGCAGTTCGGAGAAGGCCTTCTTCCGGTCGGCGGGCTTGATCGAATTCTCCTCCCGGTCGATCAGCGCATCGGCGCGTTCGTCGTGCCATCGGCTCTGCCGTCGGTCGGAACGGATGTTGGATTGCACCGGGCTGGTCCCGTCCAAGGTCCACCCGGTAGTGGCAGCCAGGTAGATCGGACCGAGCGCCCTGCGGTTGTCGCTGGTCAGCCGCTCCGAATACATCGACGGGTCGAGCAACGACACCTTGGCCTCGACGCCGACCTTGGCCAGCAGCCCGGACATCGCCTGGGCCGTCGCCGAGTCGTCGCTGGACGCGGTCAGAGTGGTGGAGAAACCACGAGGATGCCCGGCCTGGGCCAGCAGTCTCCGGGCCAGCCCGAGATCACGGGGGTACGGTTTGATCGACGAGTCGAAGCCGAACGACTCCCGGGGGATCATCGTCGGCACCTCACGGCCGTGCCCGTTCAAGATCGCCTTCACCAGCAGCGGCACGTCCATCGCGTGGTTGAGAGCCCGCCGGACGCGGACGTCGGACAACACAGGATCGCTGGTGTCCAAGGAGAGATAGGACATCCGCAAGCCCGGCAGCGCTTCCACCTGGACGCCCTTGTAACCCTCCAGTTGCAGCGCCGCGTCCGGCACCAGGCCGGTGACCAGGTCGACCTCGTCACTCTGCAGCGCCGCCAGCGCCGACGCCGGATTCTCCAGGGTCTGGATCTCCAGGTCGTCGTAGGCCGGACGGCTCCCCCAATGCTTCGGGTCGGCGCGCATCCGGATCGCAACCCCGCGTTTCCAGCTCTCGAACCGGAACGGCCCGGTGCCGACCGGCGCCTTGGCGAACTGCGCATCACCGACGTCGGCGAGATAACGCGGTGGGACCATCACGCCACCGAACAGGGACACCTTGGCCGGGAGCACCGGATCGGGCTGGCTGAGCACGAAGTCGACGGTGTAGTCGTCGATGATCTTGACGCCGGTGACGTAGCGGAGCTCGACGATCGGTGACTCGGTCTTCGGGTCCAGCAGCCGGTCGATGCTGTATTTGACGGTGTGAGCATCGAAGCGCTCGCCGTTGTGGAACTGCACACCGCGGCGTAGCCGGAAGCGCCAGTGATGATCATCGACGGCCCGCCAGGAGGTCGCAAGCCGGGGCACCAACTCGTTGTCGACGCTGCGGGCCGTGAGCGTGTCGAACATATTGATCAACACGTTCATCGAGGTCATGTCGCCCTGCTTCTGCGGATCCAGGGTGTCCGGGTCGCCGGCCTGGGAGACCCGGATCCGGCGCCCGTCGGCGGACGCGGAGGTCGATGCGCAGCCGGCCAGCCAGGCCGGCATCCCGAGCAGCGGAGCCGCCAACGCCGATCTGCGGAGCAGATCTCGTCGACTCACTGGTTTCACAGAAACATCCTTTTGTTTCACTAGTCGAAACTGCGGTTGAACGACTGTAACCTGTTGTCATGCCCAGCGGAACCCCTCAAGCTCATTCATCAGGGGCACATCGATCAGCGGCGGATCAGCGCTCGTCGGCAACCAAGGTGCTCGACGTGCTGACCGCACTGTCCGATCACCCCGGCCCGCATCGGCTGACCGACCTGGCACTCAGCACCGGGCTGGCCAAGGCGACGGTCTATCGGATGCTGCAGAGCCTGGTCGAACGCGGCTTCGTCGTGACCGGCCCCGGCAGCCGATACGCGATCGGCCCGCGTTTCCTCGGCATCGCCAACGCCGCGCTGGTCGACGCGCCGTGGCACAAGATCGTTCGCAGCGGCCTGGAACAGCTGCGGGCCGCGACCGGGATGAGCGCCCACTTCGCCCAGCCGTACGGGAAACGGACGGTGATCGTCGATTCGGCGGAATCGACCGACCCGTTCGGCTTGCCGGCCCGTCCCGGCCGATCGGACGACGTCACCAGCACCGCGTTCGGCCAGGCGCTCGACGGTCACGACGCGGTGCTCGCCGATGACCGCGACGATCCCGGCGTCCGTTCGATCGCTGCACCGGTATTCGGTGCCGACGGTCAGGTGCTGGGTGCGATCGGCGTCGCCGGTACGACCTTCACGCTCTCCGACGATGCGACCATCGACCGGATCAGCGATCTGGTGACCCGAACGGCGGGCGAATCCTCCGCCGTGCTGGGCGCCTACCGTCGACGCGACGGCGTCGGATGAGCGCCTCAGCTGCTGACGTCGATCATCAACTCACCGCACTGATCGCCGCCGGTCGTGAACAACGGATCTTCTCCGCCGCAGCCTGGGCCGCCGGTGACCGGGACGGCGTCCTCGTCCGCGGCCACCTCGGCACCCGAGCCTGGCCGGAGTACGCGGGCGAAGTTGATCAAGAAGAACGACCGCTGGACACCGGCCCGCTGAACGGCACCGAACTCTTCGACCTGGCCTCGGTCACCAAGCCGTTGGTCGCGTTGGTGATCTTCGCCCTGATCGAGAACGGCCGACTCGATCTCGGTGACACCGTCGGCCAGGTCCTCGATGAGTACGCCGGGTCGTCGTTCGCCGATCGCCCGATCGCCGAACTTCTGCTGCACACCTCCGGCCTGCCCGGCCGGATCCCCCTCTTCCGCCGAGCCGGATCCCGCACTGCCATGTTGGAGGCGCTGGGACAACTGCCGATCCTCACCCGTCCCGGCAGTCGAGTCGAATACTCCTCCCAAGGCTTCATCCTGCTCGGCCTGATCGCCGAACGGGTATCCGGCGACCGACTGGACGCCTTGATCACCGATCTGGTCGCCAAGCCCGCCGACGCTGCGACCCTGCAGTTCCAGCCGAGCGGGATCCCGTGCGTAGCAACCGAATCCTGCGCCTGGCGAGGCAGGATCGTGCAGGGGCAGGTGCATGACGAGAACGCCGCGGTCCTCGGTGGAACGGCTGGTCACGCCGGCCTCTTCGGCTCGCTGGACGACCTGATCAGCATCGGCCGAGGCCTGCTCGCCAACCAGACCGACCCCGTCTTCGTCGCCCCGTCGACATTGCGCGTGATGACCAAGCCACGCACTGACGAGCTCAACCTCCGCCGCAGCTACGGCTGGCAGGGGGTCGACCATCCCAGCTCCGTGGCCGGCAGTCTGATCGGCCCGAACGGCTACGGCCACACCGGCTTCACCGGCACCTCGCTCTACGTCGACCCGGACGCCGGCCGGTGGTATGTCCTGCTCACCAATCGCGTCCATCCGAGCCGAGACGCCGAGGGCATCGGCCCCATCCGGCGACGGGCTCACAATCTGCTCTCTCGGCTCTGACTCTCACGGCAGCGAGGCGTGGCCTCCACCGCTGCCAGCGTCGGCCCATGAACACCACCAACGATCGGGCAACTGGACGACCCGTGACGCCGGCACACAGGGGCTACCTGGACGGACTGATCGGCTATGTTCGGTTGCAACGACGACTCGGAGCGCGAGTTGGGGGATGTCTCCGGTACATCCCCCAAATCGTGCCGCGCGGAGCCCGATCCGGGGGCCAGGAACCGCCGAGGTTTGTGTCGCCGCGCTCGACTACGTACGGTCATAGGTGCGCTTCGCAGGCCTTTGGTCCCCCGCGTAGGCGCCCGCCGACCCGAGCTGGTCGGGCGGCCGACAAGGCGATTCACCCGTTCACCGGTGCGGGCGGATAGCGGGCAGAGGGTAGAAGAAGGCACATGAGCGGCAACGCAACGTATCGGCTGAAGAACACCAGCATCCTGTCGGTCTGCGCGGTCGAGGCGCCGGTGGTGGCGACCTCCGCGCAGTTCGACGACCGACTGGCGGCGACCCACGAACGCACCGGCCTCAAGCGCGGGATGCTCGAGGAACTGGCCGGGGTCCGGGAGCGACGCTGGTGGCCCGAGGACGTCAGCTTTGCCGACGCCGCCGCGATGGCCGGAGCCAAGGCATTGGCCGAAGCCGGCATCACCCCCGCGCAGGTCGGCGTCCTGATCAGCACTGCCGTCACCCGACCGCACCTGGAGCCGTCCTCAGCGGTTGCGGTCCATCATCAGCTCGGGCTGCCGACCAACTGCTTCAGCTTCGACGTCGCCAACGCCTGCCTCGGCTTCGTGAACGGACTGCAGGTCGCCGGGATGATGATCGACTCCGGACAGATCGACTACGCCTTGCTGGTCGACGCCGAGTCGGTCCGTGACCTCCACGAGGCCACCCTGCGGCGCCTGGAGAGCCCGGAAGCCACGGCCAAGGAGGTCAAGTCCCAGTTCGCCAGCCTCACTATCGGATCGGGCGCGGCAGCGATGGTGATCGGCCGCAGCGACCAGCACCCCGAGGGCCATCGCGTGATCGGCGGCGTCAGCCGGTCCGGCAGCGAGCATCACGAGCTGTGCATCGGCGACATGAACCTGATGAACACCGACAGTGGCGCGCTGTTCCGGGCCGGCATCAAGCTTGCCATCGACACCTGGACCGACGCCGCCGAGGACTTCGACTGGTCCGGGGCCGATTACTTCTTCTGCCACCAGACCTCGGTCAAGCACATCGCGGCGATGGCCACGGCGATCGGCGTCAGCACCGACCGCTGCCCCACCACGGTCGAGACCTACGGCAACCTCGGCGCGGCCGCCGTACCGTTCACGTTGGCTCAGAACGCCGACCGGCTGCAGCCGGGCATGCAGGTGATGCTGATGGGCATCGGTTCCGGCCTGAACACCTCCTTCGCCGAGATCGCCTGGTGAGTCGAGAGCGCCTGGTGACGACGGCGCCGTACCCGCGCACCCGAGCACGAACGCGACGGGGACGGGTTGCGCAACCGGCCGTTGCGCCGGACCTCAGCGGATACGCCGACGTCGACCCCGGCTGGTCGCGACTGATCGAGGTCACCGATCCCGGCACCGGGACGGCACACACCTGGCACATCCTGGACACCCACGCCGCCGATCCGGACCGCCCCGTGGTCGGCACGATGCTCTGTGTGCACGGCAACCCGACCTGGTCCTACCTGTGGCGCCGGTTCCTGGCCGAGGCGCTGCCCGGCTGGCGGGTGGTCGCGGTCGATCAGCTCTCGATGGGCTGGTCCGAACGACTCGACCGGTCGCGCACGCTGCCCCAACGGGTTGCCGATCTCGGCGCGCTCACCGACCGGCTCCGGATCACCGGACCGGTGGTCACCGTCGGGCACGACTGGGGCGGCATCATCTCGCTCGGCTGGGCGCTGCAGCATCGCGATCAGCTGGCCGCCGTCGTGCTGGCCAACACCGGCCTGGACCTGCCGGTCGGCGCCGAGTTGCCGACGTTGCTGCGACCGGCGCGGACTCCGGCATTGCTGCGCGCGACCTGCGTGCGGACCCCGACGTTCGTCCGAACCGCCGCTGCTCTCTCCCGCCCCGCCCTGCCGGCCCGTGTTCGCGCCGAGCTGGCCCGACCGTACGGCAGCGCGGCCCGACGGGAGGCGGTCGGCGACTTCGTGGCCGACATCCCGCTGGAGGCCGATCATGTCAGCCGACCGGCGTTCGACGCGATCGCTGCCGGCGCCGGTGACCTCGAGGTGCCTGCGCTGCTGCTGTGGGGCGGTCGAGACCCGGTCTTCCACGACGGCTTCCTCGATGATCTTGAACGCCGACTGCCGCAGGCCGACGTGCACCGCTACCCCCGCGCCGCCCACCTGGTCACTGAGGACGAGCCGCGGACCGCGACCGACACCTGGCACTGGATCCAGCGGCACGTCGCGACGTCCGCGCCGCAGCCGGCCACCGAACCGGTCCCCCAACCGACCCCGGAGGCCGTCACCTGGACCGAGGACGATCTGCCCTGGGCCGCTCTGGTCCGACGGGCCGACGACCCGGCCACGGCTGCCGCCGAAGTGCACAACGGGGTGACCAGCACGGTCTCCTTCGCCGACCTGGAACGCCGGATCGCCGACACCGCCGCCGGGCTCCAGCACTTCGGCCTGCAGCCCGGTGATCGGGTCGCGATGCTCGTGCCACCCGGAATCGACCTGACCGTCGCGGTGTACGCCTGCTGGCGGGTCGGTGCGGTGATCGTGGTCGCCGACGCCGGACTCGGAGTCCGCGGCATGGCACACGCCCTGCGCAGCGCGCACCCCCGGTTCGTGATCGGGATCGGCAAGGGGTTGCTGGCGATCCGGGCGCTGGGCGTCCCGGGACGTCGGATCGGGGTCGGTTCCCGGACGGCGCTGGCACGGATCGGCGGCTGGGAAGCCGACCTTCGCCAGATCGAGGAGGACGGCCGCGGCCGCACGCTGCCGCACCGCGACCCGGCCGACACCGAGGGTGCGGTGCTGTTCACCTCCGGCGCGACCGGCCCGGCCAAGGGAGTGGTCTATCGGCAGAGCCAGCTCAAGGAGCAGATCGCCAAGGTCGCCGGCATCATGCGGGTCGGGCCCGACGACCGGCTGGTCGCGGCCTTCGCACCGTTTGCCCTCTACGGACCGGCGATGGGGATCGGCGCCGTCGTCCCGGACATGGACGTCACCGCACCCGGAACGCTCACCGCGGTGGCGCTGGCCGACGCCGTACGAGCACTGGACGCGACCGTGGTGTTCGCCTCCCCTGCCGCGTTGCGCAATGTGGTCGCCAGCAGCGACGCCCTGACCGCCGAACAACGCGCCCTGCTGCACGGCGTGCACACCGTGCTGTCAGCCGGTGCGCCGGTACCGGCGCCGTTGCTGCGGGAGGTGCAGCAGCTGCTGCCGAACGCCGAACTGCACACCCCGTACGGGATGACCGAGGTGCTGCCGGCCACCGACATCTCGCTGGCCGAGATCGAGAGCGCCGGCCGGGGCAACGGAGTCTGCGTCGGCCTGCCGCTGCCGGGCGTGACGCTCCGGGTGAGCCCGCTGGACGAGCAGGGCCGGGCCGACGGGCCGCTGACCGACCAGGTCGGTGTGACCGGTGAGATCTGTATCGCGGCCGCCCATCGCAAGGACCGCTACGACCGGCTCTGGGCGACCGAGCAGGCCGCCTCCCGCAACCCCGGCTATCACCGGACCGGCGACGTCGGCCACCTAGATGATCATGGTCGGCTCTGGGTCGAGGGCCGGTTGCTGCACGTGATCAGCACCGCCGACGGTCCGGTCACCCCGGTCCGCGTCGAACAGCGGATCGAGGAACTGCCGCAGGTGAGGTCGGCGGCCGCGGTCGGTGTCGGACCGACCGGCACCCAGCAGGTCGTGGCCGTGGTCGTGCCGACCGGTGCAGCACCGTCCCGGCAGCATGTCGCCGATCCGGACCTGGCAGCGGCCGTCCGCGCGGTCTCGACCGTTCCGCTGGCCGCGGTACTGGTGCTCGACGCGTTGCCGGTGGACATCCGACACGCGTCGAAGGTGGACCGGACCCGGCTCGCTCGCTGGGCCGGACGGTTGCTGGCCGGCGAACGCGCCGGGAAGGTCTGACGGCGATGAAGGTGCTGGTCACCGGTGCCAGCGGGATGCTCGGCGGCGCCACCGCCCGGGCCCTCGCCGCGCGCGGGGACGACGTCACCGTGCTGCAGCGCCGACCGTCCGGGTCGGGGTTGCGCGAGGTGCTCGGCGACATCGCCGACCTCGCCCTGGTACGCCGCGCCGTCCAAGATCAACAAGCCGTCGTTCACCTGGCAGCCAAGGTCAACGTGACCGGAGCCGAGGCGGACTACCGCCGGGCCAACGTCGACGGCACCCGGGCGGTGGTCCGGGCCTGCCAGGAAGCCGGCGTCGAGCGGCTGATCAACGTGTCGTCCCCGTCGGTGGCGCACAGCGGTTCGTCCCTGGTCGGTGTCGGGGCCGGCCCGGCAGACCCGAGCACCGCACGCGGCCCATACGCCCGGACCAAGGCCGAAGCCGAGTTGCTGGCATTGGCCGCCGACAGTGCGACGCTGGCGGTCCTGGCGGTCCGGCCGCACATCGTCTGGGGCCCGGGCGACACCCAGCTGGTCGGCCGGATCGTGGCCCGGGCCCGGCAGCGTCGGTTGCCGTTGTTCGGTCAGGCTGCGGTGCTGGTCGACACCACGTATGTGGCGAACGCGGTCGACGCGCTGGTCGCCGCAGTGGACCGCTGCACACCCGACGGCGTGCACGGCGAGGCGCTGGTGGTGAGCAACGGTGAACCCCGGCCGATCGGCGAGATCCTTACGGCGATGGCACGAGCCGGCGGCGCTCCGCTGCCGACCCGTCACCTGCCCGTCGGTCCGGCCCGGCTGGCCGGCAGCCTTGCCGAGCAGCTCTGGAAGCTGCGGCCCGGCGACGACGCCGATCCGCCGATCACCCGGTTCCTGGTCGAACAGCTCTCCACCGCCCACTGGTTCGACCAGCGACGGACCCGGCAGTCGCTCGGTTGGCGGCCGTCGATCAGCCTGGACGAGGGCTTCGCCGAGCTGACCCGCTGGTACGCCGCCAACGGCAGCTGAGCTTTCAGAGCATGCTTGCAACCTGCTAGCACGGCGCTAGATTTGAGACATGACAACGCTCTACATCCGCGACGTTCCCGACGAGGTGGCGGAACGGCTGAAGCAACGCGCGGCCGCCGACGGCCAGTCGCTCTCTGCCTACGTCGCCGCAGCGTTGACCACGCTCGCCGAGCGTCCGAGCAACGCGGAGGTGGTCGCACGGCTACGTCTGCGCGACCGATCCGATGCGCCGACGCCGCAGGAGATCATCGCCGCAGTCCAAGCCGACCGTCCATGATCGTCGTCGACGCATCTGCGATGGTGGAAGCACTCATCGGGAAGGATCCGGACGACGGCCTATTGGAAGCGCTGGAGGGCGATCTCGCAGCGCCGCACGTTCTCGACGTCGAAGTCCTCTCTGCGATCCGGATCCTGACCCTCGGACGAAAGCTCAACGCATCATCAGCACATCAGGCGATCTCCGACCACTTCGCGTTCTCCATCCTCCGTCAGGAGATCGAGCCGCTCGCGGAGAGGATCTGGGACCTGCGCCACCAGTTCACCAGCTACGACGCGTCGTACATCGCCTTGGCCGAAGGCCTCCGAGCGCCCTTGGTCACCTGTGATGCAAAGCTCGCGACGAACGGTCACAGCGCAGACGTCACGGTCTTTCCGCGTAGCGACTGACAGCCGCTCGATCCGCGAACAACGCTCCGAGACTCAACGCCGCCTGCTGCTGCCCGCTCACCCGCAGGCCTTCCCAGACCGACACCTGATTGGCGGTCAGCACCGGCTTGCCGACCGCAGCTTCAAGATCATCCAGGATGCCCAGCGTGTGCATCGCCGTGTCCGGCACCAGGATCGCGCCGGCCTGCGGAGTATCCGCAGCTTTGATCATGGTGATCACCTCGTCCCGGCCGAGCTTGCCGACATCGGAGGCGTAGAGGATGTCGGAGGCACCGAACCCGGCAACAGTGATCCCCGCGCCGGAAAGGAAGTCGACGAACAGCCTGGCGACGTCATCGGGGTACGACGCCGCAACCGCGACGCTGTCGACACCGAGCTGCCGGGCGGCACCGGCAAAGGCCAACGACGTCGACGATGCCGGCAGTCCGCAGACCGCCGAGAGCTCGTCGGCTTGAGCCTGGGCGCCCTCCCAGCCGAAGACGAAACTGCCGCTGGTGCAGGCCCAGATGATCGCCTCCGGCTGCTCACCCTTCAGCTCGGTGGCGCCGTCGGCCAGAGCCTGCGCACTGCCCCAGGCACGCAGTTCATCGGGCCGGTGGGCATCGCTGGCCATCGCGGTGTGCACCAGCGGCAGCCGGACGCCGTCCAGCCTTTCCTCGGCGTGGGCGAAGTCGTCCTCGGCGCTGTGCCCCGGGTAGAGCAGTCCGATGGTGGTCATGGTCGGCCTCCTTCTCGTGGCCCCAGAAGTTCCAGGATGGTCAGTGCGTAGGTCCGAGCCGCCGACAGTAATTCCTGCAGGGGCACGGATTCGTCGGCTCGGTGGGCCTGTTCGGACACCGAGCCCGGGCCGTAGACGACGACCGGCAGCCCGGCGTCGCGGGCCAGGAATCCGCCGTCACAGGCAGCAGTCCAGCCACCGGGGTCATGATCGGGAGCCGACGCTGCCCGAGCCGCCGACCGGACAGCGAGCACGAGCTGATCATCGGCCGCGGTCTCGAAACCAGGCATGTCCAGCCCCACCGATACCTCGGTCCGGTAGCCGTCGGCGGACAGCCCCAGTTGATCGAGACGGCCGGTCAGGGTCTTCAGAGCGTCCGTACCGGTTTCGCCGGGGAGCAGCCGACGGTCGGCGGTCAGTTCGCATTCGGCGGCGACGATGGAGGCGCCGGTGCCGCCGTCGATCCGTCCGACACTGACCGTCGCCGGACCGGCCAGCGGGTGCGCGTCGGCGGCGAGCTCGCGATGCCACCGGGACAGATCGTCGATCACCCGTCCGGCGCCGACGATCGCGTTCAGCCCGTCCGACGGGTGCCCGGCATGGGCCGCCCGGCCGGTCACCCGCACCGTCAGATAGGCGTCGCCGCGGGCGGCGATGATCGGCTGCAGCTCGGTCGGTTCACCGACGATGCAGCCCAGATGATCATGACCGTGTCCGGCCGCCAGGTAATGCTGCACACCGAGGGCGGCGTCCTCCTCGTCGACGGTGACCGCGAGCTCGACCGGGCCGCTGAGCGGCACCCCGGAACGACGCAGTGCGCCCATCGCGACGATCATCGCTGCCAGACCGCCCTTCATGTCCGACGACCCGCGCCCGTAGAGCCGCCCGTCACGGACCAGACCGCCGTACGGATCGGTGGTCCAGCCGTCGCCGACCGGCACCACGTCGGAATGCCCGAGCAGCAACACCCCCGGACCCGAGCCACCGGGCAGCACCGCCCGCAGGTTGGGTCGATCGGGCCGGACCTCGTCGGTTTCATGATCAAGTCCGCGCAGCGCGCAGGCCTGGGCCAGCACGTCAACGGTCGCCTGTTCCTGGCCCGGCGGATTCTCTCCCGGCGCGACCACCAGACCGGCAGCCAGTGAGGTGATCTCCTCGACACCGATCAGGTCCAGCACCGAAGCCTGCAGCAGGCTGAGCTCAGCCATCGACAGCACGCCGCAGCCGGGCAACCCCCTCGGCGATCCGGTCCGGCGTACTGGAGGCGAAACAGAGTCGCAAGGCATCACCGAACCGGCCGGACGGAGAGAACGCCGGACCCGGGATGTAGGCGACGCCGGCAGCCAGCGCCCGTTCGAAGAGCCCCTGGGTGTCGATGCCGGGCAACGTCACCCAGAGGAAGAAGCCGCCGGACGGATCGGTCCAGGTCCCCAGATCGGCGAAGTGCTCGGTCAACGCCGACTGCATCGCCGTCTTGCGTTCGGCGTAGCGGGCGCGCTGCTCGGTCAGATGGCCGGCCAACCTGCCCTCGGACAGGAACCCGGCGATCAGCCGCTGATTGGGCAGGTTGGCGCAGGTGTCCATCGCCTGCTTCGCGTTGATCAACAACGGCTGCAACGCAGGATCGGCGTCCACCCAGCCGACCCGCAGACCGGGGGCGATGATCTTGGAGAAGGTACGCACCGAGAAGACCAGCGGATCTCCCTCAGCCAACGCCCGCAGCGACGGGATCTCGGAATCGGCGAACCGCAGCATTCCGTACGGGTCGTCGTCGATGATCATCGATCCCCAGTCGCGGGCCAATTCCAGCAGCCTCAGTCGGCGCTGCAGACTGAGCGTCGTGCCGGACGGATTCTGGAAGGTCGGGATGACGTAGATCGCCTTCGGCTTCCGCCCGGCAGCCGCGACCGCGGCCTCCAACTCGTCGACGATCATGCCGTCGGCATCGACACCGACCTCGAGCAATTCAGCACCGTAGGACAGCGCGGTGGCACTGCCGTTGGTGTAGGTCGGCGACTCGATCACCACCAGGTCGCCCGGGTCGATGAAGAGTTTGCCGAACAGATCGAGCCCCTGCATGCCGCCGGCGGTGATCGTCAACCGGTCCGGCGTGGTTTCATCGGTCGTCCCGGACAGCATCTCCAGCAAGGCGGAACGGAGCTTCGGGTCGCCCTCGGTGGCGGCGTAGTCGAAGGCGTCGGCGCTCAGCGCATCGGCAGCGACAGAGGAGAAGTCCGGGATCGCCTCGGCGGCCGGACTGCCCATCGCGAACCGTACGATGTCGTGGCTCTGCTTCTGCAGCAGCGAAGTCGAGGAGTCGATCACCGACCCCACCAACTGACCCGTCCGGGCCGCCAACAGGGTGTCCCTGGTCACTGCACTCATCGCATCCTCACCTCTTCACTCGTAGCCCTTGATCAACTTCGGTCAGTCGCTCGGCGCCGTCAGCACCGATCAGGATCGGCTCACTCATCTCGTACCCCCAGCCGTCCATCCACATCCCGGCGATCACGTGGAACGCCATGTTCTCGGCCAGCACCGTCTGCTCGCCACGGCGCAGACTCACCGTCCGTTCACCCCAGTCCGGCGGGTAGCCGATCCCGATCGAGTAGCCGACCCTGGACTCCTTGGTGAGTCCGTGCCGGACCAACACCGCGTCGAAGGCGGCGTGGGCCTCGTCCCCGGTGATCCCGGGTTTGACCAGATCCAGCAGGGCCGCCATCCCATCGGTGATGATCCCGGCCACCCTGGACAACCGCTGCGGCGGCCTGCCCAGCATCACCGTGCGGGCCAGCGGTGCGTGATAACGCTGGTAGACCCCGCAGAGCTCGATCGTGGTCGCCTCGCCGGCGACGAACCGGTCCGCGTTCCAGGTCAGGTGCGGCACCCCGGCCGAGGTGCCGGTCGGCAACATCGGCACCATCGCCGGGTAGTCACCACCGAATTCGGTGGTCCCGGACGCCTGAGCGGCGCTCACCTGGGCGACCACGTCGCACTGCCGCATCCCGACCTCGACCGCCTGCATCGCTGTCAGCATGGCGTTCTGGCAGATCGTGCCGGCCCGACGCAGCCGGGCGACCTCGTAGTCGGACTTGACCAGGCGTACCCAGTTGACCAGTTCGGCACTGTCGACCAGCCGATCTGCACCGACCCTGGCACCGAGCGCGAGATAGCCACGGGCGGTGAAGAAGTTGGCATCGGCCTCGACCGCGATCTGCCCGTCCGGTGGCAGCAGCCCGAGCTCACAGGCCCGGTCGGTGATCCAGTCAAAGGGATGCACGTCGGACCGGTGCACCAGGTCCTCGGGATAACCGTGGACCCGGTCGCGATCCTCGGCCAGGTCGGAGCCGAAACCGGCGCCGGCGGCATCCATGGCGCGGGCGAAGAAATGCGGTACGCCGTCGGCCGGGATGATCAGGCATTGCGGCATGTAGAACGACCACGCGTTGTAGCCGGTCAGGTAATACAGATTGGCCGGGTCGGCTACCACCAGTGCAGCCAACGATCGGGCCGACATCTCCCGATGGACCAATCTGAGCCGCCGTTGGTATTCCTCCGGCGGTGCGGCAGTCAGTGGATCGGTGTCCAACTGCCGGGCATTCAGTGGAGCAGGACTCAATGCAGACTCCTCATCGGTTCGGCGGTCAACATCTCCGGGGTGGCCCGTCCCGGACCCCGGGGTGGTGCAGGGATCGAGCTGCCGCTCTCGATCAGTCGTTGGCCGGGTCCGACGGCCTGCCGTCCGACCAGTCGCAACGCGGCCCACATGGTGGCCTGATTGGCCGTGATCACCGGCTTGCCCAACTCGGCCTCCAACTCCGCGATCAGGTCATAGCTGGCCAGATTCGTACAACACACCACGATCCCGTCGGCATCGTCACGATCAGCGGCCAGCAACAACTGCCGCGTGGTCGCATAATCGACCCGCCAGATGTCGTGCATCATCCCCAGATTCCGCGACCCGGCCACCTCCAGACCGACCTCGTGCAGATAGTGCTCGAACGCGACCGAGATGTCATCGGCATACGGGTTGGCCACCGCCACCCGACGCAACCCCAGCTGCCGGATCGCCCGCACCAACGCACCACTGGTGGTCACCGACGGACGACCGGTCGTGGTGGTGATCGCATCCAGAATCGCCTGCTGCCCGGCCTCACCCCGGATGAAACTGCCCGACGTACAGCCATAGGCATAGGCCAACGGCTCCACGGTGACCAGATCGGTCGCCGCCCGCCCGATCATCTCCGGATCACTCAGATCGGTGACCAACTCCGCCGTCACCTCCAACGGCGAATACGGCGTCCGGGTGAACAACAACGTGACATCGTCGGGGGTCCAGCGCCACAACTCACGATCCAGCGCCATGTCGTGCGGGACCACGACCCCGATGGCGAGCCCGCTCCCCTCGACGTACATCAGCTAACCTCCTGCGCCCGACACATGCCGTGTCCCGCGAACGCGTGAAGCAACGACCTGCTGCGTTGTCGCCGCCCTACTTGCGCCCGGCATGCGCACCTCCTCCGCCTCGCAACCCACTCCGTCAGACGCCCGACCGATGCACCGCATTTCGGGTCTACGACACCTAGTCTGCATGCCAAGTAGATTGTTGACAATCTGCCATGCCGATTCCTAGGCTCGTGTCGTGCGCAGAACGATCGCGGTGCTATGCCGAGATGATCATGATCGCCCACCAGGACTGGAGGAGTTGACCGATCGAGCCGATGTGATCTACGCCACCGCGGACACCCTGCCGGAGGCGATCGAGACCGCCGACGCGTTGTTCGTCTGGGACTTCTTCTCCCCCGCCGTGCGGATCGCCTGGCCCCGCGCTCGCCGACTGGAATGGATCCATGTCGCCTCGGCCGGTGTGGACGCACTGCTGTTCGACGATCTGGTCGGCTCCGAGGTCCTGGTGTCCAATGCGCGAGGAGTCTTCGACCAGCCGATCGCCGAGTACGTGCTGGCCGCGATCCTGGCCCAGGCCAAACAGCTCTACCGCAGCAGGGACCTGCAGCAGGCCCACCGCTGGCAGCACCGGGAGACCAGGTCGATCGCCGGGATGCCGGTGCTGGTGATCGGCACCGGTGGCATCGGCCGGGCCATCGCCCGACTGCTCCGAGCCGCCGGTATGCAGGTCACCGGAGCCGGCCGCCGAACCGCCACCGACGACCCGGACTTCGGCACCGTGGTGGACAGTGCGCGGCTCGTTGATCATGTCGGCACCGTCGATCATCTGGTGATGGCCGCGCCGCTGACCGCACAGACCACCGGCATGATCAACGCCGACGTGTTGGCGGCCATGCGGCCGGGCGCCCACCTGATCAATGTCGGCCGAGGTCCCTCGGTCGACGAGGACGCGGTGCTGCAGAGTCTGCGGTCGGGGCACCTCGGCGCGGCCTCGCTGGACGTCTTCGTCGACGAGCCGCTGGCCGATGATCATCCGTTCTGGGACGAACCGGGGATGCACATCAGCCCGCACCTCTCCGGCGACACCGAGGGTTGGCTCGATCGACTGGCCACCCAGTTCGTCGAGCAGGCCGACCGCTGGCTCGACGGCCGCGAATTGATCAACATCGTGGACAAGCAGCGAGGCTATGCCGCGCCGACCGGAAGGGGGCAGCAATGAACGAGTTGTCCATGATCACTGCGACCGACCTGGTCGACCGGTATCGCAGCAACACGGTCTCTCCGGTCGAGGCGACCGAGGCCGCTTTGCAAGCCATCGAGCAGTTCCAGGACCGGGTGAACGCGTTCGTGCTGGTCGACCCCGACGGAGCGCTGGCAGTTGCTGCCGAATCGGAACGCCGCTGGCAACAGGGTCGACCGCTCGGACCGCTGGACGGCGTGCCGATGTCGATCAAGGACATCTTCCTCACCGACGGCTGGCCGACCCTGCGGGGCAGCAAACTGATCGACAAGGCCGGGCCGTGGACCGAGGACGCGCCCGCCGTCGCCCGACTGCGGGCCGGCGGTGCAGTGTTCCTGGGCAAGACGACGACCCCGGAGTACGCCTGGAAGGGTGTCACCGACTCTCCCGCCTACGGTGCCACCGGCAACCCGTGGGACGCCCATCACCATGCCGGCGGCTCCAGCGGCGGTTCGGCGACCGCGGTCGGGCTCGGGATGGGCCCGGTCTCGATCGGCACCGACGGCGGCGGTTCGGTCCGCATTCCGGCGTCGTTCACCGGGACCACCGCGCTGAAGCCGACCTACGGCCTGATCCCGATGTATCCGCCGAGCCCGTTCGGCACCCTGTCCCATGCCGGACCGATGACCCGGACCGTTGCCGACGCCGCGATCCTGCTGGATCTGATCACCGGTTTCGATCATCGGGACTGGTCGGCGATGCCGACCCCGCAGGGTTCCTTCGCCGACGGTCTCGGTGACGGTGTCGAGGGTCTACGGATCGGCTTCTCCGCCGATCTCGGCTATGGCCGTAATGCTCCCGGCGTGCTGGCAGCGGTCCGGGATGCGGTCACCGTGTTCGCCGAGGCGGGCGCGCAGGTCACCGAGGTCGATCCCGGTTTCGCCGACCCGGTCGAGGCGTTCCATGTGCTCTGGTTCTCCGGTGCAGCCAAGGTGCTGCAGGGCCACGACGAGGAGTTCGACTCCATCGATCCCGGCCTGCGCAGGATCGTCGAGACCGGGCGTGGGTTCAACGCGTCGGACTATCTGGATGCGACCGCGGTGCGGATGGCGATGGGCGTCACGATGGGCGCGTTCCACACCGACTACGACCTGTTGATCACACCGACGATGCCGATCACCAGTTTCGGCACCGAGCGGCAGGCGCCGGAGGGCTGGCCGTCGCAGCTGTGGACGAGCTGGACGCCGTACACCTATCCGTTCAACATGACCCAGCAGCCGGCGCTCAGTGTGCCCTGCGGCTTCAGCGACGGTCTGCCGGTCGGCCTGCAGATCGTCGGGCCCCGGCATGCCGACCGGCTGGTGTTGCGGGCCGGGCAGGCGTTCCAGGACCGCACCGACTGGCACCTCCGGCTGCCGAACCTGATCACCGGATGAACCCGGAAAGCACCCAAGGAGATATCTGACCATGACGCGTTACCTGCGCATCACCCTCGAATCACGCAATGTCAGCTGCCGGGCCAAGCTGCTGGACGACGAGGCGCCACGGACCGCGAACGCCGTGTGGGATGCGTTGCCGCTGTCCGGGCAGGTATACCACGGCAAGTACGCGCGCAACGAGATCTACAACCTGGTGCCGGCCTTCGCCGCAACCGAACCGGGCAAGGAGAACACCACCGTCACACCGATTCCCGGCGACCTGTGCTACTTCGCGTTCGACGGTAATGATCTTGTCACCCCGTCGCACGGCTACGAGACCGAGGACGGTCCGTTGCACGGCGAGGACAGCTCGGCGAAGGATCAGCAGAAGATCATTGATCTTGCCGTCTTCTACGGCCGCAACAACCTGCTGCTGAACGGTGATCAGGGCTGGGTTCCGGGCAACGTCTTCGGCGCGATCATCGAAGGCCTGGACGAGTTCGCCGCGGCGTGCAACGACATCTGGATGTCCGGCGCGCGCGGCGAGACGTTGAGCTACGCTCGCGACGAATAGGCCGCACCCCGTTACTCTTCTGGGGTGAGCACCGACACCCCGGCCAGGCGACCGACCATGAAGATGGTCGCCGCCCGTGCCGGTGTATCGGTGGCGACGGTGTCCTTCGTACTGTCCGGCCGGCCGAGCGGCCGGGTGGCTGCCTCGGCCGAGACGGCCGAACGGGTCCGGGCGATCGCCGAGGAGTTGGGCTACCGTCCCAACCAGGCGGCCCGGGCGGTCCGCACCGGCCGATCGGGGCTGGTGCTGTTGTCGCTGACCCAGCTGTCCGATCCGTGGTGTCAGTCGGTGAGCCAGGCGGTCAGCGCGGCTGCCTCCGGACACCGTCTGCAACCGTTGATCCTGGCCGATGGGGATTGGGGCGACGTGTTGGACGGCCAACCGGTCGACGCCGCCTTCCTGGACGCCGCCAGTGCCGATGACCTTCCCCGGATCCGCACCCTGGTCGACCGCGGGCTGCAGCTGATCGTGTTCTCCGATGATCTTGAACCGGACGGCTTCGACGTGATCCGCAGCCCACAACGTCCGGGCTGCGAGCTGGCGATGGCGCACCTGCTCGCGAGCCACTCCCGGATCGGTTGCCTGACCGGCACCGACCCGGATCGTCCGGGATGGCATCGTGAGCATGCCTACCTGGACGCGCTGCAGCAGGCGGGCATCGAACGACGACCGGACGACCTGCAGCGCTACACCCGTGATCAGGTCGGCGTGTACGAGGCTGCGTTGCGGATGCTCGACCGCGAAGATCGCCCCACGGCAGTCTTCGCCGCCTCCGACTTCGCCGCCATCACCGCGATCAACGTCGCCCTGCGGCTGGGGTTGTCGGTGCCGGATGATCTTGCCGTGGTCGGGGTCGGCAACACCGAGGAGGGCGCGCTGATGCATCCGTCGCTGACCTCGGCCGGACCGACCGACTTCTTCGCCTCGCTGGCCGAGTTGATCATCACCGTCGCCGGCCGACCGACCGACCATCGACCACGACGTCACGACTTCCCGTGGCGGGTGCACCTGCGCGAGTCCAGCCCGGCCTGACCGGGCGGGCAGCCGGAGCGCGCGCTAACGTAGCGGGCAACCCGACCGCGGCGTCGTACGTCGGCCGGGACCGACCCAGGCCGCCGTAGGAGGAGCCCGTCCCGATGTCTGCCAACCCACCCGTGCACGCCAAGCCGCTCGCCGCCAGCGATCTCGAGCGGCTGCGCAAGGAGTTCGACGCCGACCCGACCGCAAAACTGCTGCAGAACGCACTGACCACGGCCGAGTTGAAGGACGTCGCTCTTGATCATGACATCGTCGTCTCGACCGACACCTCGATGTCGAACCGGCTGGACGACTGGAAGGTCACCAATCAGAAGCAGAGCGGCCGATGCTGGCTGTTCGCCGGGCTGAACCTGCTGCGGGTCGGGACGGCGGAGAAGCTCGGCGTCAAGGACTTCGAGTTCAGTCAGAACCACGCGATGTTCTTCGACAAGATCGAACGCGCCAACTACTTCCTGCAGGCGGTGATCGATCTCGCCGACCGGCCGACCGACGATCGGACGCTGGCCACGCTGCTCGACGACTGCATGAGTGACGGCGGCCAGTGGAACATGTTCGCCGCGGTGATCGCCAAGCACGGGCTGGTACCCAAGTCGGCGATGCCGGAGACCATCAGCTCCTCGGGCACCCGGCAGATGAACGCCTCGTTGCGGACCATCCTGCACACCGCCGCCCGGGACATCCGGGTCGCCGCCGCCGACGAACGGTCCGGCATCGCCGACGCAACCGTGGCGACGGTCTGGCGGGCCCTGTGCCTGCATCTGGGCACCCCGCCGGAGCGGTTCTTCTGGCAGTGGAGCGACAGCGACAAGAACTTCCACCGGGACGGCTGGCTCACTCCGCAGGAGTTCGCCGGCAGCTACCTGACCCTCGATCTGGCCGACTACGTCTGCCTGGTGCACGACCCGCGGTCCAGTTCGCCGGTCGGACGCACCTACACCGTCGAGATGCTCGGCAACGTGCTCGGCGGGCCGCCGGTCACCTACCTGAACGTCGAGATCGACCAGATGAAGAAGATCGCCGCCGATCTGATCGTGGACGGCACCCCGGTCTGGTTCGGCTGCGATGTCGGCCAGCAGATGGATCGCGAACGCGGGATCTGGGATGCCAAGCTGCATGACCTGCCGTCGATCTACGACACCGAACTGACCCTGGACAAGGCCGGTCGACTGGAGTACCACCAGACCCTGATGACGCACGCCATGTTGTTCACCGGCGTCGACATCGTCGACGGTGCACCGCGGAAGTGGCGGGTGGAGAATTCCTGGGGTGACGAGAATGCCGATCAGGGCTTCTACACCATGAACGACTCCTGGTTCGACGAGTACGTCTTCGAGATCGCCGCCCCGAAGTCGCTGCTGCCGGACGATCTGGTCGCAGCTCTCGACACCGAACCGACAGTGCTGCCAGCCTGGGATCCGATGGGGGCCCTGGCCAATCGCTGAAGGTCCCTGAGCCTCGATCCACCGATGTGCCGCGTAGCGAGCGGCACCAGACGGGTGCATCGGCAAGTTGCCGCCGCGAGGGCGGTCTGGTTGACCGTTGAGCGGCGGCAACGCCGCCGATGGGCCCGGATGGGGTCGCGCAGTAGCGGCACAGCGGTGGATCGAGGCTGAGCCCGAGCGAATCAGCGTTCTCGGGCCGGGAGTTCCAGGGCCGCCCAGACGGCGCGCCAGATCGTCTTGCAGTCGATCCCGGCTGCCATCGCCTCGTCGACCGTACGACCGCCGAGGCTGCCCAGATTGTGTTGGGACGCCCAGACCCGGTAGTACCCGTCGCCGAGGTGGGTCCGCATCCGCTCCCAGAATTCTGTCTCCCGCATGATGCTCCAAGCCTAGTGTCAGGGTCGTCGAGGCAGTCGTGAGCTGCAGGATGGAGGAGGTGCGAAGACCCGTCAGCAGGCTGCCCGAGGAGATTGCTGTCGGCTGCTCGTCGGACAGCGATGTGCTCGGTCAACTCCCCCGGTCGACTTGCTAACCTCTGCCTGGATCCGGACGACGAGCAAGGAAGAGTGCGCTGAGTGGGCATCTACGAAGAGATCGATGGGCTGCCCCACGACGATCCGCGCTGGATGTCGCTGCTGACCGAAACCGTCGATCACCTCGAGCAGCAGGCACCCGTCGCACGGCGGGCTGCGGATCCCGCACCGGGATCGGCGCCGCCCGGACCGGGACTGTCAGGGTCCGGACTGCGGGCTGACCTGGTCCGGCTTGCGGCCATCGCCAGCACCTGGGCCGAGAAGCTGGGGACGGCCTGCGACCACTACGGCTTCGTCCGCAGCTTCCGCAACCGTGCGATCGGCGGCGGTTCGGGAGCGTTCGAGATCCGTGAACGCGTGATGTGCACCCGATGTGGGGAATCCTTCGGCGACCACACGGGTCGTCCCTGAGCGGGCCTCGGCCCCACCCGCAGCAGACTGTCGGAGTGACGCGGCAGGATGAGGACGTGATGACCGACGCACCTGATCTGATCGGGAGACAGATGTGACCGGGAGCGAGGGGTTCGACGCGCTCGCGGGCTTCGCGCTGCCCACCCGGACCTGGTTCAGCGAGGTCTTCGAGGCCCCAACGGCGGCTCAGGCCGGCGCCTGGCAGACCATCTCCTCCGGACAGAATGCCCTGGTCATCGCCCCGACCGGTTCGGGCAAGACGCTGGCCGCGTTCCTCTGGGCGCTGGACGGTTTGTCCCGCAGCGAGCCGCCGCCGACCAAACAACGCTGCCGGGTGCTCTACGTCTCGCCGTTGAAGGCGCTCGCCGTCGACGTCGAACGCAACCTCCGGGCACCGCTGACCGGCATCGCCCGGACCGCCACCCGGATCGGCGAGACCGTGCCGGAGATCCGGGTCGGCGTCCGCTCCGGTGACACCCCGGCCGGCGACCGGCGCAAGCTGTCCACCCGGCCACCGGACATCATGATCACCACGCCGGAGTCGCTGTTCCTGATGCTGACCTCCGCGGCCCGGGACAGCCTGCGCAGCGTGCGGACCGTGATCGTCGACGAGGTACACGCTCTGGCCGGCACCAAACGCGGCGCCCATCTGGCGCTTTCCCTGGAGCGGTTGGAGGAACTGGTCGGTCATGACGCGGACGGGAAGCCGATCGCGGACCATCGACCGGTGCAACGGATCGGGCTGTCAGCGACCGTACGGCCGCCGGAGCGGGTGGCCGCGTTCCTCGGCGGCAGTCATCCGGTGCAGGTGGTTGCGCCCGCCGCCGAGAAGAACTGGGATCTGCAGATCGTCGTCCCGGTCGAGGACATGGCCGATGTCGGCGCGGTCGCACCCCAGGCCCGGCTCGACCCATCGACCGACGATGTGCAGATCGATTCCTTCGCCGACGAGATCTTCGACGGAGCGGAACGGCCCAGCGGTCCCCCGTCGATCTGGCCGCATGTGGAGTCCCGGATCCTCGACCTGGTCTGCGACCACCGTTCCAGCATCGTGTTCGCCAACTCCCGCCGGCTGGCCGAGCGGCTGACCGCCCACCTCAACGAGTTGTACGCCGAGCGGCTCGGCGTCGAGGTGCCCGACGACGTCAAACCGCCGGCCCAGGTGATGGCCCAATCCAGTGCATCCAAGGGACAGGACGGCAGCGACGCCACCCCGGTGATCGCCAAGGCACATCACGGTTCGGTCAGCAAGGAGCAGCGCGCGATCGTCGAGGACGATCTGAAGTCCGGCCGGCTGCGGTGCGTGGTGGCGACGTCGTCGCTGGAACTCGGCATCGACATGGGTGCGGTCGACATCGTGATCCAGGTCGAGTCACCACCCTCGGTGGCCAGCGGCCTGCAACGGGTCGGCCGCGCCGGACATCAGGTCGGGGCGATCTCTCGGGGCGTGTTCTTTCCCAACCACCGTGGCGATCTGATCGAGTCGGCGGTGGTCGCGACCCGGATGCGCGACGGCCAGATCGAGGAAGTAGCCACGCTGCACAACCCGCTGGACGTGCTGGCCCAGCAGATCGTCGCCATCGCCTCCGACGGCGACCTCGATGCCGATCGGTTGTTCGATCTGGTCCGCCGCGCCGACGGCTTCACCGATCTGCCGCGCAGCGCCTACGAGGCCGTCCTGGAGATGCTCAGCGGCCGCTATCCGAGTGAGGACTTCGCCGAGCTCCGGCCACGGCTGATCTGGCATCGCGACAGCAACCTTCTGCAAGCCCGCAAGGGATCCCAGCGGTTGGCGGTCACCTCGGGTGGGACGATTCCCGATCGCGGGATGTTCGGCGTCTTCCTGGTCGGCGAGGGTGCCGGTCGCCGGGTCGGTGAGCTGGACGAGGAGATGGTCTACGAATCGCGGGTCGGCGATGTGGTCACTCTCGGCACCACGAGTTGGCGGATCGAGGCGATCACCCATGATCAGGTCCAGGTCACGCCGGCTCCGGGCGTTCCGGGACGACTGCCGTTCTGGAAGGGCGATGCGCCGGCCCGGCCGGCCGAGCTGGGGCGGGCGCTGGGCGGGTTCGTCCGCGAGATCGCCGCGCAACCGGCAGCCGAGTCCAAGCCGCGGCTGCTGTCGGCCGGCCTCGACGACTGGGCGGCGGACAATCTGATCGGCTATCTGGCCGAACAGCAGAAGGCGACCCGCGGGCTGCCGACCGACCGGGAGTTGATCTTCGAACGGTTCCGCGACGAGCTCGGCGACTGGCGGGTCTGTATCCATTCGCCACTCGGATCTGCCGTGCACGCACCGTGGGCGTTGGCTATCGAGGCGGCCGCCCGGGAGCGGTACGGTGTCGAGGCCTCGGCGACCGCCACCAACGACGGCATCGTGCTGCGGATCCCGGACACCGAGTCCGATCCGCCGGGCGCGGAGTTGATCATCGCCGATCCCGACGCTCTGGAGCAGATCGTCACTGAGGAGGTCGGCGGTTCGGCTCTGTTCGCCTCCCGCTTCCGCGAATGCGCCGCTCGGGCCTTGCTGCTGCCACGGCGCGATCCGCGGTCCCGTTCGCCGTTGTGGCAGCAGCGGATGCGTTCGGCCCAGTTGCTCGGGGTGGCGTCCCGTTATCCGGAGTTCCCGATCGTGCTGGAGACGATGCGGGAGTGCCTGACCGACGTCTTCGATCTCGACTCGCTGCTGGACGTGCAGCGCAGGATCGCCGGCCAGCAACTGCGGATCGTCGAGGTGGAGACCAAGGATCCGTCACCGTTCGCCAAGTCGCTGCTGTTCGGCTATGTCGGGGAGTTCGTCTACGAAGGCGACGTCCCGTTGGCCGAGAAGAAGGCGGCAGCGCTCTCCCTGGACGCCGGACTGCTGGCCGAGCTGCTCGGCAAGGACGGCCTGGAACAACTGCTCGACCCCGAGGTGATCGCCGAGGTCGAGGCCGACCTGCAATGGTTGAGCGAGGACCGGCGGGCCACCCGCACCGAACAGCTGTATGACCTGATCCGGACGGCCGGACCGTTCCGCACCGACGAGCTCGCTGCCCGGGTCGGTCCCGATGTCGATCTTGATGCCGCCGTCGCCGAGTTGATCAAGGACCGCCGGATCGCCTTGGTCCGGATCGCCGGCGACGAACGGCTCGCAGTGACCGAGGATCTGCCCCGGCTGCGGGACGGACTCGGCATCCCCCTGCCACCAGGCACCGCCGCCGACGTCGGTTCCACCGGAGACCGACCGATCACCGATCTGGTGCAGCGCTGGGCCCGCAGCCACGGTCCGTTCGTTGCCGAGACGATCGCCGACCGCTACGGCCTGGGCATCGGTGTGATCACCGCCGCGCTCAGTGACCTGATCGCCGACGGCACGGTGATCGCGGGCAGCTTCACCCGACCGACCGAGGTCCCTGAGCCTGTCGAAGGGCAGATCCCCGAGCCTGTCGAAGAGCATCAGGCACTCGACCGCCGCCGCCAGTACTGCCATCAACGCAACCTGGCGCTGATCAAGCGCCGCACCCTGGCCAAACTCCGGCACGGGATCGAGCCGGTCGATCAGGTCGCCTATCAACGGTTCCTGACCGACTGGCAGGGCATCGGATCGGGGGTCCGCGGGACCGAGGCGGTGCTCTCGGTGCTGGAGCAGCTGGCCGGCTACCGGTTGCCGGCCAGCATGATCGAATCGATGATCTTGCCGGCCCGGGTGGCCGACTACAGCCCGGCGATGTTGGACGAGCTGACCGCGGCCGGCGAAGTGGTATGGATCGGTGACGGCGCGCTCGGCGACGCCGACGGCTGGATCCGCTTCTATCCCAGGGATTCGGAGTTGCCCGACGCCGGCGGCGACGTTCCCGGGCCGTTGGCCGCGGAGTTGCTGCAACGCTTCGCCGGTGGCGGCGGGTTCTTCTTCGAGTCGCTGATCCCGGACGATCTGGAGCCGGGCCGGCGGGCCGACCTGGTGCAGGCGTTGTGGGATCTGGTCTGGTCCGGTCACGTCACCGGCGACACCTTCGCGCCGGTCCGCGCACTGACCGTCGACGGCACCATGAAGCGGCCCGCGACACCGACCGCCCGGCTTCGCGGCGGCCGCGGGATGCGGCCACGATTCGGCCCCGGAGGTGGGCTGTCCCGGCGGACGCCTCGTCCGGGATTTGCGGCGTCGTCACCGACCACGGCCGGTCGGTGGTCGGCCGTGCCTCGGCCCGCCGAGCCCGATGTCCGCGGTCGATACGCCGGCGAACTGTTCAACCAGCTCGACCGCTACGGAGTGTTGACCCGCGGCAGCGTGCTGAACGAGAACATCGACGGCGGCTTCGGCAACGCCTACCGTGCGCTGAGTACCCTGGAGGAGTCCGGCGAGTGCCGCCGCGGCTACTTCATCGACCACCTCGGCGCCGCCCAGTTCGCGGTGCCGGGAGCGATCGACCGGCTGCGTGATCATCAACGTGATCTTGATCTTGAAACTCCGACGGCCGTGGTGCTCGCCGCGACCGACCCTGCCTGTGCGTACGGCGCCGCCCTCCCCTGGCCCGAACGCGCCGGTCACCGGCCCGGCCGCAAGGCGGGGGCGCTGGTCGTGTTGGTCGACGGTCTGCTCACCCTGTACGTCGAACGCGGCGGACGGACGCTGCTGGCCTTCACCGAGGTCGATCAACTACTGGCGCCGGCAGCCAGGGCGTTGGCCGACGCCGTGACCGACGGCAAACTCGGTCGGGTGACCATCGAACGCGCCAACGGCGAACAGATCTTCACTGCGCAGCGACTGCGGATGCTTCTCGAGGACGCCGGCTTCCGGATGACCCCGCAGGGGTTACGTCTGCGCCCGAGGAGCGGTGATCGCCAACGGTGATCCCGGTGAGGCGATGGTCTGCTCACCACGGAACGGTCCGGCCGGCTTGGTCGAGGAACTGCAGTCCACGCCGTCCGGCCTGCGCTTCGATGACGTCGGCGAGGCCAGCGGTGCTCTGCTCGACACTCAGCGTGGCCTCGGGACCGCCGAGCTCGGTCCGGACCCAGCCGGGAGCCAGCAACAGCAGCGTGTGCGAGTCGTCGGGATGGCGCGCCGCGAAGCTGCGCATCAACTGGTTCAAGGCCGACTTGCTGGCCCGGTAGACCTCCCAGCCGGTTACCCGGGTGTTGTTGGTGATGCTGCCCTGTCCGGACGACGTCACGGCGAGGGTGCCGCTCGGCGTCGTCCGGTCCTGGAAGCGTTCGATGAATCGCATCGGGCTCAACGCATTGGTGAGCATCAGCCGCTGGAACGTGTCGGTGCTGACCTCGGCCACGGTCTCCCATCGGTCGTGTGTCACGCCGGCGTTGATCAGGATCAGGTCGAACGCCGACCCGGCCAGCCGCTGGTGCAGAGCCGTGACCTGATCCTCGCTGTCGATGTCGACCTGCTCCGGCTGCAAGCGGCCCGCGAACCGGTCGGCCAGATCGGCCAGGCCGTGATCGGCAGCGCGGCGGCTGGTCGCGGTCACCTCCCAGTCTCGTTCGAGCAGCCGCTCGACCAGGCCGAGCCCGATCCCCCGTGACGCTCCGATGATCAATGCTTGTTGTTTCGTCATGGTGCTTCTCCTGTCACTCGCCGTACCGCAGATTACCGACGCGGTTGGCGTAGATGGCCGTGGTCTCGGTGCCGGTCAGCTGGTCTTCGATCAGAGCACGCATCTGTGTCATCGGAATGAACGGGTGGTCCGAGGCGAACACGATGCGATCCAGCCCGTAGGTGGCGATCGCGGTGCTCAGCGCGGCGGGGGTCTGCGCGGCGGTGTCGACGAAGAAGTTGTGCCGCAGATAGTGCTCGATCGGCTGCGCTGCTCGACTACCGGGGATCGGGCTGACCCGTCCGACGACGTAGGGCAGCACGCCGCCGAGATGCGGATGGACGAACTGCAACTGCGGCAGCAGATCAAGCAGGCCGCTGTCGATGATCTCCAGCGCAGCCGCGGCCGTCTGATACACCCAGCCCAGCCCGACCTGCTGCCGGAAGCCCCGGGCGTGCGCTCGGAGCGGTGCGCGGCCGGCCGGGTGCAGAAAGATCGGCACATCGTGTTCGGCGATCTGCCGATAGACCGCGATCACGTCCTCATCGACCAGCGGTCGGCCTTCGTTCGCCGTCAGCAGCGACACCCCGCGCAAGCCCAGTTCGCCGATCGCCTGATCCATGATCTTCAGAGCAGCGCCGGCATCCTGCATCGGTAACGCCGCCAGAGCGGCCACCCGGCCGGGGTGCCGGGCCTGGGCATCCGCGTACTCCTGATGGAGCACCGACAGCAGCTCGGTCGCCTCGGCCGGATCGAGATGCAGGATCTCGCCGAGTGTCGCGGGCCCGACGACGATCTGTCCGATGCCGGCGGTGGCCGCCTGCGACAGATGATCATCGATGTCCGCGCTCAACGTCTCGACCGCGGGCTGGGTGAGGTCGCCGTCCAGCTCAAGAAGGCGGGCTCCCCCGTCGACGACCTCGACGCGTGGGTAGTCGCGCCGACCTGCCAACAGGTCCAGGTAACGACGGGGATACCAGTGGAACTGATGATCGACGATGCCGGACTCGGGCACCAGATCGCGGCGCCCCGACCTGTCGGCAGCCCTGCTGCCGGCGCTGGAGAAGTAGCGATCGACGTCGTCGGTCACTGGGTCACCGCCGGCTTCAGGACCTTCTCGGCGAATTCGCGCAACGTCGTCGGGGTCGCGTTCTGCGGTGTGCGGGTCGCAGCGTTGTTGATCCCTCGCTCGGCCGCGCGGTCCATCGCCATCGCCGACTCGGCCATGGCGGGCGACAGCCCGAAGCTGATCATCGTCTCGACATCGGCGGCCCGGTCGCCGGGAACGAACCGGATCGGTGTCCCCAGGACGTCGGAGAGCACCTTCGCGACGTCGTTGTAGGACAGGTCCTCCGGTCCCATCACCTCGACGATCTGCTGCCCGGTCCAGGAGTGGTCGGCCAGCACCTCGGCGGCAACGGCACCGATGTCGCGCGTGGCAACCCACGGCATCCGCAGGTCGGCGGGCAGGGTGCCGGTCACGAACCCCTTGCCGATCGCCGCTCGCTGCCGCAGCAGGTTGTCCATGAAGGTCGGCATCGCCAACACCCGCAGGTCGGCGCCGGTGCTGGCGAACAGGTCGTCCATGGCATGGGAGGCCGACACATGGCCGGCGTAGGTCTGCACCTGCTGCCCCAGCGCCGAGACCGTGACGACCCGCGGAACGGAGTGCCGGACGACCGCGTCGGCGGCGGGGACGGACGCCGTCACGTACGCCTCGTACGGGCTGGTGGCGGTGGGATTCGACGGCGGCAACCAGAACAACGCCTCGGCGCCGTCGAGAGCCTGGTCGATGACCGAGCGATCGGCGTGCGATCCGACGACGACGTCGACCTGGTCGCGAAGATCAGTGGGCAGCCGATCGGCATCGCGGACCACGACGCGGACCTTCTCCCCTCGATCGAGCAACGACCGCAGGACGACGGCACCGATCTGGCCGGTGGCACCGGTGAGAACAATCATGAAGAACTCCTGACCGAAAAAGTAAACTCGACCGTACCGTACCACTTGATGTTAGATTGGGGTATGGCCCGACGAGGAGAAGCACTGCGCGAACACATCCTTGACTCCGCAAAGCTCGCCTTCCTCGAGAGCGGCTTCAGCGGGACGTCGATGGACGGCATCGCGGCGCGGGCCAGGACCTCCAAGCGATCGCTGTACGCCCACTTCGAGACCAAGGATGCACTGCTGATCGCCGTCGTCCAGCGGATGCGCACCCTGTTCGAGGACCGCATCCGCACACCCGGCGACTACTCCGACGATCCCGCCGAGGCGGTCACGAAATTCTGTGCTCGAGTCCTCCAGCTGATCCGCTGGTCCAACGTGGCCCTGACGCTGCGGATCGGGATCGCCGAGGCCGATCGGTTGCCCGAACTGGCCGGCGGCCTGCACGATGCACTCTTCGCCACCACCGAGGAACGGCTCCGCGACTATCTGCGGACGCACTGCCAGCGCAGCGACGACGAGGCCGCGATGATGACCGGACGGATCATCGGTCTCGTCGTCTACCCCGCCCTGCCGAGGGTCCTGTTCGGGCTCGACCCGCTGCAACAGGATCTCGGAGAACTCGGATCCCGTGCCGTCGAGGACGTGCAGTCCCTCGCGGGGACGATGATCGCGCTGGCGACCGGTACTGCCGACGGATAGCCGATCGGGCACGTATCCGCGATCGACGATGGCAGCCCTCGACTCCTCCCCGGTCGATGGATCCGGGCTCAGGCATGCGGCACGTGTTCGTGACGCTGATGCCCGCCCGGCTCGAGCTGGAAGGTGGAGTGCTCGACGCTGACCGGGAAGTGTTCGGCAACGCAGGACTGCAATTGGTCGAGGATCTGTGGTGCATGACCGTCGGTGAAGCAATCCTCGTCGACGATCACATGGGCGCTCAGTACCGGCAGCCCGGAGGCGATCTGCGACGCATGCAGATCATGGACCTCGCGGACATGATCAACTCCGAGCAGGTGGCTCCGGACGGCATCCAGATCCAGCCCCGCCGGCGTGGACTCCAGCAGCACATTGACAGTGTCGCGCAACAGCCGCGCCGCGCGCGGAAGGATCAATGCACCGATCACGATCGCCGCGATCGAGTCCGCCCGCTGCCAGCCGGTCAGCGCAATCACGATCGCTGCGATGATCACGGCAGCCGATCCGAGGGCGTCGTTCAGGACCTCGAGGAAGGCGGCCCGCAGGTTGAAGTTCGCCGCCCGGCCGCCGGCCAACACCATGATCGAGATCATGTTGCCGACCAGCCCGATGATGCCGAAGATCAACAACCCGCGCGAGGAGATCTCCGGCGGCGAGATCAACCGCTGGATCGCCTCCACCAGGACATACAACCCGACGGCGAACAACACCGCCGCCTGGGCAGTCGCGGCAAGGACCTCGGCCCGGGCAAATCCCCAGGTCCGTTGGGATGTCGCCGGTCGCATCATCAGGTTGGCGGCCAGCAACGCGACGGCCAGTCCACCCGCGTCGGTCAGCATGTGGGCCGCGTCGACGATCAACGCCAGCGACCCGGTGATCACCGCTCCGATCACCTCCACGACCAGGATGGTCGCGGTGATCGCGAACGCTATCGCCAACCGGTTCCGATTACCTATCGCGCCGGACGCGTGGTCATGATCATGCCCACTCATTGCCGTACCACCTTCTCAACAACCGTCACCATGATCATGGTCGTGCTCACCGGAGGGCTGCTCGTCGCGGTCCGGTCAGCACCCGGGTGCTCGCCGCCATCAGCAGCAGCTCTCGGTGTCAGCGGTCGCGCAGGTGCGGTCTGCAGCAACGGCGATCACGGCGTTCTGCAGGTCGTCCAGGGCATGGCCCAGCCGGCGATCGGCCAGTTCGTAGCGCGAGCGACGACCATCCGGTACTGCCACCACCAGGCCACAGTCCCGCAGGCAGGCCAGGTGATTGGACAGTCTGGTCCGCGAGATCCCCAGCTGCTCGGCGAGGTCGGACGGATAGGCCGGTGCGTCGCGCAGCACCAACAACAGCCGACAGCGGATCGGATCGGCCAGTGCGCGGCCGAACCGCGCCAACACATCGATCCCGGCGACATCGTCCTTACGGGCTGCCAGCAACATGATCCTGACGATACAAGATGAGCTGAATTCACGAAAGGCTGAACTATCGCGGATCGGTGTGGTTCGGGGTTCGCCGATTCGAGTTGTCGGTGTCGGCGCGTAGCGTACCGGCCATGCCAGCTCCCATTCCGCCGTCGATGCCACTGACTCCGCAACGCTGCGCCGACGCCATCACCGAACACAGCCGCGGATTGGCCGACGCCGTCATCGCCGGCGATCTGCGGGCTCGGGTGGCACACTGCCCGGACTGGAATGTCGCCGACCTGGTGTGGCATGTCACGGGCGTGCACTGGTTCTGGCACACCATCGCCTCCGAACGGCTGTCGGAGCCGCCGGCCGAAGAGCGCCGACCGATTCGTCCGCCGGACGATCGACTCGTGAGCCGATTCCGGGCAGGTGCCGAGGCGATCGCCGAAACCTTGGCCACCGCCGATCAGTCCGCCCCCTGCTGGACCTGGTTCCCGCCGCAACAGGACGTCGCCTTCGTCACCCGACATCAGGTTCAGGAAGCCGTCGTGCACCACTTCGACGCGGCCGACGCCATCGGGCAATCGATCGACATCGCGGCGGACATCGCGGTCGATTGCGTCGAGGAGTTCCTGACCACCTCACTGGCCGACGCCGACGATGTAGCCGCGCTTCGCGAGACGAAGGGCCTCGCATTGGATGGCGAGCTGGTGCTGCACGCCACCGATGTCGACCGTTCCTGGACCGTCTTCGACCAACCCGGTTCGGGGTTGCTCTGGCGACCCGGGGGTGACGCACCTGCCGTCAGCGGCACCGCGGCCGACCTGCTGCTCTGGATCTACGGTCGTACCGAGCTACCCGAGCAGCAACCGGAGCTGATCGAGCGCTTCCGCCGGATGAGCAGCACCGACTGAGCCCGCCCGTGGAGTTCGCCCCAGCTCGGAGCCCGATCCGGATCAATCGACCAGCCGCGCAGCACGCTCGTCGTTTGACGACGCGCCACGAGGGCGTGTCTCTCAAACCGCGCGGGAGCGAGCCGGTGCGCGGTCGAGCGCCTCGGCGTGGCCTGCGAGGGAGACATATCGGGATCTGTCGACCGAGTCCGGCCGCGGCGAGATGCCGACCGCCTGCCGGGCAGCCCCGCGAGATTCAAGAGACACGCCCTAGACCGAGCAACCGCGAGCACTCGGCAGCCGTCTCCCGCAGCACCGGGAGCAGTGCCTGGAGTCTCCGCGGCGCCAGCCTGGTCGCCGGCCCGTTCACGCACAGGGCCGCAGCTACGCCTCCGTCGCCGCCATGGATCGGCGCCGCGATGCCGTTCACGTCGGGAAAGTTCTCACCGACACAGGTCGCGTACCCCAGCCGTCGCACCCGTGCCAGCTGTTGACGTAGCTTGCCGGCCGACGTGATCGTCCGGTCGGACCGTGCCTCGAACGTCAGCCCGTCGATCATCGTCTGGGCTTCATCGTCAGACGCATAAGCCAACAGGACCTTGCCCACCGCCGTCGCATTGAGGTCGGCCGACGCCCGCGAATGATCGCTGCGCAGCACCACCTCCTCGCCGGCATCACGGGCACCATCGACGACGGCGATGTTGAGCTGCCGCCTCTCGACAAGAACGCCGACAGCAACTTGTTCACCGACAGCGGCCGCCAGCTGCTCCAGCTGTGGTTCGAGTCGCCGCCGGACTTCTTCGTGCGCAGGATCGGTGACTCCGGCGAGCCGGAGTACACCACGCCCCAGTTGGTAGCGCCGGGTGCGGCTGTTCCGTTCGATCAGTTCGTGTTGTTCGAGAGTCGCCAGCAGGCGGTGGGCGGTCGATGGGAGCAACCCTGCGGTGTCGGCCAGCTCGGACAATGTCAGGTCGGGTGTCCGAGACACCATCCACAGTATGTCGATCGCACGGTCGACGGATTGGATTGTTTGCGCCATCTGCAAGCTCCTTGTTTGATACGCAAAGAAAAGTTACACCTGTCCTCGTGACCTTCAATGACGAACACCGCGGCAGGCCGAATGTGATCTGGTTCGTTGTGGACCAGATGCGAGCCCAGGCAACGGGCTACGCGGGCGATCCCAACCTGCACACGCCGCACCTCGACCGCCTCGCAGCCGAGGGACACACGTTCACCAGCGCAGTGGCCGGGGCACCGTTGTGCTGCCCGGCTCGCGGATCCCTGCTGACAGGTCGATATCCGCGCTTCTCCGGCGTCGCAGGGCACGAGCACCCGATGCCCGTCGGGACACCGACGATCGCGTCAGAGCTCTCCACCGCGGGGTACCGAACCGCCTACTTCGGCAAGTGGCATCTCGATGGGCGCCGACCAGAGCTCGCGGCGACGGCCGGATACGACGATTCACCTCGTTGGCGGATCATCCCTGCTGAGCGTCGGGGAGGCTTCGCGGACTGGTGGGCCTACGAGAACAACAACCGTCCGTTCGACTGCCTGCTGCACACCGACAGCGGCCAGACGCCCGACGGAGTGGATGTCCTCAGATCGGTCGACGGAATGGAGCAGTTCCGCGCGCCCGGCTATGAGACCGATGCGCTGACCGACCTGGCGATCGACTGGATGCGACGCCGCGAGCGTGACCAGCCCTTCTTCGCTGTCATCTCGGCCCAGCCACCGCACGATCCCTACGTCGCTCCAGCCGAGTGCATGGCACGGCACACACCAGCCGGGATCTCGCTTCGTCCCAATGTTCCACCGTCGCGGGCCGTGCGAGACCGCGCACGCCGCGACCTGGCGGGCTATTACGCGGCGATCGAACGCATCGATCACAATCTGGGGCGGCTGCGTTGCGAACTCGATCGACTCGGTATCGCCGACAACACCTACATCGTCTTCCTCAGTGACCACGGCGACATGCATGGCTCGCACGGCCAATGGCGCAAGACGTCGCCGTGGGAGGAGTCGGTACGGGTGCCGCTGATCATCGGTGGACCGAGTCGGGAGCATCAGTCGGCACATCGGGTCGAGACCTTGATCAATCAGGTGGACATCGCCCCCACCACCTTGGGGATCTGCGGCGTCGACGTCCCTGACCGGATGCAGGGAACCGACTTCAGCGCCGTGATCAGCAATCAGGCGCCGGCTCCCCCGAGCACCTACATCGGCATTCCTGTGCCGACCGGTCACGGGTCCAGCATCGACCAGCCGTGGAGCGGCGTGATCACCGCAGACGGCTGGAAGTACGTCTGTCTGGAGGACCGCCCCTGGCTGATGTTCGACCTGACCGATGACCCGTACGAGCTGGCGAATCATGCGCAGGACCCCGCCTACCACGCACAAAGGGCCGACCTCCACGCCCTGGTGCAGGACACCGAGTCCGCTCTGGTCGGCGGACACGTCGACCCCACCACCCAGGAAGGGTGATCGCTTGTGACCAGACTGATCTCACGCCGAGGGATGCTGTACGGATCGGCGATCATTGCCGGCGCTGCTGCTCTGGCGGGCTGCAGCCATGGTGCCAGCGCACCGGACAGTGGCGCGTCCTCATCCAGCGACGCGCGGGGCTCGGAGACGAAAGCTCTCCGGAAGCCGGGCCGATACCGTCAGGCCCCGAATCTGCCGGCCGACCTACCGCCGGTCGAGGAACGCCTCCCGGACAATCCCTATGTTGTCCCCCATCGTTGGATCCGGCAGGGAAAGTACGGCGGACGCCTGAACATGAACGTCCTCTCGACCTCCGGTGCAGCTGCAGCCTCCTCGGACCGCGAGTTCTTCTACGGCCACTCGTTGTTGCGCTTCCTCAACGACGGGCTGGACATCGGACCGGGAATTGCCGAATCCTGGGAGTCCAACGACGACGCGTCGGAATGGATCTTCCATCTGCGCAAGGGATTGAAGTGGTCCGACGGTCACGACTTCACGTCGGCCGACATCATGTTCTGGTGGGACGAATTCATCCTGGCAGGCAAGATGGGGCAATCAGTGCCGGATGAAGCTCGTTCCGGCAGGGGCACGATCGCGAAAGTCTCCGCCAGTGACGATCACACCCTGAAGATCAGTTTCGATGCCCCGGCGCCTCTGACGGCCGACCGGATCGTCAGCTGGGTCAATGGAGGTATCGGGCAGAACGGACCGATCTGGGTGCTGCCCAGCCACTATCTCAAGCAGTTCCATCCCAAGTACGGCAAGAACGTACCCAAGGACTGGGACACCGTCGGCGGACTGATGGAGCGGAAGGCTGACTGGCATCGCAATCCCGACTGCCCGACACTGATCGGGTACCGCTGCAAGTCATTCGATGCGGACAAGGGTGTCGTCCTCGAGCGCAACCCCTACTACTACGCCGTCACCCCGGACGGTGATCAGTTGCCGTACATCGACGAGATCCAGTTCACCGTCATCGCCGATGCCGAGGCCGGGAAGCTCCAGGTGCAACAGGGGTCGGTGGACTTCTGCCTGGGCTACTTCAATCAGATCGCGCTGACCGATGTCGACGGTCTGCGCAAGAGCAGCACCAAGGCCGGTACCCAGATTCGACTGTGGGACAGCGGGTCGGGAACCGGCTCGATGTTCTTCCTCAACTACGACTACATCGATGACGACCTGCGCCAGCTCTTCCGCAATCCCGCGTTCCGGCAGGCGATCTCCTATGCTTTCGATCGCCAGGTGATCAGGAAGTCGCTCTACTTCAACACCGGTGAGTTGACGACCGGAACCATGAGTCCCAAGGGTGCCGAATTCCACGCCGACACCGCCGGCGAGACCTCGTACCGGACCTGGCGCGACTCCTATGTCGATCATGACCCGGCGAAGGCCAGCGCACTACTCGACGAGATCGGCTGCAAGCGTTCGGAGGACGGCATGCGCAGGCTGCCGAACGGCAAGCCGTTGAAGCTCCGATTGGACTATTCGGCCGACGAGTCGGCCGAGCACAAGGCCAAGGACAACCAACTGGTCAGCGATCTCAAGGCCGTCGGAATTGCGATGGAACTGAACCCCGTTCCACCGCAGGCCTACGACGACCAGTGGAAGTCGGGCAAGTTGATGGCGCACAGCAACTGGGAGGTCGGCGGAGCTCCGCGACTGCTCGCCCAGCCGCAATTCATCGTCCCCATCGAGTACACCCGATGGGCACCGCTGGAGGGCCAGTGGTACCAGCAGCTCGGCACGAAGACCAACGCGACCGAACTCGACGTCGATCCCTGGCAGCGACATCCTCCCCGGATGCCGCCGGAGAAGGGCGGTCCGATCGCACGACTGTGGGAACTGTATGACGCCAGCAAGACCCAACCCGACAGCATGAAGCGCGATCAAGCCGTCTGGGAGATGATCAAGATCCACGTCTCGGACGGCCCGTTCTTCATGGGCTGCGTGGCGAACTACCCACAGGTCGTCGTCGTCAAGAAGGGGCTGCAGAACGTGCCCACCAAAGCCAACCTCGCTCAGGGCGGATTTGTCAATCCATGGATCCATCCGACCCCTGCGGTGTACGACCCGGAATGCTGGTTCTGGGACCAGCCCGATGATCATGGTGACTAGGGCGTCAGCATTCCCCGACCTGCAGACATCGAGCCGCCTCGATCAACCCTTCAGCACCAATCGGACGGTCAGGACAGCCTGACCGTGATCGGCTGAGACCTCTCCGGCGAGCCGGAGGAATCCACCGAAGTGGGCCAGTCGGACGAAGCCGGCGTCGGGACCGGACAGCTGCAAGGTGCTTCCCTCGTCGACCCAGCGGATACCGTCGGCACTGAGCTGGACGCGGAGCGCGATCTCTGCGCCGGCCGGGGTCTGGTCCTCGGCGGTGACGAAGTAGATCGCTTCATCGGCCCAGCCGCATTCGTAGGGGTAGGTGGTGAAACTACCGCTGAACGGCTGCCGCAGGTCGGTCACGCTGGTGTGGAAGGTCCTCATCGGTACTCCCCCGCCTTCTCGTCACCGGCAAGATCATCGTGGCTTGCATAGGAGATCACGACCGAGTCCAGATAGAGATTGACCCGGCGATCGGTATCGGTCTCGACGAAGAACACCGGATTGAGCAGATTGTCGATCCCTGCATACGGATCCGCCAACGTCGGCCCGGCTCCGTCCGGGAAACCGAAGCTCCTGTTGCCGAAACGGAAGTCGTGATAGGTCCGGCGTTCAAGATCAAGAGTGAGAGAGAACGGCATCCAGTTGATCTTGTCGTCGGTCTCGTTGTAGATCGGCTGCTGGATGCCGTCGTCGAACCAGGTCGTTGCCGAAGTGCTGCCGTCGGCGGCACGGACACCGAACCACTGCGGGTCGATACCGGCCTGATGCCAGCCTTCCCGGCCGTAGCTCCAGGCGGCGTCGTCGTCCTCGGTGTGCCGGTAGAACTGCCAGCGGCGTTGCCGGACACCGCCGGTAGTGTTGACGAACCGTACGCCGGGCATGAAGCGGTGCTCGGCGTCCTGCAGATCGATCATCAGCCCGAAGGCACGCATCGCATCGACGCCGAGCCCGGGCCGATCCTGATCGGTGGTGTAGGCGATCATGGTCTCGACCCGCAGCAGCCGGGCATCGTACGGCCGGGACAGCCGTTTGATCGCCAGGCTCATGCTGCCCGGCGCCGGCGCCTGGTCCGGCGCTGCGGCAGGGAATCTGGTGGCCAGCTTGAGCGAATAGGTCCCGGTCGCCGACCCGTGGGTCCCGGAAAAGGGGTACGTCGCACTGCTCAACATCACCGACCCCCAATGTTCGAGGTCGATCTCGTCGTCGTGAGCGGCGAAGTCGGGTCCGACGAAGTTGGGACGCAGGTCGAGCCAGCCGCCCATCCCGTTGTCGAAGTCGTCGGCGGTCAGCAGTCGCGGCAGCGGTCGGAACCAACCAGGCAGCAGCGTGGACGAACCAGTCGAGTTGATCATGTTCAGCGACTCACCGCCGCGTCCCGCTCGAGTTGGTGGGCGTCGGTCCTGGGCAGCGCCGCCGTGCCGGCTGCACACAACAGACAGAGCACACCGCAGTAGACACAGACCAACCACGGCTGGCCGCCGCCGAGGCCGGTCAGCCAGGCCGCAACCAACGGCAGCGTTCCGCCGACGATCGCGCCGGTGATCTCACGGCTGAAGGTGACCGAGGTGTAGCGCAGCCGGACCGGGAACAACATCGACAGCATCGACGCCTGTGATGCCAGCGACATGTCGCAGCAGAGCGTGAAGATCATCACCAACGCCGCCCAGATGATCACCGGGGTGCCGCTGTCCAGCATGAAGAAGAAGGGATAGAACAGCACCGCGCCGGCGATCGATCCGATGATCATGATCGGCTTGCCGCCGAACCGGTCGGACAGCCATCCCGCCGTCGGAATAGTGATCAACTTCAGCAGGTTGGCGATGATGATGCCTACCAGGCCGACCCAGGACGCCGTCCCTACCGACGTCGCCAGATAGCTCAACGCATATACCGATGGCAGATAGCTGAGCACGTTGGGTGCAATGCTCATCAGCATCGCCAGCGGGATCCGGCGACCGCCCTCGGCGAACATGTCGGCGAACCGGCCCCGGACCACGCCGCGCTCGGCGACGGCAGCGGTGAATTCCGGGCTGTCGGTCACCTTCATCCGGATCACGAAGCCTGCGACGGCCAGCACGAAGCTGAGCAGGAAGGGGATCCGCCATCCCCAGGACAGGAACGCCGCATCGGACATCAGGCCCTGCACCAGGAAGAACACCGCAGTCGCGATCACCGAGCCGACGGCGTTGCCGACACTGGCGATCGACGCGTTCAGTCCTCGATGCTTGGCTTGAGCATGCTCGGCCGACAGCAGCATCGCTCCTGCGTACTCACCACCGGCACCGAGCCCCTGGAGGACTCGCAGCACCACCAGCAGGATCGGCGCCAGCAGCCCGATCGTGGCGTGCGACGGCAGGCAGCCGATCAGCACCGACGATGCCGACATCAACAACAGGGTGACGAAGAGCATCTGGCGGCGGCCGAAGCGGTCACCGAGCAGGCCGATGATCACGCCACCGATCGGCCGGGCCAGGAAGCCGACGGCGAACGTCGCCAGTGAGGACAGCACCCCGATCGCCGGGTCGTCGCTGGGGAAGAAGACCTTGGGCAGCACGAGGGCGGCCGCTGTCCCGTACAGGGAGAAGTCGTACCACTCCAGTGCCGTGCCCACCGTCGAGGCAAGGGTTGCGTGTTTGATCCGTCGTGTTGGCTGCGCCATCGCTGCTTGATCCTCCGAGAGAGCCGAGTCGCCGACAACTTAGGCTGCAGGACATCGAAAAGTCAATCTTTTTGCATGTTTCTAACGTGATCGCTAACGTTAGTGCCGTGCCTTCATCCACAGACATCGCAGTCCTCCGACAGGCGATCCGGAGCGCGGATCCCGCCTTGTCCCGATTCGATCCGCTGCCGCGGATCCTCGCCCACGACGATTTCAACAGCGGGTTGCACGGTTGGGTCGAGCTCGGCGGCAACTACAACGGCCGTGGCGACTACGACTCCCTCGATGATCATTTCCGCGACTTCCGTCCGCCGCAGCTCTCCTCCTGCGACTTCTTCGACGTCGGCACCCACGGTGCGATGTCGGGAACGTACGCGATGAAGCTGGCGACCCGGCCCTATCCGGGACACACGGCAACCGCGATCCGCCGGCTCACCATGAGCGGCCGCGGATTGCTGCAGATCGAGGCCTACCTGGCCTTCAAGACCGAGGCGACCGTCGGTGGTGAGGACACCGAGAACGACTTCGGCGACATGGCCTGGGACGGCAATCAACACCCGTCCGAGGCACAGTTCGGCGCCTTCACCGTGGCCACCGACCTGTGCGGTGACGGCGGATTGCGCTATCACAACGTCGCCCGCTATCAGAACGCCGACGCCGACGGCCGACTGACCCGACAGTGGATGTACCCCGTGGTCCCGGAGCCGACGCCACGCGAACACTTCCAGGGCAAGGTCGACTACCCCTACGCCGCCGACTTCACCGCGCCCGACCCCAACGACTGGCGGACGTTCGGCGAGCCACAGGAGCTGTGCGTCAACGAGGTGCCGACCAAGGTCAACTGGCACTACCTGCGCTTCCTGATCAACACCGAGACCCGTTCCAACGTCGAGGTCCAGCTCAATGATCGGGTGATGGACTGGACGGGTGTCCCGGTCCCGCCGTACGAGGACCGCTACGGCTCCCTGGAGAACCTGCTCAACTTCTACTTCTCGGTGCGCACGCTGTCCGGCAAGCGCAACTTCCTCTTCCTCGACTCCGTCGTCATCTCTGCGGATTGGTGATCAACATGCGCGAATCACAGACCGCCGTCCTCGAGCGCGGCGCCATTCTCCATGATCAACTCGCGACCGAGCCGTTCGAGGTCGCGTGGGCCGACCAGGCTCGCTGGTTCGTCCAGTTCCTGACACCCGACGATGCCGAGGTGACGATCACTGTCCAGGTCTCCCCCGACGGCCTGACCTGGGTTGATCATGAAATCACCCCGCGGGTGGTCGTCGCCGACGGCATGACGACCGTGCCGGTGTCCGACCTCGGCCACTGGATCCGCCTGGTGCTGCGCCGAACGGGCGGCAGCAACCCACCCCTGACGAGGATCTACCTCACCCTGAAGGAATAATTCTCCGGAGTTGTCAGAACGGACCTCTGCCATGCGCAACCACGTTCTGCCAACTTTGGCGGGTGGTGGTCGAAGGGTCGATCGGAGGATGGGGCCGTGGCAGCTGGTAGGCGTACGACATTGGGCGACCTCGCCGAGGGGCTCGGGCTGTCGGCGAATACCGTCTCCCGCGCGCTCTCCGGCAAGGACGGGGTCAGCGAACGCACCCGGTCCCTGGTTCTGGCGGAGGCACGACGCACCGGTTACCTCCCGGCCGAGGACGTCACGCGACGCTCGACGAGTTCGCGCCGACCGGACGGGGCGTTGTCGTCGACGATCGCAGTGACGATCCCCTCGGCGACCCATGTCTTCTCCTCCGAACTGATCGGAGCGATCGAGGCGGGCGCCCGCTCGGCCGGCTATTCGCTCGACGTGTTCACCACCGAGGAGAGCGCGGAGGTCGAACAGCAGATCGCGGACATGATCATCGATCATGATCTTGCCGGCGCGATCGTGATCCCGGTGCAGGGTCGCAGCGAACCGTGGGCCTCGGTGGCAGCCTCCGGCCGACCGGTCGTCGCCGCCTCCCGGGAGGTGCCCGGCCTGGACTGCGACTTCGTCACCGCCGACAACGGAGCGGGTGCGTACGCCGCCGTCCGGCACCTGCTGGCGCAGGGCTGCCGTCGGATCGTCCAGTTCGAGGAGGACCTGGCGATCAGCACCATCAACCATCGGCGGGAGGGTTTCGCCCGTGCCATGGCCGAGCAGCCGGACGCGGTTGCGCACACCATCCTGGTCCCCACCCGGCGCTACGAGACCTCCGAGCCGCGCTGGCGAGCGACCGAGGCACATCGAGCCTGCCTGACCTTCCTCGATCAGCCGCGGGACGTCACCTTCGATGCCATCGTCACCGGCGACGACTACTTCGCCCTCGGTGCATTGGCAGCGCTCCGCGAACGAGACATCTCGGTTCCCGATCAGGTCCGGTTGGTCGGCTACGGTGATCATCCGTATTCGGCCTGGCTCGACCCGCCGTTGACCTCGATCCGGATCCCGACCCAGCTGATCGGGGAACTGGCTGTCTCCCTGCTGCTGCAGCGGATTGCTGGCGATTCGGGTCCCGGTGTGCGCCGGATGATCAAGCCGGAGTTGATCATCCGTCGGTCGAGTGTGCCGTCTCCCTGATCACCCGGCCCAGGAAGGCCAACTCGGCCTCGACGGTGCGTTCGTGCTCGTCGAGGAACGGCGCATAGTGGCCGCCGGGGATTTTCAGCAGCTCGGCGTGCGGAATGCGCTCGGCGGCCCGCAGTGCCGGTGCAGCGAGGACCGAACGGTCGTCGCTGCAGATGATCATCATCAGCGGGATGCGGATCCGGGCCGCGGTCCGAGCCGGTCGGTAGAGCATCAGCGGCAGCACCGATCGAGCGGCGATCGTCTGCTGCCAGTCGGGATACCGGTTGCCCGGGTTGAGCGCCCGATCGCCGTCCTGGGCATCCGGAGTGTTCAGCAACGCGACCCTGCCGCGCGGAGCGGCGAGCGGAATCGTCTGTGGTGGCCGACCCAGCAGGCCACCGATCGCATCGGCCAGCGCCAGCAGCGGGAATCCGAGCACAGCGACCGGCGATTCGTAGCTCAATGCCTTCGGCGCCGCCACCAGGTTGTCGGTCATCGGCGACTGGGCGATCACCGCCGCCAGCCGGGTCGGACCGGCTGCGATCCGGAGCAGGTGGCCGGCCGACAGGGAGAAGCTCCAGCCGGCGATCCGGGTCGGGTCCACCTCCGGAAGCTCTGCTGCACAAGCGATCGCGGCGTTCCAGTCCGCGAGCTGCTCGGCGATCCTGATCACCTGTCTCGGACTGCCCGCGCTCTCCCCCAGGTGACGGAAGTCGAAGGCCAGCACGCTGAAACCTGCGGCGTGGAAGCGCGCCGCGAACAGATCGGTCCCCGGCTCCTTGGTGACACCGCCGCCGCCCGCCATCACCACACAGCCGCCGTTGGTACCGGCGTAGTGCCAGCCGACACACTCCTCGCCGTCGCTGACGAATCGCACCTTTTCCCGTACCCCGACATCGCTCATGACTTAAGTGAACCACGTGGTTCACATCTTGTCGAGAGGCACCGGCGGTTCTACTCCGCTGCCTCCTCACGTTCCAGCGCTCGGATCAGACCCGCCATCCCGGCCTCGATCCGTTCCGCGTCGCGGGTGGTGCGCCATTCGGCGAGGAAGCCACGCATGGTGGCCAGGATCAGTTCCGCGACCTCTCGCTTGCGCGCTGCCGACCACGATTCCGGGCACATTTTCAGCAGGGCATCCAGATATTGCGCAGCCGCGTCGGTGGCCAGATGGGCGTAGCGCTCGGGGTCGTACATCGCCAGCCCGATCGCCTGATCGATCACCCGTAGCCCCGAGGCGTCGTCGGCGAGCACCGGCCAGACCCTACGGATCCGCTCGGCCAAGGTGTCGTGCTCGCGGATCGCTGCGGCGAGCACGTTGTCGACCCGGCGACGCCGGAGCCTCGTCAGGGCCTGGGCCAGCAGATCCTCCAGACCGTCGAAGTGATACAGGATCACCTTGTGGGTGGTGCCGGCGGCCCGGGCGGCCCGGCGCAACGAGTAGTCGGTCAAGCCGTTGTCCGCCAGATCGTCGGTGACCTTGTCCAGCAGTTCCAGTCGCCTCGCCTCCCCCCGAGCGGTCCCCGCCGATCGACGGTACGCCGGCTGGTCGGTCTGCTGGGCGTCGCTCATGGCAGCCGATTGTGCCAGTCCAGGACCCTGCCGACGCGCACACCACGTGGGTCATCCGTAGCGCGCTGCCAGCTCCTCGCCGATCGCCGCCAGCTCATGACGCACCGGAGCAGGACCGATCACCTCCGACACCGCGGTCCAACCGGCAAGCTGTTCGGCGACGGCTCGAACCGACTGCGCAGCCACCGTCACGGTCACCCGCTCGGGTCCATGATCATGATCGGCTGGCGCTCGGAGTCGATCATCGACAACCCTGAAGTACCGACCGAAATGCGATCGTATTGCAGACAGTCGGGAACGATCGACGAGCACGGTCGCCGACACTCGACCGCGTTCGGACTCGATCCGGTCGACGACCTCGCGCCAGTTCGCCACCAGGTCGAATCCCTGCGGTCGTTGAAAGATCTCCTCAGTCTCCGTGAGATCGGCGATCCGATCGACCCGGTAGGTCCGGGAGCCACCGGCATCGTCGGGGGTCGCTATCAGGTACCAGCGGCCGTCCTTGTCGATCATGCCCAGCGGCGCGACCGTCCGCGGTCCGGGCGAACCGGTTCGACTGCGGTAGTCGATGATGATCTTGTGCCGGTCGATGATCGCTTGCTGCAGTGGTCCGACCAGCGCGGGCCGTTCCCGGTCCAGGTCGCCCCAGGAGGCGGCATCGGTGCGGACCGCTGCTGCCGCTGCCTCAGCGTCGGCCTGGAACGTCCCGGGGAGGGCCCGGAGCAGCTTGCGCACCGCCGACCTCGCCAACTCCGAATCCGCCGAGCCCGGGCCGAGCAGCAGGAAGAGCTCGTGGGCTTCGGCCGCGGTCAGCCCGCTCAGGTCGGTGCGGGCGCCTCCGACGAGTGACCATCCGCCACCGCGGCCCGGCTGCGGATAGACCGGCACCCCGGCCGTCGACAGTGCCTCCAGGTCGCGGCGCGCGGTCGCGACCGACACCTCGAGCTCGACGGCCAACTCGGCGGCCGTGATCCGACCGCGGGACTGCATCAACAGCAGTGCGGTGATCATCCGCATCGATCTCATACTCTGCATACTGCCCGGAAAAGTGCTCATTCTGTGAGCACTTTCGGCGGAATGCTGGTGCCCATGAACGAGATCACTGCACGCAACGCCGCCGAGTGGGAAGCCTGGCTGGCGGCCCACCACGACACCACGAAGGAGGTCTGGATCCGGACCGCCAAGAAGCACTCCGGCATCGAGTCGATCCGACCGGACGAGGCCACCGAGGTCGCCCTCTGCTTCGGCTGGATCGACAGCCATCGTCGCCGCGTCGACGAGACCTGGTTCCTGCAGCGTTACTCGCCGCGCCGCAAGGGCAGCCACTGGTCGGCGGCCAACCTCACACTGGCTGCGCAGTTGATCGCCGCCGGCCGGATGCGCCCCGCCGGTCTTGCCGAATTCACCCGAGCCCGCTGACGCTGACCCGCTGACCGAACGAGGAGAACCGCCATGTTCACTGGATTCACCACCGTCACCCATTTCGTCGACGACCTGCCGGCCGCGATCACCTGGTACACCGACCTGCTCGGCTACGGCCCGTACTTCGTCCGGCCGGATCGTGACCATCCGGCCTATGCCGAGTTCCGGATCGGCCCGTTCCAGCACGAACTCGGGCTGATCAGCAGCAGCTATCGCCCCGACGGCCTGTCAGCGGCCGTCGGGGGTGGCACCGTGTACTGGCAGACCGACGACGTCGCGGCAGCGTTCGCGGAACTGATCGGGCGCGGAGCCGAGTCGTTGGAACCGGTCACGACCAGGGCCGAGGGATGGCAGACCGCGTCGGTGATCGACCCGTTCGGAATCATCGTGGGGCTGATCCACAGCCCGCTCTACGCCGACGTGATCGCCACCCGTGGGTGGCGATCAGGCCGCGGCCTGGGCCAGCGGACGGACCGGCAGCGGGGTGACGACCTGCTCGTGGATGGCGAGCTTCTCGCTGACTACCGAGAGGATGACCGAGAGCGGAACATCGAGGGCACCGCAGATGGCGGCCAGCAACTCGCTGGATGCTTCCTTCTGTCCGCGCTCGACCTCGGACAGGTAACCGAGGCTGACCCGGGCGGCCTTGGAGATCTCCCGCAGCGTCTTGCTCTGCAGTGCGCGCTCCTCACGAAGGGTCTCGCCGATCAGCTCGCGCAGCAGGATCGACTTCGCGGTTTGGACCTCTCCCATGACAGCCACTCTACTCACCCTCCGAATCACTTCCCCTCAACCTGGGCCTTGGGGTGCGTCATGTTCCACATCCTGATCGGGACCCGCAGTTCCCCATGTGTGGGACAGAACAAGTTTCCCTCTGTGTCACCACGACAACGCCACGGAAGCCGGTATTCATTCCGGTGCCGATCAGTTCGGCGAGCACACCTGCCGCACCTGGCGCAACGCAGCCCGTACGGTCTGGGCACGGATCTCCGCACGGTCGCCCGGTAGCCGCAGTTCCCGGACGCAGACCACGCTGTCCGATTCGCCGTCGTCGAAATCGGGGTCGTCGGTGCGCCGGACGACCGCGGTGAACACGGTGCCCACAGGATGACCTTCCTGCTCGTCAGGGCCGGCGACACCGGTGACCGCGACACCCCAACTGGCGTCGCACCGACGAGCCACCCCGAGCGCCATCTCGACCGCGGTCAGGGCCGACACCGCGCCGTGCTCGGCCAACGTCTGTTGCCGGACGCCGGCCAGCGACGCCTTCAGATCCGTGGCATAGCTGACCACGCCGCCGCGGTAGACAGCGGACGAGCCCGCGACGTCGGTGAATCGCGCCCCGATCAGGCCGCCGGTCAGCGACTCCGCGGTCGCGATCGTCTCACCCTTGGCCGACAGCGTCTCGATCAATTCGGTGACCAGTTCGTACAGGTCCTCGCCCTGGCCGCTGTCCGGCCCCGCACCGTCCTCGACGTCACTCATCGGCGCTCGTCCCGTCACTCGGCCCGGCCCCGGATCCCTGCCCGGCAAGGGCTGCCTTGCGGACCCGATTGGCCTCCAGCAGGTAGTCGACACCGGTCACCACGGTCACCACGAACGCGGCGCCCATCACGATCCAACCGACCCACAGCAGCGGGCCGGGCAGCGGCAACAGCAACAAGCCCAAGGCCACCGCCTGCAACACGGTCTTGATCTTGCCGCCCTTGCGCGCGGCCATCACGCCGTAGCGGAGCACCACGAAGCGCAGCAGCGTGATCCCCCACTCGCGGACCAAGATCACGATGGTGACCCACCACCACAGCTCCCCGATGATGCTCAGGCCGATGAACGCCATCCCGGTCAGCGCCTTGTCGGCGATCGGATCGGCGAGCTTGCCGAAGGTGGTGACGATGTTATGTTTACGGGCCAGGTGCCCGTCCAGGAAGTCGGTGAAGATCGCCACCACGAAGATCACCGCTGAGGCGATCCGCCAGAGCGGGTCGTGCGGATGGCTGAGCAGCACGATCGCGAAGACCGGCACCAGCACCAGCCGGAACGCGGTCAGCGCGTTGGGGACATTGAGTGACGACGGCTTCGACGTGGACCGATCCTCGGGTCCGTTGGGGCGCTGCGGCCCGGCCGCCGACGAGCTCATCATCCGACCTCGGCGATCAGATCGACACCCTCGCTGCCGGTGACCACGGCCTCGACCAGGTCACCGATCTCGGCGGCCCTGACCTGCGGCAGCCGGACCACGCCGTCGACCTCAGGGCCCTGGTGTTCGGCCCGGCCGATCGATTCGCCGTCCTCCTCCGATTCGATCAACACCGTCACCCGCTCACCGATCCGCTCCTCGGCGCGTTGGGCGACGAGTTCCTCGGCCAGGTCGGCGATCTCGGCACGGCGTCGTTCGATCTCGTCCTCGCTGATCTTGTGATCCATGCCGATCGCCTCGGTGTCCGATTCGTCGGAGTAGCCGAAGACCCCGATCGCATCCAGTCTTGCCTCGGTCAGGAAATCAGCCAAGGTCTGGACGTCCTCGGCTGTCTCGCCGGGGAAGCCGGTAATCACGTTGGACCGGATCCCCGCCTGCGGCGCCCGGTCCCGGATGCTGGCGATCAGGCCCAGGAAGGACTCCGGGTCACCGAAGCGGCGCATCCGGCGGAGCACATCGGCCGAGGCGTGTTGGAAGGACAGGTCGAAGTAGGGCACTACCTTTGCGGTGCTGGTCATCGCCTCGACCAGACCGGGTCGCATCTCGGCCGGCTGCAGGTAGGAGACCCGGATCCAGTCCAGGTCGTCGATCTCGGACAGCCGGCCGAGCAGCTTCTCCAGTAGCCGGATGTCGCCCAGGTCCTTGCCGTAGGAGGAGGAGTTCTCGCTGACCAGGAAGACCTCCCGTACGCCCTGGGTCGCCAACCAACGGGCCTCGGCGACCACCTCGTCCGGTGTCCGGGACACGTAGGCGCCGCGGAAGCGTGGAATCGCGCAGAAGCTGCAGCGACGGTCGCAGCCCGAGGCCATTTTCAGAGGGGCACTCGGCCCGGATCCGAGCCGACGGCGCAGGGCGCGCGGGCCGCTGGCCGGCGCCAGGTCGCTCGGCAGATCGGGGGCGGTGTGCATGCCGGGGGTGGCGATCGCACTGTTGCGTCGGTCGACCGGGCTGACCGGCAACAGCTTGCGGCGGTCGGTCGGTACATGCGGGACGTGCTGCTCGCCGGCCAGGATGGCGTTCAGCTTGCCGGCGATGTCGTCGTAGTCGTCGAAGCCGAGGACGGCGTCGGCCTCCGGCAACGAGTCGGCGAGGTCCTTGCCGTAGCGCTCGGCCATGCAGCCGACGGCGACCACGGCCTGAGCCTGCCCGTCGATCTTCAGATCGGAGGCGGCCAGCAGGGTGTCCACCGAGTCCTTCTTGGCGCTCTCGATGAAGCCGCAGGTGTTGACCATCACGGCATCGGCGCCCTGCGGGTCGTCGACCAGCCGGAACCCGCCCTCGGCGAGGCGCGCCGCAAGCTCTTCGGAGTCGACCTCGTTGCGGGCACAGCCCAGCGTCACGAGATGGACACTGGTCAGATCATCGGCGGCCGGGGTGCCCGGGGCGAGGGAATCGGTGCTCATCACTGGCCAGTATGTCAACACCGGGGCCGTTGGTCGTCATCGCTCGGCCGAGGTGCCGTTGGCGTCCAGCAGCCCGCGCAGCTCGGCGTCGACGACGTCGAGTGCCTCTGCTGCGTCCAGACTGCCGGCCAGTACCCGGACGCCGTACCCCTCCGACAGGGCCAGCAGCCGCTGCCCGGTCCGCCGCGGATCGAGATCGTCGCGGACCGTCCCGTCGGCCTGGGCGGCGACGAGCAGGTCCCGGGCGCGTTCGACGCCGTCGCGATGGGCGCGTCGGACCAGATCGGCGATCGCCGGCGAGTCGACCGCCAGCGCGATGTAGGCGTTCCACACGATCGTGCCGACGGCGAACTCCGGCGTCTGCGGAATGCTGTGCCGCACCAGTACGCACAGTTCCTGCCAGGGCGTCAGGTCGTCGGTGTTCCGGGCCAGCGCCTCCTGTGCACCGTCCAACATCATCCGGCAGCCGTGCAGCACCAACTCCTCCCGGGAGGAGAAGTAGTGCTGCACCCGCCCCATCGAGATCTCCGCCTCGGCCGCAACGGCGCGCAGGGTGACGCCGGCAATCCCCCGCCGAGCGATCAGTTGCCAGACGGCATGGACGATCTCGGCGCGGCGCTGCTGGTGGTCGACGACTCGGGGCACGACGAAATTATGCCATGCACTTGCATTGCAAACTTTGCGATGCAACTGTATTGCGATGAGTCGAGACCCCCTGACCGAGCCGGATCCCACCACGAGCGGCCATCGCCGGGAGCCGGGCCGTCATCGCCGACGACTGGTGATCGGAGCGCTGGCCGTCTCACTGCTGGCCAATGTCGTCCTGATCGGCACCCGGGATTCCGGGGGTATCGGGTCCTGGCGCAGCCAGGCGGGGCGGCTCGCCTACCTGTCCGCCTACGACGAGGCACTGGCGGCGATGCCATCCCACCGGGCGTACGACGTGCCGACCGACTTCGGCACCGTCCGCGGCTACCTGTTCGCCAGCCCGACCGTCGAGGATCGTCGGACCAACACCGACACGACGCCGATCGTGCTGCTCCCGGGCTGGGGGTCGGGGACGCCGATGTGGCAGATCAACCTCAGCGGCCTGGTCCGGCACCGCCCGGTCTATGCGCTGGACGCGCTCGGCGACGCCGGCCGCTCGATCCAGTCCGTGCCGCTGGACTCCGCCGCAGCTCAGGCCGCGTGGGTCGAGCAAGCCCTGGCCGGACTCAAGATCAAGAAGGCCCACATCGTCGGCCACTCCTTCGGCGGCTGGTCCGCGACGAACTTCGCGATCAGATATCCGGGACGCGTCGCCTCGTTGAGCCTGCTCGACCCGGTGCAGACGTTCGGACCGATCCGCGCCTCCGTCGTCGTCCGGTCGCTGGCCTTCACCCTTCCGTTGCTGCCGGATTCGTGGCGCGACGCCGCGCTGGCCGACATCGGCGGCACCGAGCAGATCGACCGGAACGATCCGTTGACGCGGATGGTCGCCCTCGGCAATCAGCATTTCGTCTCCCATCGCTCGTTCCCGAGCCGGTTCAGCGACCCCCAGCTGCGGTCGATCAGCTTCCCGGTGTACGCCGCGATGGCAGCCGACAGCGCAGTGAACGGTGACCCCGACAAGGCCGTGGCACGGGCCCGTCGGCTGGTCGCCGGGATCAGCATTCGGAGCTGGCCGGGCGCCTCCCATTCACTGCCGATGGAACGGCCGGCGGAGATCAACGCCGAATTGGTGGCCTTCATGGACCGGATCGGCTGATCAGCACCCGTCGACGACGGGAATGACGTCATGTGACTCAATTCTGACGTCAATTCAGTATTGACGTGGCGTCATCATGGTGCCACGATGACGCCATGACCTCCTCCACTCTCGCCGCAGCGGAGCGCGCCCCGGCCGGTCGGTTCCGACGGTGGGTCGCTACCACGGTCGGCGTCGGTCGCTCCTATCTCGGTCATGCCGAGCTCGTCTGGCGGTCGGCTCCAGCGGCGGTGATCGCCGCGCTGTCGCTGACCCTGGTCGGTGCAGCGGCGTCCACCGCCGGGATCGTGCTGTTGGGCAAGGTGGTCGGAGCTGCCACCGCAGCCGCCGACGGATCGGGCGACCTCGAGCAAGGGCTGCGCTGGATGGCCTGGCTTGCGGTGAGCTTCCTGATCCCACCGGTCTCCGGCGCCGCGGTCAGCGTGCTGAGCCAGCACATCATGTCCGCCGCGGTGGCCCGGGTCGGCGCGTTGACCAGCGAGTTCGCCAGCGCCCCGGACGGGATCGAGCAGTTGGAGGATCCGACCGCAGCACGACGACTGCATCGGATGGTGCAGGCGATCGGCGAATGGACCTATCTGGAAGGCATCGGCGCAACCTGGACGGTGCTGCAGACGAGGCTGAGTGGTATCGGCGCGTTCGCCGTCATCGCCGACTGGCACTGGTGGGCCGCGGTCCTGCTGGCGATCGGCTATCTCACCACCGGTCGCGCGTTGACGGCCTGGCTGCTGGCGATCTTCGCCGACATGGCACTCGAACCACCGATGCAGCGCCGCCGAGCCAGTTACCTGTTCGACGTCTTGATGAAAGGCAACGCAGCAAAGGAGATCCGACTGTTCGGCCTGCCGCAGTGGATGATCGAACGCTACGGCCGGCTCTGGCAGCAGGCGATGGTCGACGTCTGGCGACGCCGCAACCGGACCATCCGGCCGGTGATCGCCACGACGGTGGTGATGTTGCTGTGCGCCGTCGCGTTCTACGGCGTGCTCGGCTGGGAGACCTGGACCGGGATCGTCCCAGCAGGCACAGCAACTGCTCTGGTCGGTGCCTCGATGGGCCTACAGGCCATCGGCATGCTCGGCGACGAGCAGGTGCTCTGCACCCAGGCGATCGCCACCACCGACCGACTTCGTCGGGCCCGGATCGAGGTCGGACTGCCCGGCCTGTCGCCGGCCCCGGACCCGACGCCGCGGCCAGCACCGGTGGCCGATGATCAGCCGACGAGGCCGGCTCGGATCCGGATCGAAGATCTCCACTTCGGCTACCCGAGCCGACAGACGCCGATCTTCTCCGGCCTGGACCTGGAGGTGCCCGCCGGGCAGTCGATCGCCATCGTCGGTGTCAACGGTGCCGGCAAGTCGACCCTGATCAAGCTGCTCTGCGGGCTGTACCGTCCCGATGCCGGCAGCATCCGGATCGACGACGCCGCGCCGGCCGCCGACCGGCGCGCCCGAGAACGGGTGGCGGTGATCTTCCAGGACTTCGTCCGCTATCAGCTGTCGCTGAAGGAGAATGTCGCCCTCGGTGCGCGTGGAGCACCCGATACCGAGGCCGTGGTCAGCCGCTCGCTGCATGATGCCGCCGGCGACGACATCCTGGACCGACTGGGCGGCAATTGGGACACGGTGTTGTCCGGGGAGTATCGCGGCGGCACCGACCTTTCCGGTGGCCAGTGGCAGCGGGTCGCGCTCGCCCGAGCCCTGGCGGCGATCGCCGGCGGCTCCGGCGTGCTGGTGTTGGACGAGCCGACGGCAGCACTCGACGTTCGTGCCGAGGCGCACCTCTTCGACCGGTTCCTGGAGGTCACCCGAGGGATGACCACGGTGCTGGTCAGTCACCGACTCAGCTCGGTCCGCCATGCCGACCGGATCGTGGTGATCGACAACGGCCGGATCGTCGAGGACGGCAGCCATGATCAACTGCTCGAGCGCGGCGGTCGCTACGCCGACATGTTCACCCTGCAGGCCAGCCGATTCGTGGCGGCCTCCGGGGCCGATGCGACCGACAATGAGGAACTCCCATGCTGACCATGATCAGATCCGTCTGGCTGGTGATCGCGGCGTCGATCCGGGTCAGTCCCTGGCAGAGTGCGGTCTGCCTGCTCGAGACGCTCAGCAATGCGGCCGGGCTGCTGCAGCCGCTCTTCATCGCCTGGTTGATCACCGGCGCGATCGAACGCGACCCTGCGCTGGTGTTGCGGGCGGTCTGCTGCCTGGTCGGATCGCTGACCGTGGTGGTGGTGCTGATGATCATCGGCAACAACGCCCGGGTATCCCAGTACGAACGGGTCGGCTTCTGGTTCGACACCGAGATCTCTCGGCTGACCTCCTCGATCGCCACGCTGGATCATCTGCAGAGCGCGGAGTATCAGGACCGTGCACAGACGCTGCGTGATCATCAGGGCCAACTCGGCTTCGCCTTCAACGGCGTGTTGAACGCCTTGCGCGCCGCCGTCACCGGCGTCGGCACCCTGGTGTTGGCGCTGACCGCCGATCCGAGGATGTTGCTGGTCGTGCTGGCCGGACTGCCGGTGGTGCTCAGCACCCGCTGGACCACCCGGTGGCAGACCGCGACCGACGACGCCGCGGCCCAGCCCAGCCGCCACGTCAAGCATCTGCTGGGATTGGCGACCGAGCCCGGACCGGGTGCCGAGGTCCGGGTCTTCGGCCTGCAGAACTGGCTACGGGACGCGACCGCGACCGCGACCCGGGGATGGCTGGACCGGCGGGTCGGCCTGGCCCGCCGGCAGGGCCTGCTGGAAAGTGCCGGCAACGTGATCTTCTTCGTCGTCGCGGTCATCGTGCTGGGCTGGATGTTGATCGACACCATCCGCGGTCAGGTGTCCATCGCCGACTTCGTCCTCGCCGCCACGCTGATCACCCGGCTGCAGATGATCAGCGAGTCGCTGCAGTGGTCGATCCGGATGCTGGTCCGGGTCAGTGACGACGGCGGACGGTTCCTGTGGTTGCGCGATTACACCGCCGCCCAGGCCGCACGACAGCGCGGCACGACGACACCACCGGATCGGCTCAGCACGGGGATCAGCACCGTCGGTCTCGGCTACACCTATCCCGGTGCGGACTCCCCCACCCTGACTGACGTCGACCTCGAACTGCCTGCCGGTGCGGTGGTCGCCGTGGTCGGCGAGAACGGCGCCGGCAAGTCCACCCTGATCGGGCTGCTGACCGGGATGCTCAGACCGACCACGGGTTCGGTGCTGGTCGACGGTGTTGATCTTGAACAGTTCGACATCGCGCAGTGGCGATCACGAATGTCGGGCGCCTTCCAGGACTACGCCCGGCTGGAATTCAGCGCCCAACAGTCGATCGGTGTCGGCAATCTGGACGATCTTGACGACCGGCCGGCCGTCCGGGACGCCCTCGACGAGGCTGCGGCCACCGACGTCCTGACGGCGCTGCCATCAGGTCTGGACACCCAACTGGGCACCACCTGGCCGGACGGCGTGGAGCTGTCCGGAGGCCAATGGCAGCGACTGGCCATCGCCCGCGGCATGATGCGCGATTCCCCGCTGCTGCTGGTGTTGGACGAGCCGACGGCCGCGCTGGACGCCGGCACCGAGCACGCGCTGTTCGAACGGTACGCCGAGGCGGCTCGCCGGACCGGCGGTCATGGTGGCGTCACACTGCTGGTCACCCACCGCTTCTCCACGGTCGCGGCGGCCGACCTGGTGATCGTTCTCCGGGACGGCTCGGTGGCCGAGATCGGGACCCATGCCGAGTTGTACTCCCGGGGCAGCCATTACGCCGAGCTCTACGACCTGCAGGCCCGCGGCTACCGCTGAGTCCGGCTTGGTTCAGCTTGGCACACGACGAGATCGTGTAGCAGGATCTCCCGGGGCTTTTGAGAGGGAGTTGGCCGATGAGTGCTGAGGGTATGCCGGAGGGGCTCGTCGACGATGCGCCGAGCACGGCGACGGGCTGGACCCGCTACGGTCGGGGCGCGGTGCTGGCTGCCGCCGTCGGCTACGGGCTGGACGGCTTCGACCTGTTGATCTTGAGTTTCGCGCTCGGTGGCATCATCAGCTCGCTCGGTCTGTCCGACCCGCAGGCCGGCAGCCTGACCACGGTGACCTTGCTGGGTGCGGTGCTCGGCGGCATCGTGTTCGGCATCCTCAGCGACCGCTATGGCCGGGTCCGGATGCTGACCTACTCGGTGATCTTCTTCGCCGTCTTCACCGGTCTGTCGGCGCTCGCCCAGGGTTACTACGACCTGGCGGCGTACCGTTTCGTCGCCGGCATCGGGATCGGTGGTGAATTCGGGATCGGCATGACGCTGGCCGCCGAGGCGACCTCGGCGCGGCTCCGGGCCCGGGCCACTTCCTGGGTCGGGATCGGCTTCCAGTGCGGTGTTCTGGCCGCTGCTCTGGTGTCGGCGCCGATCATCGCCGTGTTCGGCTGGCGCGGACTCTTCGTCGTCGGCGTGCTCCCCGCGGTGGCGGCGATCATCATCCGCAAGCAGCTGCCGGAGTCGCCGACCTTCCTGCAGCGTCAGCAGGACGGCCCGGTCGGCCGGCAGCGGCTGAGACTGAGTTATCTGGTCGCCGACCGAGCCACCGTGGGCTACACGGTGGCGATGATCATCTTGACCTCGGTGCAGAATTTCGGCTACTTCGGCATCATCAGCTGGCTGCCCACCTACCTGGCCAAGAACGTCGGCCTGGACCTGACGTCGTCGGCGTTGTGGACCGCGGTCACCGTGCTCGGCATGATGACCGGGATCATCACCTTCGGGCAGCTGGCCGACCGGGTCGGCCGTCGACCGACGTTCCGGATCTTCCAGCTCGGCGCCGCGGCGTCGGTGCTGATCTACAGCCAGTTGCACGATCCGACCGCGATCCTGATCGGCGGCTTCGTGATGGGCCTGTTCGCCAACGGGATGCTCGGCGGCTACGGCGCCCTGATGGCCGAGTTGTATCCGACCCGGGCCAGGGCGACCGCGCAGAACGTGCTGTTCAACGTCGGCCGCGGGATCGGCGGCTTCGCGCCGTTCCTGATCGCCCTGGTGGCCAGCGCCAACGGCTTCGGCTTCGCCCTCGCGCTGTTGTCCAGCATCTATGTGCTGGCGTTCCTGGCGATGTTCCTGATCCCCGAACGCAAGGGCACCGAACTGACCTGAGCCGGGATCGCGTCCCGGCCCGGTCCGTCGGCCGAGTCGTCGGTGAAGTGTGATCAGCCGGCTCGGAGGTTCTCCAGCACCGCGTCCAGATCATCGGGCTTGACCAGCACGTCACGTGGCTTGGAGCCCTCCGACGGACCGACGATGCCGCGGGTCTCCAGGATGTCCATCAGTCGACCGGCCTTGGCGAAGCCGACCCGCAACTTGCGCTGCAGCATCGACGTCGAGCCGAGCTGCAGGGTGACCACCAGTTCGACAGCCTGCAGCACCAGTTCGAGATCGTCCCCGATGTCCTCGGCGACCTTCTTGGCCGCCGGTGCCTGGACGACATCCTCGCGATACTGCGGTTTCAGCTGCTCGGTGACGTGCGAGACGACCTTGCGGATCTCCGACTCGCCGACCCAGGCGCCCTGGATCCGGACCGGTTTGCCGGCTCCCATCGGCAGGAACAGCGCATCGCCCTGGCCGACGAGTTTCTCCGCACCCGGGGAGTCCAGGATCACCCGGGAGTCGGTCATCGACGACGTGGCGAACGCCAGCCGGCTCGGCACGTTGGCCTTGATCAGACCGGTCACCACGTCGGTACTCGGCCGCTGGGTGGCCAGCACCAGGTGGATGCCGGCAGCTCGGGCGAGCTGGGTGATCCGTACGATCGAATCCTCGACGTCGCGGGGCGCGACCATCATCAGATCGGCCAGCTCGTCGACGATCACCAGCAGGTACGGGTACGGCTCCAGCTTGCGCTCCGAGCCCTCCGGTGGCGTCACCGTCCCGGCCCGGACCGCCTTGTTGAAGTCGTTCACATGCCGGAACCCGAAGTGCGCCAGGTCGTCGTAGCGCATGTCCATCTCGCGGACCACCCACTGCAACGCTTCGGCGGCCTTCTTCGGCGCGGTGATGATCGGGGTCACCAGATGCGGGATGCCCTCGTAGATCGACAACTCCACCCGCTTCGGGTCGACCAGCAGCATCCGGACCTCGTCGGGTGTCGCCCGCATCAGGATCGAGGTGATCAAGGAGTTCATGAAGACCGACTTGCCGGCGCCGGTCGCACCGGCCACCAACAGGTGCGGCATCTTGGACATGTTGGCGATCACGAAGCCGCCCTCGACGTCCTTGCCCATCCCGACGGTCATCGGATGTTGATCATTGCGCGCGGTGTTGGACCGCAGCACGTCACCGAGGGAGACGATCTCCTTGTCGGTGTTGGGGATCTCGATGCCGATCGCGGACTTGCCCGGGATCGGGGACAGGATCCGGACCTCGTTCGAGGCCACCGCGTAGGCGATGTTCTTGCTCAGCGCAGTGACCTTCTCCACCTTGACCGCCGGGCCGAGCTCGACCTCGTAGCGGGTCACGGTCGGTCCCCGGCTGTAGCCGGTGACCTGGGCGTCGATGTTGAACTGTTCGAAGACGCCGGTCAGCCGTCCGACGACTCCGTCGGAGGCCTCGGTCCGAGCTCGCGGAACCGTTCCCTGCTTGAGCTCTGCGGAATCCGGCAACAGGTACTGGACATCGCCGGAGAGCTGCAGTTGCTCCACCCGTTGCGGCGGCGGCGTGTGCTGCGGCGGTTCCAGCTCGGCGTCGTCGTCCTCTTCGCCGCGGACGTGGAAGCCCGGCGGCAGCCCGGCGGTCACCGGGCCACGATCGGCGACGACCGGTTCCGGCGTCTGCGGCTGCTCCTGATCCGCTGTCCGCGCATCGTCGTCGGTCAAGGGCTCGACGTCGGTCCCGCCGTCGCCGGTCTGCTCCGGCGTGTCCTGGCTCCCGGTGTCCTCGACCAGGTCGACCCGGTCGCCGATCGCCTGCGGCTGCTCGTCCTTGTCCTTCTTCTTCCGACGGGACTTGCGTCCGTCGGTGATCATCGGGGTGTCGTAGGCCTGGTCGGTGTCGTACTCCGGCTCCTCCACGACCTCGCCGTCGATCACCCGTCCCGGCATCATCCGATCACGCAGGTCGGCGAACCGCGACGGCATCTCGTGCAGCGGAATACCGATGATCACCACCACGCCGAACATCATCAGCAGCACCAGCAGCGGCACCACGACGAAGTTGGTCTTCAGCAGGTCGTGCAACAGCGAGGAGGAGATGAACCCGAGGACGCCGCCGGCGGCCCGCAGCTTCTCCGGGTCGTTCGGCCGGGGCAGCCCCTGCGCCAGGTTGATCAATCCGAGCAGACCGAGCAGCGCAGCACTCCAGCCGACGAACTGGCGTCCGCCGGGGCCGTTGTGATCGGGATGTCGCAAGGTCCGCCAGGCCATCGCGGCCAGCAGGATCGGCGAAGCGTAGGCCAGCGTTCCGATCACGCTCGTGACGCCGACCTGCACCCAGTTGCCGACCGGGTTCGGCAAGCCCCACCAGAACTGGGCGGCGACCACGATCGCCATCGCGATCATCAGCAGCCCGGCACCGTCGCGGCGCAGCGCGGGATCGATCTCGTCGCGGCCGGTGCCGACCTTGCGGGCACCGCCTCCGACGGCATGGGCGACCCCCATCCAGGCGCCGCGCAGGCCACGTCCGATCACTGCACCCGCGGACGGGCGGTCCGGCCGCTGCTTGCGCGGCTGATTCCGCGGGGAGGAACCCTTACGAGGGGTCGCCGACTTACGGCTGGTGGGTTTCTTGCTTCCGGGCGAGCGCGAAGTCGACCCGCCCCGCGCGGACGCGGAGCTGGAGGTACGAGTCCGCGCTGGGGAAGACGCGCGGGTCGCCATGCCTCATAACGTACGCCATCGGGCCGGTCAGGCTCTTCGTCTACACGCCGCCCGGGGCGGAATATCGCCGTGCCGGCCACTACGCCTCGATAAGCTCGCGGGGTGCGCAGCGAGGCGATCATCCCGGTCTATGTGCGCATCTCGGCCGGTCATTTCGACGAGGACGCCGATTATGCGACGTTCCGCTCCCGTGGCACCGACGACTGGCTGCTGATCCACACCCTGGCCGGCGCCGGCCGTTTCGGCGACGGCGAGCAGGTTCATCGGGCGGAGCCCGGCCAGGTCACGCTGATCACACCCGGGACCCCGCACGACTACCGGACCGACCCGGACGCCGGCCGCTGGCAGTTCTACTTCGCCCACTTCCGGGCCCGCAGCGATTGGCGATCGCTGCTGGACTGGCCTGCGCTCTCCCCCGGCCTGCACCAGCTGACCGTCGACGGCAACATCCGCGAACAGGTGGAGACCAATCTGGCCGACGCTGTCCGCTGGAGTCACAGTCTGCTGCGGCAGAGCGGCCTGCTCGGTCTGAATCGGCTGGAGGCGGCCCTGTTGTGGTGTGACCTGGCCAATCCGCTCACCCAACCGCTCGATCCCCGGGTCCGCGATGTCGTCCGGACGGTGGAGGAGGATCTGCGGCGGCAGTGGACGCTGGCCGACCTGGCCCGGATCGTCGACCTGTCGGAGTCGCGAATCTCACATCTGTTCCGCAGCCAACTCGGGCTGAGCCCGTTGGGGTTCGTCGAGCAGCGCCGGATGCTGTTGGCCGCGCAGTTGCTCGACCTGACGTCCCGGCCGGTCGGTGCGGTGGCCGCCGAGGTCGGGTACGCCGACCCGCTCTACTTCTCCGCCCGGTTCAAGCGGCAGTACGGCCTCAGCCCGCGCGCCTACCGCCGCCGACCGATCCCGGCCGACGAGCCGAGCTGAACCTGCGCACGGACCGGTCCCCGGCCCGGGTCGATTCGCCCGTTCGGGTGAGGCTTCGAGTTCAGAAGGCCCGGGCGTACTGTTCGGGGACCCTGATCTCACCGCCGAGCTCACGGGCGGCATGCAACGGCCAATACGGGTCACGGAGCAACTCGCGGGCCAGCAGGATGACGTCGGCCTCGCCGTCGGCGATGATCTTCTCCGCCTGGACCGGCTCGGTGATCAGCCCGACCGCGCCCGCCGGGATCCCTGCCTCGTCTCGGATCCGGCTGGCGAACGGGACCTGGTAGCCGGGCTCCAGCGGGATACTGACACCGGCGACGTTGCCACCACTGGAGGTGTCGATCAGATCGACACCGTGCTGTTTCAGTCGGCGGGCCAGCTCGACGGTCTCATCGGCGGTCCAGGCCGGACCGGCGCCGTCGGCCAGCCAATCGGTCGCCGACACCCGGAACAACACCGGCAGCTCTTCGGGCCAGACCGAGCGCACCGCATCGGTGATCTCCAGAGCGAGCCGGATCCGGTTGTCGAAGCTGCCGCCGTAGTCATCGGTCCGCCGATTGCTGACCGGCGACAGGAACTGATGAACCAGATAGCCGTGGGCGCCGTGCACCTCGGCGACCCGGAATCCGGCGGCCAGCGCTCGGGCGGCTGCGGTACGGAACTGCGCCACCATCTCGGCGATCTCGTCGACGGTGAGCTCATGGGGCGTCGGGAAGCCGTCGCTGAACGGCACCGGGCTCGGCCCGACCGGCTGCCAACCGCCGTCGTCGGGCCCGACCGGGCCGCCACCGTTCCACGGTTGCGCGGTGGATGCCTTGCGTCCGGCATGCGCCAGCTGGATCGCCGGCACCGCGCCCTGGGAGCCGATGAAGGAGGTGATCCGGGTGAATGCGTCGGCCTGCTGGTCGTTCCAGATCCCCAGGTCCTGCGGGCTGATCCTGCCGACCGCGCTGACCGCGGTCGCCTCGGTCATCACCAGTCCGGCGCCACCGGTTGCCCGGGCTGCGAGATGGGCGAAGTGCCAGTCGTTCGGAACCCCGGTCGCGGTACCTTCCGATGCCGCGCTGTACTGACACATCGGCGCCACCCAGATCCGATTGGGGAAGGTGACCGAACGCAACTGGTACGGCTCGAACAGCAGGCTCATCGGGGCGGAACTCCTTCATCGGGACGAAAAGATCTCGGCCCGGCGCACAGTGCCGGACAACTGCCCCAACCTCGTGCCGTCGCCCGCTATTCCGAGCGCGTCACGATCGGGTGGTTGCCGGAATGCCAGACCCTCCCCTGCCGCTGATACGCCTTGCCGGCTGCCGCCCGATCGGCCGCTGCTGTGCCGAGCTCGCGTTCGATGATCCACAGGCCGAGGTCGGCGCCACAGAACAGTGCACCGGCGGTGATCCGATTGCCGTCGTCGACAACCCGCTCGTCGATCACCTCGCCGACCAACGGGCGGAGGTCGTCGTAGCAGCTGCGATTGGTGGTCGCCGGCCTGCCGGCCAACAAACCGGCCGAGGCCAGCAGCATGCCGCCACTGCAGACCGAGGCGATCCACGGCATGTCCGGCTCCAGCTCGATCAACCGGGCCGCGAGATCGCCGCGCTGTGCCTCACCCCAGGCGCCGGCGTCGGCCCGGTTGCCCCAACCACCGCCCGGAACGATGATCCCGTCGCAGCGGTCGAGGGTCGTCTCCGGTTCGATCACGATGCCACGCATCGAGCGGACCGTCGTCGATCCGCCGACCGTTGCCAGCTCGACGGCGATGCCGGGGACGGACAACATCTCGTACGGCCCGAACACGTCGATCTCATCGAACCCGTCGAACACGACGATCTGGAGGCGCAAGCTCATGGTCGTCATCGTTGCCACCCAGTGAGTCGCCCGCAACCGAATAGTGCCCGGGCGGGACCGGACCGTCTCGACACTGCGACTGCGCCGAATACTCTCGTCAACGACGCCAAACGCGAGACCGCACGGACCAAGATCAAGTGACCGGACAGTCCGAGATCACCAAGTCGGATCTTCAAGCAGGGCTGGGATCCAGGCCGGCACAAAGTGTCAGACCTCGTGTCTAGTGTTGATCACATGATCGATGGCAGCGGGCTGATGCGCACCGCCCTGAGGGGTGTGGGTGTCGACCCGGCCTGCCTGGCCACCGATCAACTCCTCGACCAAGTCACCGCATCGGATTGGCTGGTCCGCGTCGGACTGAACTCCCGACTGATCAGCATCGCCAACTGGGCCGACCGATTCCCCGCCGACAGCATCGCACCCCACCAACTCGCCATCCCCGGTGGTGACCGGCCGATCCGGCCCGGTGGTGACGGCACTCCCGAGGTCACCCGGTTCTGCGTCACCGACCTCGCTGCCCACCTGCACAAGCCCACCGGCACCGCCGAACGGATGATCGCCGACGCCCTCGACCTGCGGCACCGCTTGCCGCGGGTATGGGCAAGGTTGTGTCGCTATGAGATCGACGGCCTGGACGGTCAGACCATCGCCCGGCAGACCCGACACCTGACCCTGGAGCAGGCGTTGGATGTGGACCGGTCGATCGCCGACTTCGTTGGTCGGTTCAGCTATGGCCGGTTGTTGAGTCAGCTCGAGGCGATCATCATCCGGGTCGACGCGGTCACCATCAAGAAGTTGGCCGAGCAGGCGGCGCAGGAGGTCGGGGTCTGGATCAACCAGAGCAACCAGCACGGCATCAAAGGAATGTTCATCAAGGCCAAGACTCCGGCCATCATCCGGTTCTACGCCCAGGTGACCCGGATCGCCGACATCCTCGCCCGCCGCGGCCACACCGGCAGCAAGGACGAACGAATGGCCGCCGCCATCGACGTGCTGGCCAACCCACTCGATGCGGTCCGGATGATCGCCGAAGACACCGAACCTACCCTGTTCGACCCCGATCCCGACGACGACTCCTTGCTCCCGCGGCCGATGGGCGGCGCCTGCCCGACCGGGCAGGATGCTGCAGCTGACGTTGTCTCAACCACTGGTTCTGCAGACGACGATCGAGAACCCAGCGATCCGACCACCGACAGCCAAGCCACCGACAGCCCAACCACCGACGGGCCGCTCGGCGGGCGTGATGATCACGATGATCTGCTGCCACCCGACCCGGCCGCCGATGCACTCGACCAAGACGACTCGTCGCCACGGTTGCCGCGTGTTGATCAGGATCGACAACTCGCCGAGCTCGCGATCCGAGCGATCGGGCGGATCGACCCGGCCAAGTTCCGACCCAACGCCACCCTGTATGTCCACATCGCCACAGAGACCCTGGACACCGGACTCGGCGTCACCCGGGTCGAGAACATCGGCCCGATGATCTCCACCCTGGTCGCCGACTGGCTCGGAGACTGCAACATCACCGTCAAACCCGTCATCGACCTGTCGGCGGACCTGACACCGGTGGATTCGTATGAGATCCCGAGGGCCATGCGGGAACGCTTGTTCTTGAAGTATCCGGGCAGCATGTTCCCGTTCTCCGGGTCCGTCGGACAGCATCTTGATCTTGACCACAACATCCCCTACGTCGACGGCCTCCCAGCCCAAACCCGGGAAGACAAGCTCGGCCCGAACGGGCGGCGGGAGCACAATGTGATCACCCACGGACTGTGGAAACGGCGACGAGCCGAGCCCGGAACGTTCCTGTTCCGGGCGCCAGAAGGCACAGTGTTCCTGGTCGACGCGACCGGCAGCCACGACCTCGGTCGCGGCGACTTCGCCCAACACATCTGGCAATACGCTGCGCCCACACCACCCTCCGCCTGAAGCGACCATCTGCGCCCGGCGATCGGGCAGCCGCCGAGCCCGGCGTCTGCCAGGGGAACTGATCGTGAACTGAACTGATCAGCCCCTCCACTGACAGACTGTCAGCCATGTCCGGCGACGCTTCGTACACAGTCACGGCCCTGAACGGCATCGGGGACATTCAACCGGGCGACGACGTCGGTCAGGTCATCGCCGACGCACTGGCAGCGACCGGCCGCGAGCTCGCGAACGGCGATGTCATCTGCGTGGCGTCCAAGATCATCTCCGTGGCAGAAGGTCGCAGGACCGCCCTCGACACCATCACACCGACCGAATGCGCACTCCGGCTGCAGGCACAGATCCCTCGCAGGGACGCCCGTGTCGTGCAGACGATCATCGACCAGACGGCTGACCCGACCGGCCGTCGCGTCGCCGTCTCCGGTGACCACATCTCCGGCTGGCTGCCGAACGGACTCGTGCTGACAAGTGCGGGCGTCGACTCGGCCGGGCCCGATGCAGTCCTTCTCCTGCCGACCGATCCTGACGCCAGTGCAGCCGGCATCGCAGCTCACCTTCGGGTCGCGACGGGACGCCAGGTCAGTGTGATCATCACCGACAGCGATGGTCGCCCGGACAAACGCGGAGCGACCCAGGTCGCCGTCGGTGTCCACGGCATCACACCACTGCGCACCAGTCACGGCGACGAGACACTCTGCGACATGCTGGCAGCAGCCGCGGCCGTCATGATGGGACAGCGATCCGCCGGTCGACCCGTCGCTATCGTTCGAGGCGTCGAGTACGCCTACGATCCCACCGCTCGCATCGGCGATGCATTACACGACGCCAACAAGATCGACGGCAGGAGCCAGCGGTGAAAGCCCCCAGCCCGAGACCAGCAGCTGACCACGAATTGGTCGTCATTGCCCCGCTGGCGCCGATCAGCGTCGGCGATCATTTCGAGCAAGGCACAGTTCCGCTGCATCTGACGACGCTGCCGAAGATCCGCGTGCCGCAGGCGAACTTGTCCGCGGTCCTGACCGCATTCCGACGGATCGCAAACGCCACGAAACCGATGACCGCGACCGCTGCGGACTACGACCATTTCGGTGCGGCCGCGGATGTCGGAGTGACGACCATCGAGATCTCGGACCAACTCCGGACGCTGCACCTTTCTCTGCTCGAGGCCGCCCGACAAGCGGCGGCGCTGCCGATCCAGCTTGCCTACCACGGCGACGGATACCGCCCGCATGTCACGCATGCCCACAACGGCGACCGGGTCTGTCCCGGCGACTCGATGGATCTCACCGCACTCGCCGTCCTCGATTGCAGCCGACCGCTGCGATCGATCACCGCGTTCTGGCCACTCGGTGACCAACCGCCAGTGACCTGACTCCGATTGCGCAAACCGGGCGACTGCACGCGAGGCGACGACCGTCCCAGCTGCCGGAATGCTGTGGCAACACGCGACGCCAGCTTTGGGTTCGGTTTGCACTGTCGGGCGCTCAGTGAGGGCTTTCGGACTCCTCAGCACCGACGCTCCCAAGATCATTTTCGGTGCACAGTCTGCAAATATGCAGAGCCCTTTGATAATGGATATTCGGCGACCGCCGGTGCTACGGTCCGGCGGAATTCATCAATCTCCGAAGGGAATTTCTCGATGCGCGTCCGCACCAAGCTTGCGATGGCTGTCGCTCTCGCTCTACCCGCTTTCGCACTCAGCAGCCAGCAGGCCTCCGCCCACGGTTGGAGCGTTCAGCCGGCCGATCGGCAGTCAACCTGTGCCGACCAGGGCAGCTACGCCGAATGCGGCGACATCATGTACGAGCCGCAGAGCGTCGAGGCGCCGAAGGGCTTCCCCGAAAGCGGACCGGCTGACGGCTCGATCTGTTCCGGAGGGATCGAACGGTTCGCGCAGCTGGACGATCCGCGGGACGGCAACTGGCCGACCACCAAACTGACGGCCGGCCAGGGCTACACCTTCGAATGGACGTTCACCGCCGAACACTCCACCGACAAATTCGAGTACTTCATCACTAAGGACGGTTGGGATCCGACCAAGCCGCTGACCCGTGACGACCTGGAGCCCGAGCCGTTCCTGACCGTACCGATGAACGGTGACAAGCCGACGTCCGGTCTCAGCCAGGCCGGAACGATCCCGACCGGCAAGTCCGGCCACCATCTGATCCTGAGCGTGTGGACCGTCGCCGACACTGCGAACGCGTTCTACAGCTGCTCGGATGTGGACATCACCGCCGCCTGACGTCTCAGCCGGCCGGTCCGAACGGGATCCCGATCACGTACCAGGCAAGGAAGAACGCCATCCAGACCACCCAGACCACCGCGGCCAACGGCATCGTGAACGACGCCAGCGTGCCGATCCCTGCCGACTTGCGGTATTGCTGGATGAAACCGAGCGCCATCACGAAGTAGGGGCTCATCGGTGTCACGCAGTTGGTGACCGAATCGGCGACCCGATAGGCGGCCTGGGTGGTCGCCGGTTCGATCCCGAGGAGCAGCAGCATCGGTACGAAGATCGGCGCCGCCAGCGACCACATCGCCGAGCCGGAGGTGATCACGAAGTTCATGATCGAGATGATCACCGCCATCCCGAGCAGGATCAGCCAGCCCGGCGCGGACGCACCCTTGAGCAGCTCGGCGCCCTTGATCGCCATCACCTCGCCGATCCCGGTCCACTTGAAGTAGGCCAGGAACTGCGAGATCGCAAAGAACAGCACCAGGATCGGCGCCATGTTCTTGAAACCCTGGATCATGGCGGCGATGAGGTCCTTGGGTCCGGCATAGCTGCCGGACACGGCACCGTAGATCGCGCCCATCCCGGCGAACAGCAACCCGATCACGCCCGCCATCCCGGAAAAGATCGGCGACTCCAGAATGCTGGCTTCTTCGCCACGGAACGGCGAGCCGTGCGGGATCAGAACGGCCACGACCGCGGCGATGTAGACCAGGCCGAAGATCAACGACCAGCGCAACGCCGCCCGCTGCTTCGCCGAGATCTCCAGCTGTTTGGCGTCGCCCTCCTCGTCGGCGACGTAGTCCTCGTCGACGTGCAGATCGGGCCGCTTGGCCAACACGGTCTCCACCACAACGGTGATCGTGACCGCGATCAGCAGCGACGAGGCCAGTCCGAAGAAGTAGTTGGCCACCGGCGTCACGGTGATCGATTCGTCAATGGTGTGCGCGGCCGCGGTCGTGATCGAGCTGAGCAGCACGTCGGTGGTGGTCAGCGACGGTGACGCGTCGTAGCCGGCAGAGATCGAGACGAACGCAACGATCGCGCCGAGCACCGGCGACTTGCCGACCGCACGGAAGATGATCGCACCGAGTGGGATCAACGTGACGTAGGCGGCATCGCCCGCGACGTGGCTGATCATGGCTGCGAAGGACAGCCCGAAGGTGACGAATCGGGCCGGCATCCGGGTGATCGTCAGCCGCAGCGCCGTGTCGAAGAGCCCGGAACGCTCGGCGATCACGATCCCCAACATCGTGGTCAGGATCGTTGCCAGCGGCGGAAACGACGCATAGTTGTCGACGATGTCGCCGATCATCGTCTGCAGCCCCTCGGCCGACAGGAGCGACTTGATCACCACGGGTTTGTTGTCGGCCGGGCTGATCACCGATACGTCCAGGCCGGCCAGGATCGCGCTGAGGACGGCGACAACCGCGGCCAGGATCCAGAACAGCCAGAACGGATGCGGAAGTTTGTTACCGACTCGCTCGATGCCGGAGAAGATCGCGAACGTCGTTCGCATGCCCTTGGAGGCCGGGCGATCGGTCAGTGTGGGGGAACTCAACGGCTTGCGCACCCTTCCTCGTCATCGGACCGACAACAGGTCGATCATTCGGGGCACGCTATCAACGGTCGCCACATCTTCCGGAATCGGCGGCCGGGCGACGATCAGCACGTCGACACCGAGCTCGGCCGCTACCTCCACCTTGGCGACCGTGTGGTCACCACCGGAGTCCTTGGTCACCAAAAGATCGGGCCGGTGCTGCTCGAAAATCGTCCGTTCATGATCATGGTCGTAGGGTCCACGCGATCGCAGAACCGTCCAGCGGGCCGGTAACGGCGACGTCGGCACGTCGACCAACCGGATCAGCGCATCACGGTCGGCCCAGGATCCGAACGCCGGGAGGCTCTGCCGGCCGGTGGTGATGAACGGCCGACGACTGCCGGTGCCGTGCTCGGCGGCAGTTGCCAGATCGGGCACCCAGTCCCAGTTCGCTGCCACCGGATGATCACTCCAGCCGGGCCGGACCAGCCGGAACAGCGGGATGCCCGTCCGGCGGGACGCCTGGGCGGCGTGGTCGGACATCTGCGCGGCGAACGGATGGGTTGCGTCGACGACCACCGAGATCTTCGTCGCGAGGAGATAGTCGATCAGTCCCGCCGTTCCGCCGAAGCCGCCGATCCGTACGGGTCCGGTCGGCAGTCGCGGATTGCCGACCCGACCGGCCAGCGAGCTGATCACCGGTCGACCGGCACCGGTCAATTCGGCCGCCAGGCTGCGAGCCTCGGCGGTTCCACCGAGGATCAGGATGGTCATGATCGACTCCTCGGCCGACGCCATCTGCCATGCCCCGCGGACATCCCGACGGCGGCCGCCAGGGCCGCACCGCCGACCAGCGCCGAGAGGGACGTACTGCGAGGGATGTCACGTTGATCGGCCGGTCGTCCGGTGCCCAGCTCGCCGCGGTCCTCGACGACTCCGTGGTAGCGGTTGGCCCCGCCGATCGTGACGCCCAGAGCACCGGCGAACGCAGCTTCGACCACACCCGCGTTCGGACTCGGATGTTGCCCGGCCTGGGTCCTGATCGCCGTCAGTGCGTTGCCGGGCCGACCACCGACCAGGACGGCGGACAGCATCGTCAGTCCTCCGGCCAGTCGAGCGGGCAGCCAGTTCGCCACATCGTCCAGTCGCGCTGCAGCCCAGCCGAAGCGCCGATAGCGGTCCGAGCGGTGGCCGATCATCGCGTCCAGGGTGTTGATCGCCCGGTAACCGAGCAACCCGGGCAGGCCTGCGACACCGCCCCAGACCAACGGCGCGACAACGGCATCGGAGGTGTTCTCCGCGACCGACTCCACACACGCGCGGGCGAGTTCGTCGGCCGACAACTCGGCCGGATCCCGGCCGACCAGATGAGTGATCTGTTTCCGCGCACCGTCAAGATCACCGTCCTGCAGCAGCCGATGCACGGCGCCGGCCTCCCGGTTCAGTGAACGTCCGCCGAGCACGATCCAGGTCGCGGCTCCGGTCAACACCGTCCGCAACACGGGCCGGCCCGTGGTCACGGCGGACGCAGCCGCGCCGGCGCCGACAGCGGCACCGACCAGCAGCCCGACATGAAGCACCCCGGCGAGCCGGTCGTCGCGATAGGTCCGGTGTTCCAGAGCAGTCGCCAGCCGGCCGAACCCGGCCACCGGGTGCCAGCGCCGCGGATCGCCGATTGCTTGATCGGCGGCGTAACCGAGCACCAGGCCGCCGATCAGCGCCCGGACGTCACAACGTCGTAGGCTCCTCATTCGTGAGCTCCTCGGAACGAACGATGTTGATCACCGGCGGCGTACGGTCCGGCAAGTCGTGGTACGCCGAACAAGCCGCCACGGCAGCGGCCGTCGACGGCCGGGTCAGCTACGTCGCGCCCGGACCTGCACCCGACCCGGTTGCCGATCCCGACTGGGCGGCACGCGTCGATGCTCACCGTCGCCGCCGGCCCGCGGGCTGGACAACGATCGAGGGCAGTGATCTTGCCGGAGCCATCGGCGGCGGCGACGGCCCAGTGTTGATCGACTGCCTCGGCACCTGGGTGACCGCCGTCATCGACGAGCTGGGGACCTGGGAGACTCCGCTGTCGGAGTGGAAGCCGGATTTCGACGATCGGCTGGCAGCGGTGCGCGAGGCGTGGCGACGCACCGACCGTACGCTGATCGCGGTCAGCAACGAGGTCGGCTGGGGCGTTGTCCCCGCCTACCGGTCGGGCAGGATCTTCGCCGACCTGCTCGGCGAGGTGAATCGGACGATCGCTGCCGTGTCGGACCGGGTCGTGCTGATGGTGGCCGGTCGACCGTTGATCATCCCAGCGGAGCCCGACGACGGCGGTCTCGATGATCATGGCAGCACCCGATAGTCGATCAACGACAGGACAGCGATCACGGTCGCACCGATTTCCACCGAGGCGCCCATCACATCGCCGGTGACACCGCCGAAGCGGCGGACAGCATGCCGGACCAGACCGGCCACGACGGCCAGCGCCGCAGCGACCGCCAGCAGCCCACCGACGATCCCGGTGCCTCCCCACGGGCCGACCACCACACCGCCCAGCGCGATCGCCACGGTCACGATGATCAGCACCGTCGGCCACCCGAGTGAACCTGCAACCAGCGCGCCCAGGCCACCCTGCCGGGCCGGCGGCACCGGACGGGCACAGCAGATCACCAGCGCGGACCGGGACAGGCAGATGATCATCGCCACCGCGACCGCGCCCCGCAGATCATCGGCCAGCGTCCCGAAGCTGACCGCCTGCAATCCGACAACGATGATCATGGCCAGCACACCCATCGGCCCGATGTCGCCCCGCTTCATGATGTCCAGCGCCTTCTGCCTGTCCCAGCCCGATCCGAGTGCGTCCACGGTGTCGGACAGACCGTCCAGATGGAAGGCCCGGGTCCCGAGCGCCGCAGCCGCGACACCGATCAGACCGGCAGCCGGTGCCGGCAGTCCGGCGAGCCGCGCCAGCCAGGTCAGGGCTGCGGTGATGACCGCAACCGGAACCACAGCGAGGGGTGCGAGCATGATCATCCCGCGGGCCAGCGTTGCGTCGATCGGTCGCGGCCGCACCGGGAACACGGTCAACAGCCCTGCCGACGCCGCCAGCGCGTCGAGCAGTCGTCGGCCTCCCCCTGCCGTTATGGCCATCGTCGCCCCATCACAGATCGGCCAACAGACTCATCCGCGACATCAGCAACGCAGCCGAGCGAAGCAGCGGTACGGCAACCAGCGCGCCGCTGCCCTCGCCCAGCCGCATCTCGGCGTCGACCAACGGCCGCATGTCGTGCTTCTCCAGCGCCAGCCGCTGCCCCGGCTCGGTCGATCGATGTCCGGCAGCACACCAGGCCAGCAGCCCGGGTGCCAGGTCCTCGGCGGTGACGGCTTCGGCGACGGCGATCAACCCGTCCAGCAGGATCGGCACGCCGGCCCGGGCCGCGGTGATCATGATCGCCACGGCCGCGACCAGGTCGGCGGATCCGAGTGCGACCAGCCGTTGCCACGGGTCGGCGGCACGGTCACCGATCCGTTGCAGCGCCTGGTCGATGATCATGGTCTTGTGGTGCAGTGCTTCGTCGGCGATCCCGGTCCCCCGGCCGGTGACCTCGGCGGCCGACACCCCCAGTGAAGCGGCGATCAGCGCCGCGGCCGGGGTGGTGTTGCCGATCCCGAGGTCGCCGACGATCAGCAGTCCGGCCCCGGCAGCCAGCTGCTCCTCCGCGATCGCGACTCCGGCCGCATAGGCCGTGGCCGCCTCGTCGGAGGTCAGTGCGTCCTCCACGTTCAGCGGCCGTGACGAGCGCCGGACCTTGTGTCGACCGACCTCCTCGGGCAACCCGCTCAGCTCGTCATCGACGGCGAGATCGTAGATCTGCAACGGAATGTCGTGTTGCTCGGCCAGCACCGTCGCTGCCGCCGTGCCGGCGACGAAGGCGCGGACCATCGCCGGGGTCACCTCTCGCGGGTAGGCCGAGACGCCCTGATCGGCGACGCCGTGATCACCGGCCAGGACGACCGCACGCGGTCGCAGGTCGGGGTCGGCCGGACAGCTGCCCTGACACGAGCTCAGCCAGACCGCCAGCTCCTCCAACCGGCCGAGCGATCCGGTCGGCTTGGCCAGCGCATCGATCCGTTCCCGGGCATGGCTCGCCACCGCCGGATCGGGCGGTGTCACTGGCTCGATGGTGGGAATCATCGCTGTCCTCCCGGTTCGGGTCCGAACGACATCAGGTCCGGGTTCGTCAGGGTCTTGATCAGCTGGTCGGTGGTCTCCGGGTCCCGGACGGCGACCCTGATCCAGGAGGCGTCCAGTCCGGGGAAGGTGTCCCCACGGCGGACGACGATTCCATGATCACGAAGTCGGGATCGGAGCCCGACCGGGCCACGGACCAGCACGAAAGGAGCAGTCGCGGGCTGCACAACAGTCAGCCCGACCCGTTCCAGGCCGACGATCAGCAGCCGGCGGCGGGGCTCGAAGTCGACAGCGGCCCGGGCCGCCTCGGCCCGCGCCGATTCACTGAGACAGGCCACCGTGGCGTCGATCGCCGGCACCGAGACCGACCACGGTGGTTGCTGGGCTCGCATCGCTGCAATGATCGTCGGGTCGCCGACGGCGTACCCGGCACGCAGACCGGCCAGTCCCCAGGTCTTGGTCAACGAACGCAGCACGACGATGCCGGTGAGATCTCCGCCGATCAACGACTCCCTCTCCCCAGGCACGGCATCCATGAAGGCCTCGTCGACGCAGACCACCCGCCCCGGCCCCACCAGTCGCCGGATCCGGTCCGCCGGGTGCAACACACTGGTCGGGTTGGTCGGATTCCCGATCATGATCAGATCGGCGTCGTCGGGAACGGCCGCAGGGTCGAGGGCGAAGCCGTCCGCCTGATCGGTGATCACCCGTCGAGGCACTCGGCCGGCCGTGCGAAGGGCGGCTTCGGGCTCGGTGAACTGGGGATGGACGACGACCGGCCGATCGCCCGCGACGCCGCGGGCGATCAGGGTGAAGGCCTCGGCACCCCCGGCTGTGGGCAGCACCTGCTCCGCCGTGACGCCGTGCGCAGCGGCGATGGCGGCGATCGCCCGTTCCGGGCGTGGATAGCCGGCCAGCGCGTCGACACTGCCCCGCAAGATCTCGGCCAACCAGGACGGCGGCCGATCAAGACGTACGTTGACGGCCAGGTCGGTCAGTCCGTCGGCGATCTCACGGTCCCCGTGATGATCAAGATCATGGTCGGGCGGGTCGGTTCGGCGACGCGATTCCTTCGAGTGCTGGGCGATCGAGGGCGGGGCGATGACGCCACCGGCAGGCTGCGGCACCCGCCGTGCGTAGCTGTGGACGGCGTCGGCGAATCGTCGAGCGACCTGCGGCTGGCCTGCCCAGTGAAGATGCAGGTAGGACGCATGGAGGGTCGGGCGTCCGGATCCGGACGGGTCGAGTGAGTAGCCCTCCGGCCGGTCGTCGATCTGCCAACCGGCCGAGGCGCCCGCCGGCGCGTCGCTCAGCACGGCGGTGCGATGGAACTCGTGCCCGACGACCGTGCCACCTGCCGGTGACAGCAGTTGATCATGGTCGGCGACGGCCGTGCGGTAGCCGAGCCGGAGTCGCTCGGTCATCCCGGCATCCACCGGGAGCGCACCGACCATCGGGGCGCCGTCGCAGCTGCGACACAAGTAGAGCAGGCCGGCACACTCGGCGACCGTCGGCAGGCCGGACGCGATGGCGTCGGCGATGTGTTGCCGCAGACGGTCGTTGCCGGCGAGGTCGGCCGCATGCAGCTCGGGGAAACCACCGCCGAGATACAGGCCGGCCGTACCGTCGGGAAGCCGCTGATCGGTGACCGGATCGAAGATCACCGGCCGACAACCCGCAGCCCGGAGCAGCTCCTCGGTCTCGGGATAGTGAAACGTGAACGCTCGTCCGCCGGCGACCGCAACCACCGGGGCTGCGGAATCCGTGGCGGCGGTCGGATGGGCACCGATCGCCGCGGCGGGATCCCAGGGGGCGCCGCGCAGCCCGGGGGCCCGTCGAGCCACCTCGCGGATCGCATCCAGATCGACCATCCCGGCGAGCAGCTCGGCCAGTCGGGCGACAGCGTCGGCCGCCTCGCCGCGCTCGGCCGCCGGGATCAGGCCGAGATGACGGGACGGTACGGCGATCCCCGCGTCGCGGGGCACCGAGCCGAGCACCGGAAAGCCCTGCTCCGCCAAGGCCGCGGCGACCTCGGCACGGTGTCGATCCGACCCGGCCTTGTTCAGGATCACCCCACCGATCTGCAGCTCGGGGTCGGCCGCGGCGAGGCCCGCGACGATCGCGCCGGCGGTCCGGGACAGCCCGGAGACGTCGAGGACGATGATCACCGGTGCCCCGAGCAGTCCCGCGACATGGGCGGTGGACGCGAATCCGGGCGTACCGAGCTGCCCGTCGTACAGACCCATCACGCCTTCGACGACAGCGAGGTCGGCGCGGTCCGGTACGGCCATCCCGTGCAGGAACAGCGGCAGTATCGCCTCCGGGCTGCACAGCCGGGGATCGAGGTTGCGGCCCGGACGTCCCGTGGCCAGCGCGTGGTAGCCGGGATCGATGTAGTCCGGACCGATCTTGAAACCGGCGACCCGGTCACCAGCGGCCCGCAGCGCTGCCATCAGGCCGGTGGCGACGGTGGTCTTGCCCTGTCCGGAGCCCGGCGCCGCGATCACCACCCGCGGGCCAGCCTGCACCAGGTCGGATCCCCCGACCGTCACCACTCGATCCCCCGCTGGCCCTTCTGGCCGTTGTCGAAGGGGTGCTTGATCTTGGTCATCTCGGTCACCAGATCGGCCTGCTCGATCAACGCCGCGGGCATCCGCCGCCCGGTGATGATCACATGTTGCTGGCCCGTTCGGTTCGTCAACGTGTCCACGACATCGTCCAGGTCGACCCAGCCCCAGTTGATCGGATAGCTGAACTCGTCCAGCACGTACAGCTGATGGGTCTCGGCGGCGATCCGGCGCTTGATCTCCTGCCAGCCCTCGGCAGCCGCGGCGGCGTGATCCTCCGCACTGCCACCCTTGCGGCTCCAGGACCAGCCCGACCCCATCTTGTGCCACTCCATCGGTCCACCGGCGCCGGTGTCGCGATGGATCTGATCAAGCTGTTCCAAGGCCGTTTGCTCACCGATCCGCCACTTCGCCGACTTGACGAACTGGAAGACCGCGCTGGACCAACCCTGGTTCCAGCCCCGCAGGGCGAGGCCGAAGGCGGCCGTCGACTTTCCCTTGCCGTCGCCGGTGTGGATGATCAACAGTGGCCGATTGCGACGCTGCCGGGTGGTCAGCCCGTCGTCGGGTGTGCGCTCCGGTGTTCCCTGCGGCATCAGGCTGCCCCGCTGGACGGGACCCGGCTGCGGACCGCGTCGACGATCACATCGGCGGCGACCTGCTCCACCTGGACGTAGTCAGCCTGCAGTCGGTGCGCCAATTGCCCGGCCAGTCCCATCCGGAATCGTCCGGACTCGCAGTCGATCAGCACCGCATCGATCCCTCGTGCCCGGACCAGATCCGCGGCCTGTCGGGAGCGATCGACCGCGTCGGATCCGTACGTCGCCCGGCCGTCGGTGATCACGATCATCAGCGGCCGTCGCCGCGGGTCGCGGATCCGCTCCACCCGGATCAGGTCGGCAGCCCGCAGCAGCCCTTCGGCCAGCGGTGTCCGACCGCCCGTCGGAAGATCGGTCATCCGCCGGGCGGCCGCGTCCACCGACGAGGTCGGTGGCAGCGCCAGCTCGGCGTGATCACCGGCGAAGGTGATCAACGCCACCCGGTCCCGGCGCTGATAGGCGTCCAACAGCAACGACAGGGTCGCGGTCTTGACCGCCTCCATCCGACGGCGGGCAGCCATCGAGCCGGAGGCATCGACCACCAGCAGCACCAGATTGGATTCACGACCCTCGGTGATCGCCCCACGAAGATCATCACCACGGATCGTCAGTCGGTCCCGGGCCCGATCCGGATGCCGCGCAGCAGCCCGTACGGTGCCGGGCAGATGAACTCGATCGCCACGCTGGAAGCGATCCGCGGCACGCACCACCCGCCCGACACTGGTCACGGCACGCGATCGTCGACCGGCTGCACCGCTGCCCAGACCACCGGCGGTGAAGAGCCTGGTCCGGTAGGGAGCATCGGCCTGCGCCACCCGGCCGGGACGATTGCCGCGCGGCATCTCGGTGTCGGACTGCTCACGATCATCGTCGTCGGCCGTGGCGTCGGACTGTTGGGACGCCTGGTCGGTGCTGGTGTCCGATGCCGATCCGCCGGGCGCCGGTTTGTCCGGTGTCGCGTTCTTCTCTCCCGAATTGTCGGGCTCGGGCCTGTCGGAGTCGGCACTGTCGGAATCGGGACTGTCAGGGTCGGGACTGTCAGGGTCGGGGCTGTCGGGATCGGTCCCGGTCGGTGGCTCGGGATCGGGCTCGTCCTCGGCAAGCAACCGATCCAGCAGCTCTTCGTCCAGGCCCGGCGCATCAAACGGGTTGCGGCGACGCCGGTGCGGCAACGCCAACAGTGCAGCGGCGCGGATGTCCTCGCGGAGCACTCGATCCCGGCCCTGCCACGCGGCGTGGGCGATGGCCGCCTTGGCGGTCACGATGTCGGCCCGCATGCCGTCCACATCGAAGCCGGCACAGACCCGGGCAATCGTGACCAGGCCCCGATCGTCCAGGACGACCGAGGCCAACCGCTCCCGGGCCGCGGCGATCCGGACCCGCAGCTGATCCTCACTCTCGGCGAACCGGTCGCGGAAGCCGCTCGGGTCGGCGTCGTAGGCCATCCGTCGGCCGATCACCTCGGCACGCAGTGCCGGATCACGCGGTGCGGTCACCTCGACGGTGAGGCCGAACCGATCCAGCAGCTGCGGTCGGAGCTCGCCCTCCTCGGGATTCATGGTGCCGACCAGCATGATCCGGGCGGCGTGGCTGACCGACATGCCGTCCCGCTCCACCGTCGAACGCCCCATCGCAGCCGCGTCCAGCAACAGGTCGACGAGATGATCATGGAGCAGGTTGACCTCGTCGACGTACAGGATGCCGCGGTGCGCGGCGGCCAGCAGCCCCGGCTCGAAGGTGGTCCGGCCCTCGCCCAACACCCGCTGCAGGTCCAACGACCCGATCACCCGATCCTCGGTGGCACCGACCGGCAGCTCGACCAGCCGAGCCGGACGGACCTGCCGGCCGACGTCGCGGTGCGGTCCGTCCGGGCAGCCCGGATCGGGCTCGGTCGGATCGCAGCCGAAGCGGCAGCCGTCGACCACCGTCTGGGCGGGCATCACCGCGGTCAACGCCCGCACCATGGTCGACTTCGCGGTGCCCTTCTCCCCGCGAACCAGCACCCCGCCGATCTGCGGCGACACGGTGCACAGGATGAGAGCGAGTGCCATCTGGTCCGAACCGACGACCGCGGTGAAGGGAAAACCGGCGCCGGTGCTGCCGGAGTGATCGGGGCGGTCGGCGAGGCTGGGCTGCTCGTCGGCCGGCGTCACGGTCTGGCTCATGCAAAGTCCTCCCGCAGGTGTCCACGCCTGCGTCGATGGCGGCACGACCGGATGGTCGCGGGCATCGGTCGATACTCTGACTCCCCTGGGTCGCAGGGTCACAGTGGCGGGACCGTTCCGGACTCTCACCGGATTCCTCTCCCGACGCCGGATGCGATCATAACCGGGTGAACGGGATCGACGTGATCGGCGTACCAGCCGAGGGACCGGGTGTGCTCGCCGAACCGGAGCGGGCCGTGCTGGCGGCGGCCGAGCTGATCGTCGGCTCACCCCGGCTGACCGGGTTGCTGGCGGAGTTGCCCTCCGACGCGCGACCGACCGCGGACCGCGCCGACCTGCCGTCGCCGCTGCGCCCCGGCATGCAGCGACTGCTGTCCGAGCACGCCGGTCGTCGGGTCGTCGTGTTGGCCAGTGGTGACCCGCTGGTGGCGGGGGTCGGCAGCACCCTGATCGACCTTTTCGGCGCCGACCGGGTCCGGATCCATCCGGCAGTTTCCTCGGTGGCGCTGGCCCGGGCTCGGATGGGATGGTCGGCCGAGGAATGCCAGGTGATCAGGATCGAGGCCGGCACTCGGCTGGCTGCGGCATTGCACCCCGGCGCCCGGCTGATCCTGCTGAGCAGGGATCGGAACAGCCCCCGGGCGGTCGCCGAGGAACTGGTCGACGCCGGATTCGGTCCCAGCCGGATGACCCTCCTGGCCGATCTCGGGTCGGCGTCCGAGCAGCGGATCGACCGGACCGCATCGGACTGGCAGCTCGCCGACGTACCACGGCTGCAGTTGGTCTGTGTGGATTGCGCGGCCGGGCCGGTGGACGTCGCCGATACGGCGTCCTGGTCCCGGACGCCGGGGCTGCCCGACGACGCTTTCGAGCACGATGGCCAACTGAGCAAGCGATTCCAGCGAGCGGCGGCGTTGGTCGCATTGCGACCGCGGCCCGGTGAGCTGCTGATCGATCTGGGTGCCGGCGCCGGTTCGGTCGCGATCGAATGGTGCCGTCAGCATCCCCGCAATCGCGTTGTCGCCGTCGAGCACAACGAGGAGCGGGCGGCACGGATCCGGCGCAATGCCGCCCGGCTGGGGGCGGACCGGATCGAGATCAGGGTCGGCGAGAACGGCGACGTCCTTGGTTCGTTGGCTCGCCCGGATGCGATCTTCGTCGGCGGCGGACTGACCGTCCAGCTGATCGAGTACGGTCTGGCGGTGCTGCCCCGCCACGGCCGGCTGGTTGCTCACGCGGTCACCATCGAATCGGAGATGATCTTGTACGAAGCCGCTCGCCGGCACGGTGGCGAGCTGACCCGGATCGGCGTCGAGACCCTCGAACCGATCGGTCGGCTGCAGGGCTTCAAACCCGCCCGACGGGTCACCCAGTGGGCGATCGTCAAGGGCTGAACACGGAAATCGGCATCAAGCACGGACAAGGGAGATGATCAGGTGACGGTGCACTTCATCGGCGGCGGTCCTGGGGCGGCAGATCTGTTGACGCTGCGCGCGGTCCGACTGCTGCAGGAATCACCGGTGTGCGTGTATGCCGGCACCTATGTCGATCCGCAGGTCCTCGAGCACTGCTCGGTCGGCACCACCATGATCGACAGCCAGGGTCTCGACCTTGATCAGATCACCGAACGGCTGGTGCAGGCCGATGCGGCCGGTCAGGACGTCGCCCGACTCTGTTCGGGCGATCCGTCGGTCTATTCCGCGGTCGCCGAGCAGGCCCGGCGGCTGGACCGGGCCGGAGTCGACTGGGACATCACCCCCGGCGTCCCCGCCTACGCCGCCGCGGCCGCGCTGGTCGGCCGGGAACTGACCGTCCCGGAGGTCGCCCAGACGGTCATCCTGACTCGCGCCCAGGCCGCTTCCACGGCAATGCCCGAGAGCGAGGCGTTGCCCGGGCTGGCCGCACACCGGGCGACCCTGGTGCTGCACCTGGCGATCCGACGGACCCGTCAGATCGTCGGGCAGTTGGTGCCGTCCTACGGCGAGGACTGCCCGGTCGTGGTGGTGGCCGATGCGACCAAACCCAGCCAGCAGATCCTGCGCGGCACATTGGCCGACATCACCGATCAGGTCGAACGGGCCGGTCTGCGGCAGGCCGCGGTGATCATGGTCGGTCGAGCGCTGCAGGCCGGCGACTTCACCGAGTCACACCTGTATTCACAGCGTCGTCAGCAGTCCGGACGAAACGCGGTGTCCACACCCCGTGCCGACTGATCCGAGTGCTGCTCGCCCCGATGATCAGCAGGCACTTCATGTCCACCGTCGAGGTGTCGATCTCCGCCAGCGTCGTCGTGATCACCTGTTCGCCGGGGCGACCGACGTCGCGGCCGATGATCACCGGCGTGTCGGTGCCGCGGTGCTGACGCAGGATGTCGATCGCCGCATCCAGCTGGCTGCTGCGACTGCGCGACCTGGGGTTGTAGATCGCCAACGCCAGGTCGGCCGTGCCGACGGCGTGCAGCCGCTTCTCGATCACCGCCCACGGCTTCAGCCGATCGGACAGCGACATCATCGCGTAGTCGGCCCCCAGCGGCGCTCCGACCCGGGCCGCGACCGCCTGGGCGGCCGTCACTCCGGGCCGGACCAGGATCGCGACGTCGTCGTAGCGGTCGTCCTCGGCCGCCTCGAAGACCGCAGCGGCCATCCCGAAGACGCCGGCGTCACCACCGGAGACGATGGCCACATCCTCACCCTGTAAGGCCAGATCGAGCGCGAACCTCCCGCGATCGACCTCCACGGTGTTGCCCGACGGGTGCCGGGCCAGGCCGGCACGCTGCGGCACCCGATCGACGTACGGCGCGTAGCCCACCACATGATCGACCTCGGCCAACACGTCCTCGGCCTCGGGGGTCAGCCACTGCTCCGGCCCCGGCCCCAGGCCGACCACGAACACCCGACCGGTTCGTCCGTTCCGGACCGGAGCGGGTGCGGCAGCATGATCTCGGAACCGGTCGGCGCTGTCCTGTCGCCGATCCTGGCCGGGGACGATGATCATGGAGAAGTACGGCACCTGTTCCGGATCCACCTCGGCGACCGGCAGCCGTCGCTCGGCCGCCGAACCGGCCCGTTCGACGTACCAGGCCGCGTCCAGCCGCCCGGCCTGCCGCAGCGCTTCCCGGACGGCGGCGAAGGTGCGCCCGAGTTTCATGATCGCCGCAGCCTGGGTGTCGGCCAGTCGGCGGGCCAGCTCGGGCACCGGCAGCGTCCCCGGCAGCACGCTCAACACGTCCTCGTGCCGGGCGACCGGGGTCTCCAGTGCCGCGGTCGCGGCACTGACCGACGTCACCCCCGGGACGACCTCTGCGGGATAGCGGCCGGCCAGTCGATCATGCAGGTAGCCGTAGGAGCTGTAGAACAGCGGGTCTCCCTCGGCGAGCACGACCACGCTGCGGCCGGCGTCCAGATGCGCGGCCAGCCGAGACGCCGAGGCGTCGTAGAAGTCGTCGATCACGCCGTAGTAGCCGAGCGGATGATCGACCTCACCGGTGGTCACCGGGTAGGCCAGCAGTTCCTCGGTCACGTCGGCGCGGATCAGATCCGCTGCGATCGAACGAGCGATGGACCTGCCCCGGGTGCCGGAATGATAGGCGATCACGTCGGCGCCCGCGATCAGCCGGGCCGCGCGCAGCGTGATCAACTCCGGGTCGCCGGGGCCGACCCCGACGCCGTACAGCTTGCCGGTCACAGCTCCGCCTCCCGGGCCAACGCATTGATCGCCGATGCCGCCATCGCCGATCCTCCCCGCCGGCCCTCGACGACCAGATAGGGAATGTCGAACGGATTCTCCGCGCACGCCTGCTTGGATTCGGCCGAGCCGACGAAACCGACCGGGACACCGATGATGGCGGCCGGCCGTGGTGCTCCGGCGGCGATCAGCTCCAGCAACGTGAACAACGCGGTCGGAGCATTCCCGATCGCCACCACCGCACCGTCCAGATCCTCGGTCCACAAGGAAACCGCGGCCGCCGATCGGGTGGTCCCCCACGCTCGAGCGATCTCGGCGACGCGCGGATCGTGCAGTCGGCAGATCACCCGGTTGTCGGCCGGCAGCCGGCGCCGGGTGATGCCGGCGTCGATCATGGTCGCATCGACCAGCAACGGCTTGCCGTCCTGCAACGCAGCCCGTGCAGCCGGGACCAGTCGCGGATGGATCCGCAGGTCTGCGGTGATGTCGACGTCACCGGCGGCGTGGATCATCCGCACCGCCACCGACTCCGCCCCGGCGGGCACGCCGTCGAGGTCGGCCTCGTCGCGGATGGTGTCGAAGGATCTGCGATAGATCTGCTGCCCGTCGTCCAGGTAGTCGTAGAGCTTGGGTGGTCGATCCATCACGCGCTTCCTGCTGTCGGTTGATCATGGTCGGACCTGGTCCGCCGGCTGGGTGGTTCGCCTTGTCCTGCATCGAGTGCGGCGACCGCGGCTGCGGTGTCGGGCGGCGCGATCAGGTCGACGACCTCTCCGGTCGGACGTCCGCACCGGCGATCACATCCGCTGAGATGGATCCGGCTGGCCCGGCTTTCCCGGGACACCGGGAACGCGCGGCGCGACTCCAGGAAGCTGACCAGCTCGGTGGCCGCGGCCCGGGTGTCGATCGCCGACCGCGCGCAACCGGGTGACCCGACGCAGGCGGTGACCGAGTTCCAGGACGAATCCGCCTCGACGATCAGGCCGGCGGCTGCGAGCTCCGGCAGCCGAGCCGCTGCATCCGGCAGCACAACTCCGCGCCAGGGGGTCAGGATGACGGAGCCGGATCCGTCGCCGGCAGCACCGACGATGGCGTTGATCTGCGGCGCCGACAACCGACCGAGTGGGACCGCGACCGATGCGGCGCCGTCGACCGAGCCGACGGCGACGGCGCCTTCCTCGACCGGCGGGACGTCGCCACCGGCAACGAGCTCGCCGATCGGGCGCAGGCCGCCGGCGAGTCGGCCCGGATCGATCTCCCGCAGATGCCAGCCGGCGGTCGGCGACGTCTCGCGCACTGCGACGAACCGGCGGGCGATCATGATCATCGCCGGCACCGCGTGCACCGTCGGGACCACTGCACCGACGGGCTCGTCGGACGTACCGATCATGATCATCGCGGTGTCCGTGCTCAGCCGGCGGAGGCCGAGGTCGAAGCGCAGCGAACCGACGTCTCCACTGCCGTCGTCCAGGGCGAACAGGAAGCGCCCCGGCAGCGCGGCCAGCTCCGGGGCGGCACACAGAGATCGGTCCAGCTCGGTGATCAGCCGGTCCAGGCTCGGCCGACCGCTCAGTCCGGCCAAGGGCGAGGCGACGATGTTGCGGACCCGGTCGTGCTCGGGCGAGGGCAGCAGCCCGAGCGAGGCGACGGCAGCGCCTAGATCGTCCAGCCGGTCTTCGCTGACCCCGCGCAGCTGCAGGTTGGCGCGGGACGTCAAGTGCAGCTCCGGCTGCCCGTACTCGGCGGCCAACCTCCCCAGACCGGCAAGCTGCACGGTCGTGAGCCGCCCACCGGGAACTCGGATCCGCACCAGCAGCCCGTCCTCAGCCCGATGCGGTGAGAGCAGTCCCGGGCAACGGTCTGCACGCAGATGTCCCGGATCGATCACCGGCACATCATAAGGACCATCGATCCCCCGGTGGTTGCGGCGCCGACCGTCGGACGCGGTCACAGCGGCGGAATCAATCGTCTAGGGTGAGGAGCACTCGCCAGTAACAGGAACCCGGTGTGATTCCGGGACGGTCCCGCCACTGTGATCACGCCCACCGGTGTGAGAGTCAGGAACTGCCTGGTGAGTTCTGTCCCATCATTCGATCCGGGCGAGGACCCGGAGAAGGACTGATCAGCGCATGCGTATCGCCCTGCTCTCCACCTCCGACACCGACCTGTTGTCGGCACGCGCCAGCGGCGCGGACTACCTGCTGGCCAACCCGAGCCGGACCCCGATCGAGGACTATCCGCGGCTGCTCGAGGGTGCCGACATCGTGATCGCGCGATTGCTCGGATCGCCGCAGGCCTACCGGGCCGAGATCGACCGGCTACGTTCGGCCGGTCGGCCGTTGGTCGTGCTCGGCGGTGAGCAGTCACCCGATGCGGCCCTGATGGAACAGTCGTCGGTCCCGATCGGGATCGCCACCGACGCCCACCAGTATCTGGCCGAGGGTGGGCCGGGCAATCTCTCCCAGCTGCATGCCTTCCTGTCCGACACCGTGCTGCTCAGCGGCGACGGATTCGATCCGCCGGTCCGGCATCCTGCCTGGGGACCGCTGCGCACTCCGCCCCATGACACTCCGCCCGAGGGCGACGACCGTCCGAAGATCGCCATCCTCTTCTATCGTGCCCAGTTCGTCGCCGGGAATACCGCCTACGTCGAGGCGCTGGCCGACGCGATCGATGCCGCAGGCGGCCTCGGCGTGCCGATCTTCACCACGTCGCTGCGGGATGCTCCGCCGGAGCTGATCACCCACCTCGGCGACTACCAGGCGCTGATCACGACCGTGCTCGCGGCCGGCGGCAACCGACCGGCAACCGCGTCGGCCGGAGAACAGGACGAGGGCTGGGATGTCGCCGCCCTGGCCGGGCTGGACGTCCCTATCCTGCAAGGTCTCTGCCTGACCACCGACCGGGCGACCTGGGCGACCTCCGACGACGGACTGACCCCGCTGGACGTGGCGACCCAGATCGCCGTACCGGAATTCGACGGCCGGATCATCACCGTCCCGTTCTCCTTCAAGGAGACCGATGCCGAGGGGCTGCCGCACTACGTCGCCGATCGCGAACGCTGCCGCCGGGTCGCCGAGATCGCGGTCGGACACGCCCGGTTGTCGTCGACGCCGCCGGCCGAACGCAAGATCGCGATCGTGTTGTCGGCCTACCCCACCAAGCATTCCCGGATCGGCAACGCCGTCGGGCTGGACACCCCGGTCTCGACCATCAGGCTGCTCCGGCTGATGCGCGAGGCCGGCTACGACTTGGGCGACAGCCACAGCATCCCCGGCCTGGATCCGCTGCCCGCCGTGGAAGACGAGGAGCCGGATACCACCGCAGGCAATGCGCTGATCCACGCGTTGATCGACGCCGGCGGCCAGGATCCGGAGTGGCTGACCGCCGAGCAACTGTCCGGGCAGCCGATCCGGATCCCGGCGGCGACCTACCGCCACTGGCTGGACGAGCTTCCGGTCGAACTGGTCGAACGGGTCACCGACACCTGGGGTGCGGCGCCCGGTGAGCTGTTCGTCGACCGATCCTCCTCCGAGGACGACGGCGAATTGGTGGCCGCGGCGATCCGTTCGGGCAATATCGTGATCCTGGTCCAGCCGCCCCGTGGCTTCGGCGAAAATCCGATCGCGATCTACCACGATCCCGATCTGCCGCCCAGCCACCACTACCTGGCTACCTATCGGTGGCTGGAGAAGGAGTTCGGCGCGCACGCGATCGTGCATGTCGGCAAGCACGGCAACCTGGAATGGCTTCCGGGCAAGACGGCCGGGATGTCGGCGGCCTGCGGGACGGACGCGGCACTGGGCTCGGTGCCGTTGATCTATCCCTTCCTGGTCAACGATCCCGGTGAAGGGACGCAGGCCAAACGACGTGCCCATGCCACGGTGATCGATCACCTCGTCCCACCGATGGCGCGGGCCGAGAGCTACGGCGACATCGCCCGGCTGGAACAGCTGTTGGACGAGTACGCAGGAGCAACGGCGATGGATCCGGCGAAGGCGCCTGCGTTGCGCGGCCAGATCTGGGAGTTGATCACCACCGCCCAGCTGCATCGTGATCTCGGTCTGGAGGAGCGTCCGGACGATGCGGAGTTCGACGAGTTCGTGCTGCACGTGGACGGCTGGCTGTGTGAGATCAAGGACGTGCAGATCCGGGACGGTCTGCACGTCCTCGGACAGCCACCGACCGGTGCGGAGAAGATCAATCTGGTGCTGGCGATCCTGCGCTCGCCGCAGCTCTTCGGTGGCCGGACCGCGGCGGCCGGACTACGCAGCGCACTGGGGCTGGCCGACGACGCGCCGACCCACGAGGTGGACGTCGTCGAGGAGCAGGCCCGCTCGCTGGTCGCCGCGTTGGATGCGGCGGGCTGGTCGGCCGATCGGGTCCCAGACATCGTTCATGATCAACTCGGGTCCCCGTCGGCTGCTGTCGAACAGGCGTTGATCTTCGCCTGCACCGAGATCGTGCCGCGGTTGGAGCGGACCACCGACGAACTGGCGATGGTGCTGCATGCGTTGGACGGCGGCTACATCCCGGCCGGGCCGTCCGGGTCACCGCTGCGCGGGCTGGTCAACGTGCTGCCGACCGGCCGCAACTTCTACTCCGTCGACCCGAAGGCGGTCCCGTCCGCCTTGGCCTATCGCACCGGACGGTCGATGGCCGACTCGTTGCTGGATCGCTACCGCCAGGAGACGGGCGAATATCCACCGTCGGTCGGGCTGTCGATGTGGGGCACCTCGGCGATGCGGACCTCCGGCGACGACATCGGCGAGGTGCTGGCGCTGCTCGGTGTCCGGCCGGTCTGGGACGAGGCCTCCCGGCGCGTCACCGGGCTGGAGGCCGTGCCACTGGAAGAGCTCGGCAGGCCGCGGATCGACGTCACGGTCCGGATCTCCGGCTTCTTCCGGGACGCCTTCCCGCACGTCGTGAGCCTGATCGACGACGCCGTCGGCCTGGTGATCGATCTGGACGAACCCGATGATCAGAACTTCCCCCGCCGGCACGCCCTGGCCGATCAGCAACGGCATGGCGATCGACGTCGGGCCTCGACCAGGATCTTCGGATCCAAGCCGGGTTCGTACGGTGCGGGTCTGCTGCCGCTGATGGAATCGGGCAACTGGCGCACCGATGAGGATCTGGCCGAGGTGTACACCACCTGGGGCGGCTACGCCTACGGCCGTGATCTTGACGGTGTGCCGGCCGGCGAGGACATGCGTGACAACTATCGCCGGATCAGTGTGGCGGCCAAGAACATCGACAGCCGCGAGCACGACATCGCCGACTCCGACGACTACTTCCAGTATCACGGCGGCATGATCGCCACCGTCCGGGCGCTGACCGGCGAGGCACCGAAGGCCTATGTCGGGGACTCCACCAGCCCGGACGCGGTCCGTACCCGGTCGTTGGCCGAGGAGACGTCCCGGGTGTTCCGGTCCCGGGTGGTCAACCCACGCTGGATCGCGGCGATGCGCCGGCACGGCTACAAGGGCGCATTCGAGCTGGCGGCAACGGTGGACTACCTGTTCGGATTCGACGCGACCACCGGGGTCGTCGGCGACTGGATGTACGCCCAGCTCGCCGAGAATTACCTGCTGGACAAGGAGACTCAGGATTTCCTGGCCCACGCCAACCCGTGGGCGATGCAGGGCATGATCGAAAAGCTCACCGAAGCCGCCGACCGTGGTCTGTGGGCCGAACCGGACCCGCAACTGATGGATCAACTCCGCCGGCTCTACCTGGACACCGAGGGCGAACTGGAAGATCGCTGACGTTTCGTCCGAGGCTGTCGCTACGGTCGCAGTCGTGTGAGATGAACGGCGATGGAGGCGACATGAACGGCGAGGTAGCTGGTCCGAAGGGCGTCATCGAGTGGCTGTTGGCCGGTGACCCGGCAGTCCGCTGGCAGACGATGCGGGATCTCACCACAGCGGACGAAGCCGCCGTCGCGGCCGAACGATCCCGTGTCACAGAACAGGGCTGGGGCGCCCGAATGCTGGCGCTGCAGGATGCCGACGGCACCTGGGCCGGCGGCGCCTGCTTCCCCGCCGGTGAGCACGCCAGCGATCTCGGCGACGGTCAACCCTGGATCGCCACCCTGTTCAGCCTGGCGCTGCTGCAGGAGTTCGGCATCGATCCGGACGATCCGACGGTCCGAGCCGCGGTCGAGCGGGTCCGCGACAACGCCCGCTGGGAGCATGACGGCCAGCGCTATTTCGATGGTGAGGTCGAGGAATGCATCAACGGCCGCACCGTCGGCCAGGGTGCGTACTTCGGTTTTGACGTCGACGGCATCGCCGAGCTGCTGCTCAGCGGCCAACTGGCCGACGGCGGCTGGAACTGCGAGTCCGAACGCGGATCGGTGCGAGGTTCCTTCCACAGCACGATCAACGTGCTCGAGGGCCTGCGCACCTATCAGCGGCGTCAGCAACGACCGGGCAGCGACCGACCGGACGTCGCCGAATCGTTGCGGCGCGGAGAGGACTACCTGCTGGATCGTCGCCTGCTGCGGCGCAAGAGCACCGGCGCCATCATCGATGACGATTTCGGAGCCTTCAGCTTCCCGACCCACTGGTACTACGACGTGCTGCGCGCCCTGGACTACTTCCGGGTCGCCGATCGCCGCGATCAACGGCTGGACGAGGCCATCTCGCTGCTGCGCGGCAAACAACAGCCCGACGGGACCTGGCTGTTGGAGAACACCCATCCCGGCAAGGTCCACTTCGCCCTCGAGGACGGCGACGGCCGGCCCAGCCGTTGGAACACCCTGCGGGCCCTCCGCGTGCTCCGGTGGTACGACGGATCAGCTCCCGCTCAGCTGTCGTAGCAATCCCCCAACGTCGACGACAGGACCCGGAAACGCAACCATCAGCCCAGCTACTGCACGGTGAGCGCGAAGTCCTCGCCGGCGGCGACCTCCCCGATCATCTCGCCGCGGCGGAACAGCCGCACCGGATCCGGACCGATCGCCCGGACCCGCTCCGTCGGATCTTCCATCACGCAACCGATCCCGCCGGCCTCGGGGATCCCGATCAGCAGCCGATCCGGATGCCGGACGCTCCAGTCCCGGGCGTGACCCAACCAGTCCGGTGAATAGTGCGGCAGCAGATCCGCGCCGATCAGTCCCAGAGCGGAGTGATCGGCGGCGCCGATCCGGTCGTCGTCGATGCCGGCGGCGATCCCGATGCTTCTCCCGGCGAGGACCGCGCCGGCGCTGCCGCCGTAGTAGCGGCCGCCGTTGCCCAGGAAGCTGCGCAACGACGACTCGAGTCCCGCTGTGCTGAGTCGATGGTGCAGATCGAAGGTGTTGCCACCGCCGACGAAGATCAGGTCGAAAGCTGACAGTGGGTCGCCGGCGTGTTCCGACAGATCCATCCAGGTGGTGACCGTGATCGTCGGCCTGCCGGCAAGTCCGGCACGCAACCATTGCTCGGCACCGGTCAACATCGTCCCGGACAGCGCGACCGGCCAGTACAGCAGCGATCGGACCCCGTCCAGCATCTCGTCCCAGACCGCTGCCTCATCGCTCGCCGAGCCGCCACCACCCAGATACACCGCACCGGACATGTGCCGAGCATGGCAGATCATCCTGGCGCGCAGGTCCCGGCCTCCTCGCTGATCATTCCCCTTCCCGCCGATCATCAGGCCCCGAGCCAGGCCCGGAGGATCTCGGCGGCGTGGGTCTCGGTGAGCGACTCGTCGGCCATCCACCGACTATGGCGTCACCTCGGCACCCGGTCGAGCCGATTTCGCAGCGACTCCCGGACGGAGCAGGTAGATGTCCATCACCCAGCCGCGCCGGTCCCGGGCGGCGGTTCGGGCTGCCCTGATCCGGTCGATGACGTCGGTCAGCCGTCCGGAGATCAGGACCTCGTCCTCGAGTCCGAGCTGGGCTCCCCAATAGATGACCAGGTCCGGATGATCGGCCAGCAGGTCGGCGCAGTGCAGCGAACCGTCCAGCATCACCGCGACGTCTCCGAGCTCGGGACGGTATTCCTCGACGAGCCGGCGTCCGGTGGTGACATGCACCGGGTAGCCCACTCTGTTCAGGGTGATCTTGTGCCGAGCCGCCAGCAGCGCCAGGCTGCTGATCCCGGGCACGACCTCCAGCTCGACGTCCAGATCGGTGTGTGCTTCGATCGATCGGACGATCTTGATCGTGCTGTCGTACAACGCCGGGTCGCCGAGCACGAGGAAACCGACCGTCCCGTGATCACCGACGGAATCGGCGATCGCGGCTGCGTACCGCCGGGCTCGTTCGGCATGCCAGCGCTCGACCCCGGCGCGGTACTCCGAGTTGCCCCGTTCGGCATCGGGTCCTCGCTCCGGGTCGGGCACCTCGACGATCGCGTAATGATCATCATCGATGAACCGGCGACAGATCTCGGTGCGCAACAGCGCCAGATCCTGCTTCGCGGGTCCCTTGTCGGCGACCAGGAACAGGTCGGCGCGATTCAGCGCCCCGATCGCTTCACCGGTGAGGTGATCGGGGTTCCCCGTCCCGATCCCGATCACCAGTGCGGTGATCATGCAACACCTGCCAGGTCGAGGATCAGATCGATGTCGGCATGGTCGTCCAGTGCAGCCGCCAGGCTGTTGATCATGGTCTCCCGACGATCGGCGAAACCGGCGGCGTCCGGGTCCGGTTGCCACCGCGAGCCCGCTGCTGCGGCGACCTCGGCCAGCCAGCCGCGGCGGAAGGCGTCGTTCTCCAAGGTCCCGTGCCACATCGTTCCCCACACCTGACCGGAGCGACAGCCGTCCAGGAATCCTTCCGCACCGTCGATCCGGGCGACGCCATGATGGATCTCGTAGGCCCGGACGGGGTGCCCGTGCCACTGTCCGGTCGGCCGGCCGAGGGTCTTGTCGGCGACGAAATCGACCGTGACCGGCAACAGCCCGAGTCCTTCGACGGATCCGACGCCGGATTCGATCGGGTCGTCGATCGACCGGGCCATCATCTGGAAGCCGCCGCAGATCCCGAGCACCGGCGCCTCCCGTCGGGCCCGGTCCGCCAACGTCGCCGCGATGCCTCGCTCACGCAACCAGCGAAGATCGGAGACCGTCGATCGGGAACCGGGCAGGACGACGAGGTCGGCACCGGCGATCGCCCCCGGGTCGGTGGTCACGGTCACGTCGACCCCCGGTTCGGCGGCCAGCGCGTCGACGTCGGTGGCGTTGGAGATTCGCGGCAGCCGGACCACCGCAACCCGCAGCGCCGTGTCCGGATCGGCCGACCGGCGCACCGATCCGACCTCCAGGGTGTCTTCGGAATCCAGCCATAGGTCGGGCAGCCAGGGCAACACTCCGGCGCACGGCACACCGGTCCGTTCGGTGATCATCTGCAGCCCGGGATCCAACACCGATTGATCTCCGCGGAACTTGTTGATCAGGTAGGCCTTGATCACGGCCCGATCGTCGGCGTCGAGCAACATCACCGTCCCGTAGAGCGAGGCGAGCACCCCACCGCGGTCGATGTCGCCGACGATCACCATCGGCAACTCGAACCGCCGCGCAAGACCGAGATTGACGTAGTCCCCGGCCCGCAGGTTGATCTCGGCGGGCGATCCGGCGCCCTCGCAGATGATCGTCTCGTAGCGTTCGGAGAGGTCTTCGAACGCCTGGTAGGCCGCGGTAGCCAACTGCTGGCGGCCGGTCGCATACTGCCCGGCTTCCAGCGTCCCGTACGGCTTGCCGCGCAACACCACATGCGAGCGGCGGTCCGAACCGGGCTTCAGCAGCACCGGGTTCATCGCCGACTCCGCGGGCACCCCGGCCGCCTGGGCCTGCAGATACTGCGCCCGACCGATCTCCGAACCGTCGGCGCAGACCATCGAGTTGTTCGACATGTTCTGGGACTTGAACGGCGCCACCGCGATACCGCGCCGGGCCAGCACCCGGCAGAGTCCGGCAACGACCAGCGACTTGCCCGCGTCCGACGACGTGCCGGCGACCACCAGCCCGCGACGGCGTACTGCGCTACCGGTCATGCGTAGTGGTCCCAGCCCTGCTCGCCCTCCCAGGCCGAACCGTCCACGGTGATCGTCGGTCCGCCCTCGCCCACGGCGCTGACGGTCCCGACCACGGTCCAATCGGCCGGCACGCTGTCGGCGGCGAAGGTCGCCACCAGGGCGTGGTCCTCACCGCCGGTGAGCACAAAACCCAACGGGTCCGAGCCGGTGGCGGCCGCGACCGCCTGCAACGGTTCGGCGATCGGGAACGATTCCCGGTGCAGGTCGATCGCGACGCCGGATCGCCGGGCGATGTGGCCCAGATCGGCCAACAGCCCGTCCGACACGTCGATCATCGCCGACGCACCGGCCAGGGCGGCGATCCTGCCCTGTCCGTACGGCGGTTCCGGCACCTGATAGGCCTGCACCGCAGCCCGCGGCGACCGGAAGCCGCGACCGAGCACCGCCCAACCCGCACCGGCCCAGCCCAGCCTGCCGCGGAAGGCGACCAGATCACCGGCCCGGGCGCCGTCCCGGCGGACCGGTGGACGCCCGTCCAAGCTGCCCAGCACGGTGACCGAGATCGCGATCTGAGCGGCTCGGGTCACGTCGCCACCGACCAACGAGACACCGGCGGTCTCGCATTCGGCGCGCAGCCCTCGGGCAAAATCCAACGCCCAGCTCTCCGGCGTCTCCCCGGGCGCGGCGAAGCCGACCACCAGCCCGGTCGGCGTTGCTCCCATCGCCTCGATGTCGGCGACGTTGACCGCCACCGCCTTGCGACCGACCGACTCGGCCGGCGACCAGTCGGTCTTGAAGTGCACATTCTCGACCAACAGGTCGACCGAGCAGACCAGCGGCGAGTCGACGGCCAGCACCGCGCCGTCGTCACCTGGCCCGATCATCACGTCGGGTCCCAGGGTGAGCCCGTCGGTGATCTCCTCGATCAGCCGGAACTCACCGACGTCGGCCAGGGTGCGGTCGGACAAACTCATGCCTGCCTGTTCTCTCGATCTGATGTGGCTGCCTCGGGTAGCGTGAGGTCAGCGCGACGAGCGTACCGTTGAGCCCGCAGGCTCTGCGTCAGCGAGGAGGGTGATCCACCGTGACCGTTCAGGCATACATCCTGGTGCAGACCGGCGTCGGCCGGGCGGCGGACGTGGCTGCAGAGATCCGGACGATCAGTGGCGTGACGCTGGCCGAGGACGTCACCGGCCCGTACGACGTGATCGTCCGCGCCGAGGCACCCAATGTCGACGAGCTCGGTTCACTGGTGGTGGCCAAGGTGCAGGTGGTCGACGGCATCACCCGTACGGTGACCTGTCCGGTGGTGCACATCTGACCGCCGCCGAGGCGGTTCTCGCCGGCGCGTTACCCTCGCCCGCGTGGTGAGAACATGTCCGACCGTCGGACGCAAGGTCCCAGGACCGCGGATGATCTTCGGTGCGGTTGTCGCCGCGCTGCTGGTCGCTGTCGGCGGCTGTGCGGCCGAGGTCCCGGCTCCAACACCGAACGCGGCGACGGCGAAGACCTGCCGTTCGCTGGTGTCGGCGTTGCCGCAGATCGTTGATCAACAGCGGCACCGCGAGGTCGAACCGGCCTCGGACTTCACCGCAGCATGGGGACATCCGGCGATCACCCTGGCCTGCGGCGTGACGAAGCCGGCAGGAATGAACGCCGCCAGCAAATGCTGGGAGGTCAACGGGGTCGGCTGGTACGCCGAGGAACGCGACTCCGACATCCGCTACACCACCTTGGGGCGTACGGCGTTGGTCCAGGTCACCGTGCCGAACAAGTACACCCCGCAGGCCAACGCGCTGGTCGATCTCGCCGCCCCGATCAAATCCCAGGTGCCCGTCGTCCGGACGTGCGTCTAGCCACCACCACGCCCCGGCCGCACCGTTTGCGTACCTTCGCACCACGTGTGCACGGTGCGAAGGTACGCAAACGGTGCGGCGGGAGTGGAGTACGGGGTCAGCGGAGGCCGACGGGACGCTGCAGGGCGAGCTGCAGCAGCCGGTCGACCAGCGTCGGATAGTCGATGCCGCTGGCGGCCCAGACCCGGGGATACATCGAGTGCTCGGTGAAACCCGGCATGGTGTTGATCTCGTTGAGCACCAGCCGCCCGTCGGCGGTCAGGAAGAAGTCCACCCGGGACAGTCCTTCGCAGCCGATCGCGTCGAACGCCTTCGCTGCCAGGGCCTGCATCTCCCGGGTCGTCGCATCGTCCAGATCGGCCGGCACGTCAAGATCGACCTGTTCCTCGGGAAGGTACTTCGCGTCGAAGTCGTAGAAGCCCGACTCGTTGTGCATCCTGATCTCGGCCACCGCACTGACCAGCGGAGCTTCACCGCCGGGTGACTGCAGCACCCCACACTCGAGTTCGCGGGCGTTCTCCAGGCCCTCCTCGATGATCACCTTCGGATCGAAGCGGTGGGCGAAATCGATCGCGTCCAGCAACTGGCTCTCGTCATCGACCTTGCTGATCCCGATGCTGGAGCCGTTGCGCGTCGGTTTGACGTACAGCGGGTATTTCAGCGCTGACACGGCCTTCAGGGACTGCTCGCGATCGCGATGCCAGTCGCCCGGGGTGATCACCACGTACGGGTCGACCGGCAGTCCGGAGCGTTCGAAGATCATCTTCATGTAGTGCTTGTCCATCCCGACCGCGCTGGCCAGCACCCCGGCGCCGACGTAGCGGGTGCCCATCATCTCGAACAGACCTTGGATGGTGCCGTCCTCGCCGAACGGGCCGTGCAGCAGGGAGAACGCCACATCGACCGGTCCGAGCTGCGCCAGTCCGGTACCACCGCCGGTGCGCTCGACCAGCTCACCACCGGCACCGGCCGAACCGGGCAGCAGCATGGCGTCGGCGGCGTCCTCGGTCAGTTCCGGCATCTTCTTGCCCTCGACCTGCAGGGCGGCGATCTGCTCGGGCGGCACGACAACCCAGCGGCCGCTGCGCGTGATGCCGACCCCGATCACGTCGTAACGTTCGGAATCGATCGCGCCGACCACGCCACGGGCGGTCAGGCAGGACACCGGATGTTCGTCGCTGGTTCCGCCGAACACCACCGCGACGCGCGGTCTCGTCCCACTGCTCATGCTGCCCTCCTTCTGGGTCGCCCCAGACCCTACCTGGCTGTGGTGGCCCGTCGCCGACGGCGCGCGGCCGCTGTCCAGTTGGCGGCCGCGGTGATCGGAGCGGGCGGCCGTGTCGCAGACTTGGTGGCATGTCCGACCCCGGTTCCGCCACGCCCGCGTCCCGTCCCGTCTCCTCCACCGGCACCGATCCGGGGAGCCCGGTGCTGCGGCCGGAAACGCTGGCGGTGGCGGCCGGACGCCCCGACCCGGTGCCGGACGCGCCGCTGAATCAGCCGATCGTGCCCGCCTCGACCTATGTCGGCGGCCAGGGTACGGACTGGGTCGGCTACGGGCGGTACGGAAACCCCGGCTGGAGCGCCTTGGAGGATGCGGTGTCGGCCCTGGAGGGCGTCGGTCTGCCGACCGGGGCCGACCGGGTCCGGTCGCTCGCGTTCGCCAGCGGGATGGCCGCGGCTGCGGCTGCGCTGGCGACCGTGCCGTCCGATGCCACGGTGGTGCTGCCCGAGCATTGCTATCTCGGCGTCGCCGCCTTGGCCGAGGAGTACCGGCAACGGCATGGCCTGACCGTGCGGACCGTCGACATCGCCGACACCGAGCAGGTGCTGGCAGCTGCCGACGGCGCCCAGCTGATCTGGCTGGAGACGCCGGCCAATCCGACCATGGAGGTCGCCGACATCGCGGCGATCGCCGACAGTCGGCCGGACGACTGCCTGTTGCTGGTCGACAACACCTTCGCCACGCCGATCCTGCAGCAACCGCTGGCCCACGGCGCGGACATCGTGTTGCACTCGGCCACCAAGTTCCTGTCCGGGCATTCCGACGCGTTGTGCGGGATGTTGTCCTTCGCGCCGAGCCGGCCGGAGTCGTTCTCCGTCGCCGAGGCGCACCGCAAACTGCACGGTGCGACGCCTGGCGTGCTGGAGGCCTACCTGGTGCTCCGCGGCATTCGTACGCTGCCGATCCGGGTCCGGCAGGCCGAAGGCTCCGCGCGCCGGATCGTCGCCGAACTGGAGACCCACCCTGCGGTACAACGGGTGCGCTATCCCGGCTTCGGCTCGATGGCGGCGATCGAACTGGCCGACGCGCAGACCGCGGACGCGATGATCGCGCGGCTACGGCTCTGGGTGCACGCGACCAGTCTCGGTGGTGTCGAGTCGTCCCTGGAACGCCGCCGGCGCTGGCCGGCCGAGCTGCCCAGCGTCGATGAGGGGCTGGTCAGGATGTCGGTCGGGGTGGAGCATGTCGATGATCTGCTGGCCGATCTGCGTCAGGCGCTGCCGCACGGCTGACCGCCGGACCGATCGCCGACCTGGTCACCGACGTCGAGCCGACGACCAGCCGAACCGGGGCGAGCATGATCAGCGCGGCGGCGGCGACCACCGCAAAGCTGAGCAGCATCGGCAGTGGGAGCACCAACCACAGCGTGCCGTCGGCGCGGAACGAGGTCTGCACCGACCGGAACGACAGCATCGGAGCGGTGATCGTCCTCGTGGTGAGGAACATCGGTCGCAGCAGGTCCTGTGCCTGCACGATCCAGCAGATCACCAGGGTGAGCAGTGCCGCGCCGACGATCGGCAGCGGGTTGCGCTGCCGGCCGACGACGGCGGCCGCCCGTAGTTCCTCGAACAGCCAACTGAGGACGAAGATCGCCGGCGTGATCACCCAGACCGACGGGATCAACGCGGTCCAGTCCTCGCTCCGCGGTTCGGCGCCGCGGGCGTCGTACTCGGCGACGATCAGCGGAAGGCCACCGGCGAACAGCCACGGTGCAAAGGCGAGCAGCAGCCATCGGCTGTGCCGGCCGATCGGTTGCCACCAGCCGATCGCCGCTCCGGCCAGCAGCGCGACGACGACCTGGATCAGCGCGCCGAGACCGGACGGCACCCAGGTGTTGAACAGGGTCTGCAGGACCAGCGCGCTGTCCGGTCCCGGCAGATCGGTGCCGGCCTGCACCAGACCGACGACCCAGTCCCGATGCAGGATCACCACGACCACGGCGATCACCAGCGGAATCCCGACGGCGACAGCCTTGAGCAGGCCCGGGGATCGCTGCGCCGACAGGGTTACCGGGCTGAGCACGAACCGGGCACGGAGCGCGATCATGATCACACCGGCGGCCAGACCGAGCGCGGCAACGATGATCATCAAGACCGTGCAGACGGCGGCAGCGGTGTCGAAGCGGGCGGACTGCAGGCTGTAGAGGATCAGGTTCGCGGTGCTGACCATCCGTCCGCCGGCGAGCAGTACGGGAGCCTCGAAGGACTGCAGGCCACCGGCCAGACAGGCGATCCCGACCATGATCGCGCCGGCGAGGATGCCTGCACCGGACGGCCGCGTCCGGCGATCGCCGACATCGGCAGCCCGGAAGATCGTCGACCAGAGCAACGCCGACCCGGCGACAGCCACCGGCAGATAGATGATGAACGTGTCCAGCATCAGTCCGGCGACGCCGGTGTAGCCACTGTCGAACAGCAGCCCGAGCACCATCGCGGTCGGCGCGTAGCAGCAGAGCAACAGCCCCAGCAACCCCCGACCGATGACAGCGGTGATGCCGGTGGCGCGTGCCAGCACCAGTCCGGTCACCGGTCCGATGGTCAGGGCCGCCACCAGCAACAGGGCGGCGCAGGCCAGGCTGCCGCCCAGCGCGGCCGCGAGATCGTCGGCGTGCCGATAGCCGTCCACACCGATCGTGCGATGCTGCGATCCGCCGAACGCCGTCGATCCGCGCAGGCTGATCAGCACCGTACGGATGCCGGGCACGAGCAATTGGACGATCATCAGCACCAAGGCCGGCGCCAGCAGCAGCCAGCCGACCCAGGCCGGCCCGAGCCGTACCGGTCGAGCTGGACCGACCCGCGCCGGACCGACACTCATCGTGGATCCCAGCTCATCGCAACTCAGTACCGTTCGGGCTTGGCTGCCCGCGCGAGCAGCGTCTGCACCAGGGCATCGGGAGCGATCTGCCCGTCGATCACCGCGCAGACCGCATGGGTGATCGGCATCTCCACCTGGTAACGGTCGGCCAATGCCTTGATCGACTTGCAGGACTTGACGCCCTCGGCGACCTGCCGGGTCGAACCACTGATCTCGCCCACGGTCCGGCCGCGTCCCAGTTCCTCGCCGAAGGTGCGGTTGCGGGACAGCGGCGAGGAACAGGTCGCCACCAGGTCTCCGATCCCCGCCAGCCCGGAAAAGGTGTGCGGGTCGGCTCCCATCGCCTCGCCCAGCCGGATGATCTCGGCCAGGCCGCGGGTGATCAACGACGCAGCGGAATTGGCGCCGTAGCCCATGCCGGCGGCGACACCGACCGCTAGCGCGATCACGTTCTTCGTCGCGCCGCCGAGTTCGCAGCCCAGCACGTCGTTGTTGGTGTAGGGGCGGAACGTCGCGGTGTGGAAGAGCTGCTGGACCGCGATCGCCGTCTCCTGCCGGGCGCTCGCGACGACGGCTGCGGCGGGCTGGCGGGCGGCGATCTCGTGGGAGAGGTTGGGACCGGTGAGGACGGCGATCCGGTCCGGCGAGATCCCGGTGACCTCCATGATCACCTCGCTCATCCGCATCCCGGTGCCGACCTCGACGCCCTTGGCCAGGCTGACCACGATCGCATTGTCGGGCAACCGCCACTGCCCGAGGTTCTCCCGCAAGGTCTGTGACGGCACGGCCAGGACGACGAACTGCGCGTCGGCCATCGCCCGGGAAGGGTCGGACTCGGCGGACAGGTGATCGGGCAGGATCAGGTCGGGAAAGTAGTCGGGGTTGCGATGCTCGGTGTTGATCTTGCTGCACACCTCCGGCCGGCGCGCCCACAACGTGACCCGGTGATCGTTGTCACACAGGGTCGACGCCATCGCGGTCCCCCAGGATCCGGACCCCATCACCGTTACCGTGCTCATCGCCGGTGATCGTACGCCACCGCGAGCCGAACCGGCCGATGGTCGGCGGGCCGGTTCGCGATCGGCACCCGGTCGCGTCTGCTGCGGATGAGTTGGTCTGCGGGTCAGTCGGTCTGCGGCGGCTGGTGTCGCGCACACTAGCTGCCTCGCAACTCGGCGACCAGGTCGGTGATCGCGTCCATCAGCCGTTCGGTCGCCAGCCGGGCTCCCTCGGCAACCGGCCGATCACGCAGGTCGGACAGATCGACCGGATCGCCCACCAGCATCGAGATCCGTTGACGCGGGAGGAATCGCGGCCAGCCGCGCTTCTTGCCGTACAGGATCCGTTCCGCGCCCCACTGCCCGACCGGGATCAGCGGCCGTCCGGTCTGCAACGCCAGTCGGGCGGCGCCGCTGCGTCCGTTCATCGGCCACAGCAGCGGATCATCGGTGATCGTGCCCTCCGGGTAGATCACCACACAGCCACCTTGCTCCAGTGCGATCACCGCGTGCTGCAGCGCATCGCGCGCGGCGGCCGACCGACGGTGCACCGGGATCTGCCCGATGCCGCGCAGCGCCGCCCCCAGCAACGGCACGCCGAACAACGACTCCTTGGCCAGGAAGCGGGGCCACAACCCGTTCCGGGCAACGAAGGTGCCGACCACCAGCGGATCGACGTTGGAGATGTGATTGACCGCGAGGATGACGCCGCCGGTGTCCGCCCCGGGCAACTTCTCGGTGCCCCGCCAGTCCCGGACGGTCAGCCGATCCACCAGACCGATCACCGACCAGGCCAACGGTTTGACGGGACCGTGCGGGCTGCCGGGGGCTGCCACGGGCTGCTGACGAGCACGATCATCGGTCACATCGGCAAGCATGACAGGATGTGCGACCGTGATGTCGGACCAGCATTCATGGGCGGCAGTTGTCGCGCTCAAGCCGTCGGCGGTGGCCAAGTCCCGGCTCGGTGTGCTGCCGACGCCGCTACGGCAACGGCTCGCCGCGCTGATGGCGTTGGACACCCTCGCCGCTGTGGCATCGGCCGGCATCCGGTTGGTCGTCGTCAGCGACGCCGCGACGATGCCGCAATCCCTTGCCCGGGCAGGAATCACGGCGACGGTGCTGCCCGAACCGTCCCCCGGCGGTCTCAACAACGCGCTGCGCGCAGGCGAGGGCTTCCTCCGTAGCCACGGTGTCCAGCGGGTGTTGGCCTGCGTCGGCGATCTTCCGGCGGTGACCGCGGAGTCGATCGGGACAGCGACCCGGCTGCTCGACTCCGCCGGCCGGGCCCGCGGATTCGTGCCGGATCACAGCGGCACCGGGACCACCCTGCTGATGGCCGACGGTGTCGACCTCGATCCGTTGTTCGGTGGCGAGTCCGCGGCGGCGCACGCCGATTCGGGTGCGGCGTTGATCACTGATCCGGCACTGGCGTCGCTCCGAGCAGACGTCGATGCTCCCGATGATCTCGACCCTGCGATCCGGCTCGGCGTCGGCACGCACACCGGATCGCTGATCAGCAACGGTCGGTTGGCCGACTACGCCGCGATCACCGTCGCCGGACCGCGCGACGCCGACGGCGGCTATCGGGTGATCAGTGACGCCGGCGTCAGCTCAGATCTGGCCGGCACGGTGATCGACCCGGTGGTCCGGCTGCTCCGCCCGGGCCAGCGACTGCACGCCGCAACCGACGACGGGGTGATCATCAGCGCCTGGCCGTGACCCAGCGGTCCGGCAACTGCGAAGGCCCGGGCAGCAGGTTGCTGTCCGGGCCTTCCGCAGTGTGTTCAGTTGTTGATCTTCGGCTCAGCGACGTGCGGTCTTCTTCGCCGTTGCCTTCTTGGCGGGTGCCTTCTTGGCGGTCGCCTTCTTGGCCGCGGTCTTCGCCGGGGCCTTCTTGGCCACCGTCTTGCGTGCCGGCGCCTTCGTTGCCGGTGCCTTCTTGGCCACCGTCTTGCGTGCCGGTGCCTTCTTGGCAGCGGTCTTGGCCGGTGCGGCCTTCTTGGCCGGCGCCTTCTTGGCGGCGGTCTTGGTCGCGGCAGCCTTCGCCGGTGCAGCCTTCTTGGCCGGCGCCTTCTTGGCGGCGGTCTTGGTCGCGGCAGCCTTCGCCGGTGCGGCCTTCTTGGCCGGTGCGGCAGCAGCCTTCTTGGTCGCCCGCGGCGGCTTCTTCTCACCCGAGACGTAGGCCTTCAGCTCCGAGCCTGCACGGAACTTCGGCACCGCGGTGGCCTTGGCCCGCTTGCGCTCACCGGTACGCGGGTTGCGGACCATCCGGGACGGCCGCTTGATCTTCTCGAAGACGCCGAAGCCGGTGATCGACACCTTTTCACCACGGGCCGTCGAGTACGTGATCGTGTCCACGACCGCGTTCAATGCCTTGGCCGCCTGGGCCTTGCTTCCGTCGAACTCGACGGCAAGCGCCTCGATTAACTCAGCCTTGTTCACAGCTTCCCTTCTTCGAACCAGCTTCAACGTGCCCGCACCTTGCGGACGAGTCGGGCGAGCGAACTCACCCATCTGAGGGCTAACGCTAGAGAAGTGAAGGGGTTGAGACAAATACCGCAAGCCCCAAAACGCCGTGTCGTAAGGAATTTCAGGCGATTTTGGGGCTGAAACGGCGATATCGACCTGTTCAGCCGGCCGTTCGGGCCGGAACCGTGGCCGGCAGGAACGGCAGCCGGTTGCCTTCGTAGGCAGTGATTTCGGCCTCCTGACGCAACGTCAGACCGATGTTGTCCAGTCCCTCGAGCAGCCGCCACCGGGTGTAATCGTCGATCACGAAGGAGGTCGTGAAGCCGTCGCTGGCAGTGATCGTCTTGGCCTGGAGATCAACGGTGATCTCGGTCTCCGGGTGATTCTCGACGATCTTCCACAGCTGCTCGACGTCGTCCTGTCCGACCTTGGCCAGCAGCAGACCCGCGTTGCCGGAGTTGTTGGAGAAGATGTCGCCGAAGCGGGAGCCGATGATGACCTTGAACCCGTAGTCCTGCAGGGCCCAGACCGCGTGCTCCCGGGACGATCCGGTCCCGAAATCGGGGCCCGGGATCAGAATGCTGGCGAGCTTGTACTGCGGCAGATTCAGCACGAACTCCGGATCGTTACGCCAGGCGGCGAACAGCCCGTCCTCGAAGCCGGTCCGGGTGACCCGCTTCAGATACACGGCCGGGATGATCTGGTCGGTGTCGACGTTGCTGCGACGCAACGGCAGACCGGTGCCCGTGTGGCTGGTGAACTTTTCCATGATCAGGTCTCCTTGGTCAGCCGATGCGATCAGCCGTTGCGGACGGGCAGGTCAGCGGGCGCGGTCAGTTTGCCGGTGATCGCCGTCGCCGCCGCGACGACCGGCGACACCAGATGGGTACGGCCGCCCTTGCCCTGCCGGCCTTCGAAGTTGCGATTGGAGGTCGACGCGCTGCGTTCGCCCGGCGCCAGCTTGTCCGGGTTCATCGCCAGACACATCGAGCATCCGGCACCACGCCATTCGGCGCCGGCTTCCTTGAACACGACATCGAGGCCCTCGGACTCGGCCTGCAGTCGGACCCGGGCCGATCCCGGGACGACCAGCATCCGTACGGCATCGGAGATCGTGTGTCCCTTGATCACCTCTGCGGCGGCCCGCAGGTCCTCGATCCGGCCGTTGGTGCAGGACCCGAGGAAGATCGTGTCGACGGCGACCTCGCGCATCGGCGTACCGGCCTTGAGGTCCATGTACTCCAGCGCCTTCTGCGCCGCAACCCTGGACGACTCGTCGGTGAAGGTCTCCGGATCCGGCACCGAGCCGGACAACGGCACACCCTGACCCGGGTTCGTTCCCCAGGTGACGAACGGTGACAGGTCGGCGGCGTCAAGATCGACTTCCAGATCGAACGTGGCGTCTGCGTCGGTCCGCAACGACTTCCAGTATTCGACCGCGGCATCCCAGTCGGCACCCTGCGGCGCGTGCGGACGGCCCTTGAGGTATTCGAAGGTCGTCTCGTCCGGCGCGACCATGCCTGCCTTGGCGCCCCACTCGATGCTCATGTTGCAGATCGTCATCCGGCCCTCCATCGACAGCTTCTCGATGGCCGCACCGCGATACTCCGCGACATATCCCTGACCGCCGCCGGTACCGACCTTGGCGATCAGCGCCAGCACGATGTCCTTGGCGGTGACACCCTCGGGCAGTTCACCGTTGACGTTGACCGCCATCGTCTTCGGCTTGCGCTGGGCCAGGCTCTGGGTGGCCAGCACGTGCTCCACCTCGGAGGTGCCGATGCCGAAGGCCAATGCACCGAAGGCGCCATGGGTCGAGGTGTGTGAATCCCCACACACCACCGTCATCCCGGGCTGGGTCAGACCCAGCTGCGGACCGATGATGTGCACGATGCCCTGATCAAGATCGCCGAGCTTGTGGATCCGCAGACCGAACTCCTCGGCGTTCTTGCGCAGCGTCTCCACCTGGGTACGCGAAACCGGGTCGGCAATGGGTTTGTCGACGTCCACCGTGGGAATGTTGTGGTCCTCGGTGAGCAGGGTGAGGTCGGGGCGTCTGACCTTCCGCCCGGCTTGCCGGAGTCCGTCGAAGGCCTGCGGACTGGTCACCTCGTGGACCAGGTGCAGGTCGATGTAGAGCAATTCGGTGTTCTCGTCGGCGGCCACAACGTGGGCGTCCCACACCTTTTCACTCAGCGTCTTACCCATGTCCGGTTCTTCCTGTTGTGATGGTCGGACGGTCGACGCGGCGCGTCGACCCCGGTTCGGTGATGATCTTGACCAAAGATTTGCGGCCGATTCGCCGTCTCGGCTTGCATTCCAGCATTCGAGACGGCAATATCAAGCCATGGACAACTCTAGCGGTGTCGGCGTTCTGGACAAAGCGGCTCTCGTTCTGGGCGCCTTGGAGACCGGGCCGACGACCCTGGCGGGCCTGGTCGCGGCGACCGGGCTGGCCCGTCCGACGGCGCACCGGTTGGCCGTCGCGCTCGAGCACCATCGACTGGTCAGCCGTGACCTCCAGGGCCGCTTCGTGCTCGGCCCACGGCTCGGCGAGCTCGCCTCGGCGGCCGGCGAGGATCGCCTGCTGGCAACAGCCGGGCCGGTGCTCGCCCGGCTGCGCGACATCACCGGCGAGTCGGCCCAGCTGTTCCGCCGCCAGGGCGATTTCCGGATCTGCGTCGCAGCCGCCGAACGTCAATCGGGATTGCGTGACACCGTCCCGGTCGGCTCCCAGCTGACGATGACCGCCGGGTCGGCGGCACAAATACTGCTGGCCTGGGAAGAGCCGGAGCGGATGCAGCGCGGGCTGCGTGGCTCGCGCTACTCCGCGGTGGCACTGGCAGCGGTCCGTCGGCGCGGTTGGGCACACTCGGTCGGTGAGCGGGAGCCGGGTGTCGCCTCGGTGTCCGCGCCGGTCCGATCCCCATCCGGCAAGGTGATCGCGGCGGTCAGCGTCTCCGGACCGATCGAGCGGCTCTCCCGGCAACCGGGCCGCCTGCATGCACCCGCCGTGATCGCTGCGGCCGAACGGCTCAGCGAAGTACTGCGCCGGACCGGCACGGAGTGATCGGTCTTCGACCCGTCGGACCCGGTTTGCGACTGCCGTAATCGGCTGGCGTTCGCAACCTCCTGCTGCGACTCTGCCTGACGTGAACGACTCCGAATTCCTCGACGCGTTGTCCCGGCGACTGGCCGGTCTGCCGCAGGTGCTGGCGGTGGCGCTCGGTGGCTCCCGGACCCAGGGCACAGCCCGGCCGGACAGCGACTGGGACCTGGCGATCTACTACCGCGGCGATTTCGACCCGCGGCATCTCCGGGCGATCGGCTGGCCGGGTGAGGTGTCCGAGCTCGGCGGCTGGGGCGGCGGGATCTACAACGGCGGCGCCTGGTTGACCGTCGACGGTCGCGCCGTCGACGTGCACTATCGCGACCTGGACGAGGTCGACCGGATCTGGGACGAGGCCCGGGCGGGCCGTTTCTGGACCGAGCCGTTGCTGTTCCATGTTGCCGGGATCCCGAGCTACCTACTGCTGGCCGAGCTGGCCGCCAATCGGACGCTGGCGGGCGATCTGCCGCGCCCGGCGTATCCGCCCGCTCTGCAACAGCAGGCTCCCGATCAGTGGTGGTCCCGGGCCCGGATGATCTTCGACTACGCGGCCAAGAATCACGCTCCGCACGGTCGCGCGACGGCCTGCCTCGGCCTGCTCGCCGAAGCCGTGGCAGTGACCTCGCATGCGGTCCTCGCCGCCGAGGGCACCTGGATCACCAACGACAAACAGCTGCTCCGCACGGCGGGACTGGACGACATCGACACCCAGATGATCACTGCCCGCAGCGCCAGTGATCTGCCGGAACTCGTGCAGACGATCCGATCCCGTTGCCGTAGCCGGTTGCGGGAGACCGATGCCGAGCTATCCCAGCCCGATCAGGTGCCCTGATCGGTCAGCGGCCGGAGCCGGTCGTCCACAGCGGGATGATCACCTCGTCGACGATGCTGGTCAGCAACGCCTCGCTGATCGGTAGGCCACCGAACAGGAAGTGATTGCGGAGCATCGCCGGGCCGACCTCCAGCGCCCGTTCGGTGATCGTGGATCGGTCGATCTCGCCGCGCTGATCGGCCCGGTCGGCGATCTCGGCCATCATCGCCGTACTGGTGCTGGCTCCATGATCACGGAGCCAGCCGGAACGGTCCGCCGAGGCAACCGACTCGGCGACGACGACCCGGAGAGCGACACCGGTCGGCCCGTCCAGCTGTGTGGCAATGCTGCGCAGGATCGCCAGCAGGTCGCTGCGCAGGGCACCGGTGTCGGCGAGGTCTGCCGTCCCGGTCAGTCCGTCCCGGACCGCGGCCAACGCGAGCCGACGCTTGGTCGGCCAGCGCCGGTACACCGAGTTCTTGCTGGCACCGGCCCGGGCCGCGACGGCCTCCATTGTCAGCTCGTGATAGCCGGACCGTTGCAGTTCCTGCACCGCGGCGGCCAGGATCGCCTGCTCGAGCTCTGCACCGCGGCGCCGCTTGCTTGTTGGTTCAGCGGACCTGGCCATGATCACCGTCCACGGTCACCCGCTGTCCGTCGGTGAGTCGGCTGGTGCCGTTGCGGGTCCCCATCACTGCCGGGATCCCGTACTCCCGGGCGACGATCGCGGCATGCGACCCGGCGCCTCCGGTGTCGGCGACGACGGCGATGGCGCGCTGGAAGAGCGGCGTCCAGGACGGATTGGTGTTCGGGCAGACGAGCACCTCACCCGATCGCAGCGCACCGAAATCGTCCGGGCCACGGACGATCCGGACCGGTCCGGTGACCTGGCCCGCGCTCGCCGGAGATCCGACCAGCAACGCGTCGCCGACCGGCTCGGGAGCGATCACATTGACCAGCGGAGCCGCGCCGTAGCCGGCCCGGATCGCCTTCCGCTGTTCGACCGCCGCCCTGGTGGTGGCGACCTGCTCCGCGCCGGCATCCTCCGGGGCACCGAGCTGCCTGATCTCCTCCAGCCGCAGGTGCCAGACGTCACCGGCAGCCGCCAGCACGCCGGCGTCCGCCATCCGTTCGCCGATCTCGATCAGTGCCTGCCGCAACAGCGGCGCCGGGCGCATCAGTTCGAAGTGGGTGTCCTCGCGGACCACCACCCCGGCCCGGGCGGCTTCCACCGCGCGCCGGACCCGGTGTCGGGCGAACGCGCTGCGCAGCAAGGGATGGCCGAGCAGTCCCTGCACCGATGTCGTCGATCGATCGTGATCGACGCCGTCGGGCAGGTTCGACGCATGGTCCTCGGTCCGGGCCAGCATCATGATCAGGTCCAGGAGTCGATGCGGAGCGTCACCCCAGGTCGGCGAGCTCACCACCAGCAGGCTGTCGGTCTCCCGGGATCCGTAGTCGGCAAGGAAGTCCTCGAGCTCGGCAACGAACGGGCCGCAGGCCGAATCGTGCTGCACAGCGGTGTACAACTCGGCACCGGAGAGCTGCTCGGCATGGCGCATCAGGTCCGGCGTCGCTCGTGCGGCACCCGCAAGCTCGCTCAGCCGCCGGTTGATCACCGTCGTGATCGTCTGCGCCCCGGTCAGCAGATCGTCGAACTGGCGACGCCGGCCGAGAACGGCGCTGATCAACAGCAACCGCCCCATCCCTGCGCCGGCCGACGGCATGTAGTCCACCCGCAGGTCGGTGATCAGTTGTGCTGCGGCCAACGCGTCCTCGACCCGTTGGAGCAATCCCTGCCAGGAAAGGCCGGATGCCGGACGTCTCCCGAGGTCGTCGAGCTGACGTCGGAACCGCCGGTATCGCGGATCCTGACGCCAGGCATCGGCGTGATAGCGGCGGATCCGGCGCGCCAACGAGACCGGTGCCCGCAACGTTGCCGCGGTCGGATGCGGGTCGACCGGACGGAAGGAGGAGACCACGCCGTCGGTCTCGACGAAGGCGTCGGCCAGGTCGAGCCGGATGCCGATGCTGGCGGCCAGGTCGGCCAGCATCTTGGCCACCCCGCGCTGGGTCCAGGTGGTCAGGTCGAGCGGGTACGGCCGGATCGGCAGATAGTCCAGGACCACCTGATTGGTCCGGCGCTGCAACGGCGTCAGCTCGACCGGTTCGCTGGGCAGGCCGGTCATCGGTCGGGCCTGCAGCAGCCGCACGTCGCCGGCTCGTCCGCCCGATCCCGCGTCGACGGTGTGGTGGTCGGCGGATGCCGCCCGGACGATCGCCCACTCGATGTCCATCGGCCGCCGGTAGTGCGCCGCCACTCGCCCACCGAGTTCGGCCAGTCTGCGCAGCTCCGCCGGCAGCAACTCACCATCGGCTGCGGCGGTCGTCGCGGCGCCGACCACGGTGCCGCGCTCTCCGCTGCGGTGTTCCAGGACCGTGCCGTCGGTGCCGAGCCGGTAGTGGTCAGGGGTGACCAGACCGGAGACCACCGCCTCGCCGAGCCCGGGCGCCGCATCGATGATCACCCGGTCCCGCTCGCCGGACACCGGATCGGCGGTGAACATCACGCCGGCCACCGACGCCGGAGCCATCTGTTGGACGACGACCGCGATCGTCACATCGTCCGGCGCGATCCCCAGCCGGTCCCGATAGGCGATCGCCCGTTCGGTCCACAACGACGCCCAGCAACGCCGTACGGCGTCCAGCAGCGCCTCGTCGCCGTCGATGTCGAGGTAGGTGTCCTGCTGCCCGGCGAACGCAGCGCCGGGCAGGTCCTCGGCGGTGGCGCTGGATCGGACCGCGACCCGACCTCCGCCCGAGCTGCGGTAGGCGTCGACGATCTCCGTCCGCAGGTCGTCCGGGATCACCGCACCGGCCCAGGCGTTCTGCAGGCCGGCCGGCGATCCGGACGGCTGTGGTGTCAGCTCGGCAGCGGACTCGGCCAGCCGGCGGTACGCGTCGGTGGTGATCACGAAGCCGTCCGGCACCGGCATCCCGATCCCGATCAACTCCCCGAGATTGGCCGCCTTGCCCCCTGCGGTGGCCAGGTCCCCGGCACCGACGCTTCCTAACGGACGTATCGCGACTTCCGCTGCACGCTGGTTCATAAGATACGCAGCGTAGCTTATTCGCCGATCAGGTCTGGAGGCGGCGGCGGATGGCGGCGCTCAGCAGGTCCACTGCGATCACCAGGATGAGCACCATCAGGATGTAGCTGAGCAGTTGGTCGAAACGGAACAGTTGGATGGCCTGATTGATCAGGAAGCCGATGCCGCCGGCGCCGACCAGGCCGAGCACCACCGAGCTGCGGACGTTGACGTCGAAGCGATAGAGCAACAGCCCGATGAGCTGCGGCAGCACGGCCGGGAAGATCGCGTGCAGGGCGATCTGGGTCCGCCCGGCGCCGGCGATCCGCAACGCCTCGGCGGGTCCCTGGTCGACCGCCTCCATCGCCTCCGACCACAACTTGCCCATCACTCCGGTGTTGTGGAACATCAACGCCAGCACGCCGGGGAACGGACCGAGTCCGACCGCGGTGACGAAGATCAACGCGAACACGATGTCCGGCACCGCCCGCAGGAACGACAACAGGCCTCGAGCCACCTGGTAGACCACCGCGTTGCTGGTGGTCGCGCGCGAACCCAGGATCGCCAGCAGGAAGCTGAACGGGATCGAGAACGTCGTACCGAGCAGGCCGATCCACAGTGTCACCAGGCAGGCCTGCAGGCCGGGACCGACCACGGTCGGCCAGCTGATGTCGGGTGGCACCGCCTCGCCGATGAAGCGCGCCATCCCGGCCCAGCCCCGGACCAGGGTGTCCGGAGCGATCTCGGTCCCCCGCCAGGCGAGGACGTGCGCTGCGACCAGCACGGCGATGATCACGGCCGCCGAGGTGATCTGCTGCGGTCGCAGGGTCTGCGGAGGTACTGGCATCCGGTCCGGGCGGTGATCATCGACCGATCGGCGCAGGGCGAACCGGGAGCGGGGTACGGCGGAGGTCATGCCGGGATCCGTTTCTGATCATGGTGGGCAACACTGCGAGCGGCCGGCGCCAGGTACAGCCCGTCGACCTGTTCGGCACCGATGTCGGCACTGCGGCCGGCGAAGTCGATTCGCCCGTCGCGCAGCCCGACCAGCCGGTCGGCATGCCGGCGGGCCAGCTCCGGTTGGTGCAGCACGGCCGCGACGGCCAGTCCTTCGGTCCGGGCGAGGTCGACCATCAGCGCCATCACCTGCTCGGCCGCCGCGGGATCCAGGGCCGACACGGGTTCGTCGGCGAGCAGCACGGCGGCGCGTTGACACAGCGCACGGGCCAGCGCGACCCGCTGCTGTTGACCACCGGACAGCGCGGCGACGCGATTATGGGCCCGGTCGGCAAGGCCGACCCGGTCCAGGCAGGCCATGGCCTCCTCGCGCAACGTGCGGGGGAAGGCCGCCCAGATGAAGGAACGACCGAGCGAGAGTCGGCCCAACCCTCCGGAACACACGTTCTGCAAGGCGGTCCGGCGGCGGACCAGATGGATCTGTTGGAAGACCATGGCGGTTCGCATCCGGGCATCGATCAGCGCTCGATCGGTCAACGCGGTCAGGTCTGCCCCCTCGAGCAGGATCCGGCCGCTGTCCGGGCGTTCGATCCCGACGATACATTTCAGCGCGGTCGACTTGCCCGAGCCGTTCGCGCCGAGCAGGGCGACGACCTCGCCGGGGGCGACGTCGAGATCGAAGTCCTGCAACACGATCCGACCGCCGAACTCCTTGCTCAGCCCCCGTACCGACAAACCTCGCATCGACAGCGCCGGCGCCAGCCCGTTCGCGGCCGAACCGGACTCGGGTACGGCGATCATTCCGCGTCCTTCTCGGTCAGCCCGAGGGTCTCGGCCAGCTCGAACAACGGCTGATAGGTCTGCTTGGTGACCGGGACCAGCGGACCGGGCTCGACATCGAGATAGGCACCGACCTTGGCGACGTCGGACTTCGGCAGGCTGGTCAGCGCGTTCTTGATCGACTTCTTCAGCTGCGGGTCAAGATCACCGGGAACGGTGATCGGATCGTTGGGGATCGGCTCCGAGGTCCAGATCCGGCGGAACTTGCTCTCGTCGAAGGTGCCCGCCTCGGCCGCCGTCGCCTGCTGCTGGGTGTTGATCTCGGCGGCGTCGACCTTGCCGTTCACCAAGGCCAGCATCGATTGCGGATGTCCTCCGGCGTAGTCGATCTTGACCGCGGACTCGGCGACGCCGGCCTGCTTGAGCGCGAACCGCGGCAACGCATCACCGGAGGTGGATCCGGTGCTGGACAGCGCCAATGATCTGCCCTTCAGGTCGGCGACCGTCTTGACCGGGCTGTCCTTGGGCACCCAGATGCCGGCCTTGTAGGTGCTGAGCTTGCCGCTGCCGTCGCCGAAGGAGACCAGCGGCTCGGCCTTGGCCCGATCCGAGGCGAACACGTAGCCCAGCGGACCGAACTGGCCGATCTCCAACTGGCCGTTCTGCATCGCCAGAACCTCGGCGGAGTAGTTCTCCACGATCTGCACCTTGACCGGGCAGTTCAGCTTCTTGGACAGCGCATCGCCGAGCACCGTGAACGCGGGTGTCAGTTTGGCCGGATCCTCGAACGGCTCGACTCCGAAGCGGATCTGGCCGTTCGGGCAGGTGGCGGACTCTTCCCCGTCGGCCGCCGACGTGGCATCGGCGCCGCAACCCGACACGGCGACGGCCAGGATCGGGACCACCGCCACCAGTCCGGCGACGGCGGTACGGAGTCTTGTTCGGAAACGGTCTGCAGACATCAGAGGGCCTTTCGGTGGATTCGTTCAGAGCAGGTCGTCGAGGACTGCGGAAGCCAGCCCGTGCGAGGTGGTCATGCCGATTCCGGAAGTGACCGAGACCACGCGGGTGTCGGCGCCCAGTTCCTTGATCAGGAAGTCGGTCTGATCGGAGTCGGCGTAGATCCCGCGCCAGCGCTGTCGGACGGTCAGCCCACCGACTCCCAACAGCCGGGCGGTCTCCCGCAGCACCAGGTCCGCAACGTCTTCGTCGTCGAACGGTTCGTGGGTGAGGGCGTATCGGTGGGTGTCGCCGATGATCAGATCACCGTTGTCGAGCTGGGTGAACATCAGATTCATCACGGCGTCGAGCAGCTCCGGCGCCTGCCGGCCAAAGGATTCCCGGACCGTCGGTGCGGCCGACGTCGCGGCCAGACCGGGATAGCGCAACATCGACAGTCCGGTCAGGACCGCGGGCACGACGCGAAGATCATCGGGAGCCGCCACCCGCAACATCTGCAGGGCACAACGACGCAGGCCGACCTCGTCGGCGATGTCGGGTAGCAGATGATCAACATCGTGGCCGACCGCGACGACGACCTTGCGGGCCGCAATCGGGCCGCGCGTCGTCCGGACCACCCCCTGTTCGAACGACGTCGCCGTGGTGCGTCGGCGGATCTCGACACCCTGGTCGACCAGCCAGCCGGCGATGGCGGCCACAGCGCGGCGGGGATCGGTCCGCAGGTCGAGAGGTAACTCCGCACCGCCGATGACGGCCGGATCATGGCCGGCCAGTCGTCTGCCGACGTCCGCCCTGCCGAGCAGCCGGACCTGATCGCTGCCGCGGCGCTCGGCGAACTCCTCCAGCACACCGAGCTCGGCCGCGCTGCGGGCCAGCACCAGCGTTCCGCATTCCAGGACCGGCACCGACGCCTTGGCCGCCAGCTCGAGCCATCGGGTACGGCCACCGATGGCGAGGTCGAGCGCCCGGCCGTCCTGCGGGGTGATGCAGATGTGGCCGAAGTTGCGTACCGAGGCGCCGACCGCGCGATCATCACGATCGATCACCAGCACCGACAGACCCCGCAGGTGGGCCTCGACGGCATGGGCAAGTCCGATCACTCCGGCGCCGACGACGAGCAGGTCGACCGGGCCGTCGGCCGACAGGGCTGGGGGCAGTTCGGTGGTCACGGGGCACCAGGCTGCCGGGCCGGTTGACCGATCAGCAACCCATCGGCGCCGTTGTTCATACAGCGTCACCGTCTGTTCACCAATGAGCTCATCACAATCTGATGTGACCGTGAATCGGTGATCAACTTGTATAGTCATCGGCCGTGACGGTCCCCCTCCATGCTCGCGTCGCGGACGTCCTGCGACGCCGGATCAGCGACGGCAAACTGGCCATCGGCTCGCCGATCCCGACCGAGGCGGATCTGGTCGAGGAGTTCGGGGCCTCCCGCGGCACGGTGCGGCAGGCGCTGTCAGCACTGCGCACCGAGGGGTTGATCTCCGGCAGCCAGGGCCGACCGCCGACGGTCCGTGCCCGACCGCTCGGGCAGCCGTTCGAGACCTTCCTGTCCTTCACCGCCTGGGCCCAGTTGTCGGGCCGCAAACCCGGGCAGCGGACGATCGAGATCGCCCGGCGAGCTCCGTCGACGCCAGCCGCCCTTGCTCTCGACCTCCCCGACGACGACCGCGCGGTCGACGTCGTACGGCTCCGGTTGCTGGACGGTCAGCCGACGATGCTGGAGCGCAGCACCTTCGTCGATCGGGTCGGGCGACTGCTGTTCGACACCGACACCGACGCCGGCTCGATCTATCAGTACCTGATCGGTCACGGTGTTGATCTTGGTCAGGCCGACCACACGATCGATGCGATCGGAGCCGATCCGCTGGACGCCGAACTGCTGGACGTCCCGGTCGGCACCCCGTTGCTGCGGGAACGCCGCACGGTGACCGGATCCGACGGCTCTCCCGTCGAGTACGCCGACGACCGTTATCGCCCCGACCGGGCCACCTTCACCATCAGCAATGCCGCCAGTCACGGACCGCACCCGGTCCGTCAGCTGGAATTCCGCCGACTCGAACTCCCAGGAGATCATGATCATGACTGACCACGACGACAGTCGGGGGAACGACAGCCGACGGTTCGACCTGGCAGCGCTGGACATGGCGGGCACCACGGTGCAGGAGCACGGCGCGGTGTACGCGTCACTGCGCGGGGCCGTCGAAGATCATCTCGGCCGCCCGATCCCGGATCAGGTGTTCGCCCGCTGGACCGGGACCAGCAAGAAGGAGGCGACCGCCGGGTTGCTCCGCGAATGCGGCGGATCGGCTCCCGATGATCTTGTCGAGACCGTGTACGGGGACTTCCATGGTCGGCTGCTGCGGCGCTACGCCGAAACGCCGCCGACTCCGCTGCCCGGCGTCGAGGGCGCTGTCGCGCGGCTGCGTGCTTCCGGCGTCGCCGTCGTGCTGCAGACCGGCTACTCCCGGGACATCGCCGAGTCGATCCTGAAGACGATGGGCTGGTCGGTCGGCGAGCAGCTGGACGGCTTGGTCACCAGTGACGAGGTGGCCGCCAGCCGGCCGGCGCCGTACCTGATCTTCCACGCCATGGAGCTGGCCGGTGTCACCGATGTCGATCGGGTCTGCGCGGTCGGCGACACCCCGAACGACCTCGGTGCGGGCACCAATGCCGGCGCCGGCCTGGTGGTCGGGGTGCTGACCGGAGCCCACGACGCGACCGCGCTGGGCCGACATCCGCACACCCATCTGTTGGCCGGGGTCGCCGACCTGCCGATCTTGCTCTGAGGCTCGCCGATCGAGGAGATGATCACCAGATGACGGTGTCGCTGCAGCAACTGCAGACCTTCCGGGCAGTCGTCCGTAATCAGTCGTTTTCCTTGGCTGCAAAGGAACTCTTCACCTCCCAGCCGCACGTCTCGAATCAGATCCGCAGCCTGGAGCAGCACTACCGGGTCGCGCTCTTCTCCCGGTCCAAGGGCAAGATCGACCTCACCGAAGCCGGCGCCGCGTTGTATGCCAAGGTGAATGTGATCGTCGAGGAGTTGCAGGATGCCGAACGGATCGTCGGGGACTTCCGCGGGCTGCGGCGCGGCAGCATCCGGATCGCCGCCACCTCCAGCTTCGGCAACCATCTGCTCCCTGGTGTGATCGCCGACTTCCAACAGCAGCGTCCCGACATCACGGTGCTGGCCCAGGTGGCCAACACCGACCGGGTCTGGGAGATGTTGGACAACGACGAGGCCGAACTGGCGATCACCACCGAGCAGCCACCGAAGACCCGACGACTGACCGCCGAACCGTTCGTCGCCGACGGTCTGGTGCTGGTGGCGCCGGTGGGCTGGGAACTGCCCGACCCGGTGACACCGGAGGTGTTCGCCGAACTGCCGCTGGTGTTGCGGGAGGAAGGATCCCTCACCCTGACCGTGCTGCGTCGACTGCTCGGTGATCATGAACCGACGGTCGCCGCGCAGCTCACCGGTACGGCGGCAGTCAACGAGGCGGTCGCGGCCGGAGTCGGGATCTCGCTGGTTCCGGAGAGCTCGGTCGACGCCTGGCAGCGGGCAGCCACCATCGCGGTCCACCGCTGGGCCGATCTCGAACTGCATCACGACTACGTGCTGGTGCACGCCTCCTCGCGTTTCCAGAGCGCGGCGACCAGTGCACTGCTCACCCATCTGCGGGCCTGGGCCGACGAGCGCCGACGCCGTGGCCCGTTCGACAGCTGACCTCTCACCGAGCAAGGAGACGATTCCTCGCGTGCACTTCCCCACCACCGGGTCCGGCAGCATCGTGCCTGCGTCGCCGGGACGACAGACCGCCCGGGTCGCAGTTTTCGATCATGGTCGGGTCCAGCTGCAGGACGTGGAGCTACCGCATCGCACCGCCGGCGAGATCGACGTCGCGATCAGCTCTGCGGCGATCTGCGGCTCCGATCTGCACACCGTCGCCGGACACCGTAGCGCCCCCGAGTTGGCCGCCCTCGGCCACGAGGGCGTCGGCGTGGTCACCGACCTCGACCCGGGCAGCACCGATGCCCGCGGGATGCCGCTGAAGGTCGGGGACCGGGTCGTGTTGTCGATGATCGCCTTCTGCGGTGCCTGCGACCGGTGCCGTGCCGGCTTGACGATGAAATGCCGTCGGCTGCAGAAGTACGGGCACGACTCGGTCCGACGTCCGCCGTACGCGACCGGGATGCTCGCCGACCGGGTACGACTGCTGCCGGGAGTACCCGTCGTCGCCCTGCCCGACGCCGGCGCCGACGACGAGATCCTGGTGTCTGCGGGCTGCGCGACCGCGACCGCGGCAGCCGTCGTCGGTGCGGCGGGTGCGCGGTCGGGCGAGCCCGTGCTGGTGTTCGGGGCCGGCGCGGTGGGCTTCTTCTGCGCGGCGATGCTGGCTACTGCCGGCTGTCGTCCGGTGGTGCGGGACCCCAACCCGGGTCGGCTGGCGCTGCTCGGACCGAGTGGTGCCCGACCCGACACCGGTGAGCACGATCTCTTCCCGGTGGTGATCGAGGCATCGGGCAATCCGGCGGCCTTCGTCGACGCACTTGCCGCGACCGCCGTCGGCGGCCACCTGGTGGCGGCCGGATCGGTCAGTCCCGGAGCGACGAGCCTGCGACTGGACCCGGCCGATCTGGTCACCCGCTCGATCCGGCTGACCGGTGTGCACAACTACCGGACAGCCGACTTCCTCACCGCTGTCGACTGGCTGCAGAGTCATGGCGCCGACGCCGGCGTGGCAGGTCTGATGTCGCCGGCGCATCCACTGTCCGACATCGACGACGCCTTCGAGGAGATGCGGTCCGGCGCGTTCGCCCGCGTCCTGGTCCGGCCTGAAGCCGGGTGAGGGCAGAAGCCCGTAGCGGTCGGCGTCGTCAGCCTAGGAGTGCGCTGAACAATTCGCTCTGCTGCGCGCCACGCTGCACGCACACGGGCGGCGCCGCGCTCGCTCGACCGGCCCGGGCCTTCGCTCCCGCGACGTGCCCGTGCACGCACATCGCGGTGCTCGCGACGAGCCAATTGTTCAGCGCACTCCTAGGGAGAGCTGCATCAGCAGGGTGTCGACCCAGCGGTCGTGCTTGTGGCCGACGCCGGTCAACCGTCCGACCTCGACGAACCCCCTGCGGGCATGGAGCGCCGGCGAGGCCGGATTGTCGGCGTCGGCGATCACCGCGACGAGTTCGCGGATACCGACGGCACGGGTCCGGACGATCAATTCGTCCAGCAGCCTGCCGCCGATACCGAGACCCCGTGACTCCGGCGCCAGGTAGATCGAGTCCTCGGCGGTCTGCCGATAGGCCGGGCGACTCCGATAGGGGCCCGCGTAGGCAAAGCCGACCACCTGATCGTCCAGCGTCGCAACCAGGAACGGCAGCCCTGATTCGGTGATCGCGGCGAAGCGCTGTCGCCATTCCTGCGCCGACGGCACCTCGATCTCGAACGTGATCACGGTGTCGGTGACGTAGGGCGCGTAGATCGCGGCGATCCGCTCGAGATCGTCCGTCGCTGCGGGGCGGATGAGCACCGCCCCCATCCCGTTTACGATAGTGGAATCGATCACTACTATAGAATACATGGATCTTCACCGGCTCGGCCAGTCAGTACAGCGTCTGCGCAACGAACGATCGTTGACCCTGCAGCAGTTGGCGGAGCTGTCCGCGGTGAGCGTGAGCATGCTGTCGGCGGTCGAGCGTGGTGACAAGGCCCCGACCGTGGTCGTGCTGGATCGGATCGCGACCGGCCTGGGGACGACGATGGGACGACTGCTGGAGGATCCCGACGATCGGATCATCATCCGCCGAGCCGACCAACAGGACGCCATCACCGAGCCCGGCGGCTGGCAGCGTACGGTGCTCACTCCGGTCGTGCCCGGCGTCAACTTCGAATGGATCCGATCGACACTGCCGGCCGGCTGCGAACCGACCGGCTATCCGGCGTACGCCCCCGGATCCCATGAGTTCATCTACGTCGAGTCCGGCCTGCTGACCCTGCAGATCGGCGACCGCGAGGTCGAACTGGCCGCCGGTGATTCGATCTACCTGGCCGGCGACCAGGACCTGGGCTACGCCAATCGCAGCAAGCGCGTCTGCAGCTACTACGTGGCCGCCCTGGTGATGCGCCCCCGAGCAGCCGGGCTGCGCTGGCGACCGGCGGAATGAAGCCACGCCCGTCTCCGCTTCACCGGACGACCGGGCAACTGCCAACCGGGCAAACTGGGCGAAAACGCAACCTGCCGCGACACCGATGATGCCGCGGCAGATACTCGATCCAGCTCGAAAGCTGGGGTACCAGGACTCGAACCTGAACTAACTGAACCAGAATCAGTCGGGCTGCCAATTACCCCATACCCCATGGGTTGTTGCCGGTGGGCAACGAGCAAGAACTCTACTGTAATCGGTCTCGCTACCCCAAACCGGCGCGCCCGGTCCCGGGACCGGGAACCGGACGCTGCGGGGTCAGCGCCGACGCGCTACGCCGAACAGGCCCCGGACGATCTCCCGCCCGGCGCTGCGAGCGACCTGCCGGAACAGCGTCGATCCGACCACCTGTTCGACCACGTTCTTCTCTTCGCGGGCCCGGCCGCGCGACTGCGAGCTCCTGGACTCCGAGCGGGGCTCGCGATCCTGCCGGGTCCGTCCCTCCCCCTGCTCGCCGCCGTCCGCACCGGCCTGTTCCCGCTCGTGGGTCGCGGCACCGTCGTCCAGCTTCTTGGCCAGCAGCTCGCGGGCCGACTCCCGGTCGATCGCCTCGCCGTACTTGCTCTGCAACGCCGATGCCTTGACCGCGGCCTCCAGCTGGTCTGCCGGGGCCGGTCCCATCAGCGACTGCGGCGCCAGCATCCGGGTCCAGGCGACCGGCGTCGGCGCACCGTCGGGGTCCATCACGGTGATCACGGACTCGCCGATGCCGAGGGTGGTGAGCAGCTCGCCGAGGTCGTAGTCGGACTTGGGGAAGGTCGCCACGGTCTGTTTCAGCGCCTTGGCGTCGTTCGGGGTGTGCGCGCGGAGCTGGTGCTGGACCCGGGATCCGAGCTGCGCGAGCACCTCGTCCGGCACGTCCTTCGGCGTTTGGGTCACGAAGAAGACACCGACGCCTTTGGAACGGATCAGCCGGACGGTCTGGGCGATCGACTCCAGGAACGCCTTCGACGCGTCGTTGAAGAGCAGATGCGCCTCGTCGAAGAAGAACACCAGCTTCGGCTTGTCGATGTCGCCGACCTCGGGCAGATCGGTGAACAGGTCGGCCAGCAGCCACATCAGGAAGGTGGAGAACAGTGCGGGCTTGCTGGCCAGGTCGGGCAACTCCAGCAGCGAGATGATGCCGTGCCCGGCGTCATCGACGCGCAACAGGTCGGCGCTGTCGAATTCGGGCTCCCCGAAGAACTCCTCGGCCCCTTGATCGGCGAACGCGATCAGGCTGCGCAGGATCACCCCCGCGGTCGCACTGGACAGCCCGCCGAGCTCCTTCAGCTCACCCTTGCCCTCGTCGCTGGTCAGATATTGCAGCACCGCGCGCAGGTCGGACAGGTCGAGCAACGCCAGACCCGCCTTGTCGGCGTAGTGGAAGACCAGCCCGAGGGAGGATTCCTGAGTTTCGTTCAACCCGAGCACCTTGGACAGCAGGACCGGGCCGAAGGACGAGACGGTCGCCCGCACCGGCACCCCCTTGCCCTTGCCGCCGAGCGCGTAGAACTCGGTCGTGAAGCCGGTCGGCTGCCAGTCCTGACCGAGTGCCTCGGTCCGTGCGGTCAGCTTCTCCGAGGTGGCACCGGGCGTCGAGATGCCCGACAGGTCACCCTTGATGTCGGCGGCGAACACCGGTACGCCACCGGCCGCGATCTGCTCGGCCATCAGCTGCAGGGTCTTGGTCTTGCCGGTGCCGGTGGCGCCACAGACCAGTCCGTGCCGGTTCAGCATCCCGAGCGGGATCCTGATCTTGGCCTCGGGAACGGGCTTCTTCTCCTGAACCAGGACGCCCAGCTCGATCGCTGCGGAGTCGAAGGAGTAGCCCTGCTTGATCGCCTCGGTGTTATCGGTCATGGGATGAGATTGGCACATCGGCGCCCGAACCGAACAGTGGGTCGGGGAAAGAAATGCCGATCATCGACGAATATCGATCGCCGAGAAATGCCGATCGCAGAACGGGTTGGGTGCGATCGCAAAGATCAAACCGTACGGTTCCGCAGTTTCAGCAACCGGGCAGCCAGATAGGCCAGCACCGCGAACAGCGCGAACCCGCCGACGTCGAACAGCGCATCCAGCCAGCCGATCGACGTCAGTGCGCGGGATTGTGCGATCGAACTGGTCAGGCCCGCCAGTCCGAAGGCGTAGACGTTGTTGATCACGTGCGCGCCGATGCCGGCCTCCAGGCCACCGGTCTTCATCACCAGGATGGCGGCCAGGATGCCGAACGCGAGCCGGTCCAGGAACAGCGGCGGATTCTGCAGGCCGTGAAACGCCGCGAACACCACCGACGACACCAGCACACCGAACCACGGATTCTTCACCATGCTGCCGAACGCCTGCAACAGGTAGCCGCGGAACAGATACTCCTCACCCGCCGCCTGCAGCGGCGAGGTGAGCAGGATGATGATCATGAAGACCCAGAAGTTCGGCTGTGGCTTGAGCTGGGCCGCCGGCCCGGCCAGCGTGGACAGCGCGAAGACCGCGGCCAGCGACACCGCCGCGATGCCGAGGCTGACGAAGAGATAGGACCAACGGATCCGCGGCCGGATCGACCCGAGCCATCGGGGGCGTACCTGGTGCACCACCATCATCGCGGCAAAGGTGATCGGGATCAGGCAGGCAATCCCCAGATTGGTGCCGAGCATCCCGGCCGGCAGCCGGAACGCCAGGGCGGCCTTCGAATAGTCGGCGTAGGACAGGGTCGGGGAGGTGATCGTCCAGGACAGCATCACCACCCCCTGACTGACCACCGAGACCAGCAGGAAGTACAGCGACAGCGCCACCGCGATGCCGATCAGTGCCCGTCCGATCGCCAGCCGCCGCGGCTCGCCTTCACGCCGCAGCAACTGCGGGTAGAGGACACCGCTCGGCGGCGGGATCTCGACGCCACCGAGGCTGCCGAAGCCGAACCCGGAGATCGCTCCGCCGGTCGCCGGCGGACGCGCCGGCCGTGACGTCGACCGTGATGTCGACCGTGATGTCGAGCCGGGGCTGGTGGACGACGGCCGGCCGGGACCGGACTGTTTCAGCGGCTTGGCGGGATTGCCGCGGCTGCGGCGACGTTTGGTGCTCACCGGGAGGCTCGTCTGCTGTTACTGCGCCGCGACCACAGGATTGCTCAGCTTGCCGATCCCGTCGATCTCGATGCTGACCTGCTGACCGGGGTTCATCGGTCCGACGCCGGCCGGGGTGCCGGTCAGGATCACATCGCCCGGCAGCAGCGTGGTGTAGCTGGTGATATAGACGACCAGATCGACGATCTTGTTCAGCATGTCCCGGGTCGGACCGTGCTGGCGGACCTCGTCGTCGACGGTGGTGGTGATCATCAGGTTCTCGGCCTCGTCGATACCCAGGTGGGTGACGATCCATGGCCCCAGCGGGCAGAACGTGTCCGATCCCTTGGCCCGGGCCCACTGCTTGTCCGGGCCCTGCAGATCGCGGGCGGTGACATCGTTGGCGATCGTGTAGCCGAAGATCACCTCCGGTACGCGTTCGGCCGGCACCTCCTTGCAGATCCGGCCGATCACGATCGCCAGCTCACCCTCATAGCTCAGCTGGTTGGTGTAGGTCGGATAGACGATCGCCTCGTCCGGCCCGATCACCGAGGTGTTCGGCTTCAGGAAGGTCATCGGCGTCTCGGGCACCTCGTTGCCGAGCTCGGCGGCGTGTTCGGCATAGTTTCGACCGACCGCGACGACCTTGCTGCGCGGGATCACCGGGGCCAGCAGCCGGACGTCGGACAGGTCGAACCGCTGACCGGTCAGCTGGACCTTGGTGGCCAGCGGATCACCGGTCACCGCGGAGACGGTGTCGGCGTGTTCGCCGCCATCGACGGCCAGCTCGACGATGCCGTACTGCGGGTCGGAGCCTGCTGAGAATCGGGCAATGCGCATGCCGCCGAGCCTAATGCGTCGGTTCCGACGGCAACGAGTTCCCCTCCCTCCCCCAGCCATCTCCTGAGCAGACCCGGCATCTCCAATCGGACCCAGGCATCTCGAAAGCAGGGATCACCGCGTCCCGAAGTCGGCACGATGGTCGGCGACCCATTCGGCGAAGGTCCGCGCCGGTCGGCCGAGCAGCGTGCCGACGGTCGACGTGACCGGCTCGGGATGGTCGACCCAGGCGGCCTGCCCGGTCAGGATGGACCGTGCGAAGTCGGCAGGTAGTCCGCCGAACAACTCGGCCATCGCCTCTGCGACCGACAGCTCGTGGTAGGTCACCGGACGGCCGATCACCTCGCCGATGACGGCGGCATACTCCCGTTGGCTGAGTTGCTGCGGCCCGGTGAGATGGTGGACGACACCCTCGGCCGATCCGTCACCGTGATCGATCAACTCCCGGACGCCGACAGCGGCAAGATCATCTTCGTGGATCAGCGCCCGTCGGGCACTGCCGTAGGGCCAGCGCACCGTGCCGTCGGCCCGGATCTGCGGCGCCCAACCCAGGGTGTTCGCCGCGAACCCACTGGCTCGCAACAACGTGGATCGGACGCCCGACTCGGTGATCAACTTCTCCAGCCGGGCATGCGAGGCCATGATGCCCCACCCCTCGGGGTCCGCATCCTGAGCCCCGGCAGCGGACAGATAGGCGATCTGCGGACTGCGTTCGGCCAGCGCGCCGACGACCGCGGCGGCGGAGGCGTCGGCCTGCACACTGGGGAACACCAGGAAGGTGCCGTCCACTTCTGGGAGGACCATCAGAGTGTCCGGGTCGTCGAGGTCGGCGACCACGGGCCGGGCCCCCGCCGGCAGTTCCGCGTCCGCGCGACGGACCACGGCCGCCACCTGATGCCCCTCGTCGATCAGGCGGCGTGCCGCCCGCCCGCCGACCCGGCCGGTCGCGCCGGTGACCAGAAATCTCATCATGTCCTCTCCACGGATCCAGACTGAGGGTCCAGCGTCGTCCTTGAACCGCGGTTGAGGTCAAGGCGAGCATGGATCGGGCCGATCGGTGCGGCATACTCGGCTCATGGCCGAGCCCTTCGACGCGCAACAGTTGATCAAGGACAAACGAGACGGCGGCACGCTGACCACCGAGCAGATCAGCTGGCTGCTGGACGCCTACACCCGTGGCGTGGTGGCCGAGGAACAGATGTCCGCGATGAACATGGCGATCTTCTTCCGTGGCCTGGCCGGCGTGGAGCTGTCGGCCTGGACCGAGGCGATGATCAACTCCGGCGAGCGGATGGACTTCGCACGCCTCAGCCGGCCGACCGTCGACAAGCACTCGACCGGCGGTGTCGGCGACAAGATCACGCTGCCGCTGGCTCCGCTGGTGGCCGCCTGTGGTGCGGCGGTCCCGCAACTGTCCGGCCGCGGGCTCGGACACACCGGCGGCACGCTGGACAAGCTGGAGGCGATTCCCGGCTGGCGCGCCGCGCTGACCAACGCCGAGATGCTCGATCAACTGGAGGAGATCGGAGCGGTGATCTGTGCTGCCGGCTCCGGTCTGGCGCCGGCCGATCGCAAGCTGTACGCGTTGCGGGACGTCACCGGCACCGTCGAATCGATCCCGTTGATCGCGTCGTCGATCATGAGCAAGAAGATCGCCGAGGGCACCTCGGCTCTGGTGCTGGACGTCAAGACCGGCAACGGTGCCTTCATGGCCGATCAGGCTCGGGCCCGAGAACTGGCCGAGGCAATGGTCGGGCTCGGGACCGCCGCCGGGGTCCGGACCGTGGCGTTGCTGACCCGGATGGACAGCCCACTCGGCCTGACCGCCGGGAACGGCATCGAGGTCGAGGAGTCGGTCGAGGTGCTGGCCGGCGGCGGACCGGCCGACGTTGTCGAGCTGACCCTTGCGCTGGCCCGCGAAATGCTCGCCGCAGCAGGGATCTCCGACATCGACCCGGCCGACGCGCTGGCGTCGGGACGGGCGATGGATGTCTGGCGGAAGATGATCATCGCCCAGGGCGGCGACCCGGATGCGCCCCTGCCGCAGCCGCGCGAGACGCATCGGATCACCGCCGATCGGGACGGCTATCTGAGCAGATTGGATGCGCTGCCGATCGGGATCGCGGCGTGGCGGCTGGGCGCAGGCCGAGCCCGCAAGGAGGATCCGGTACAGGCCGCCGCCGGCGTCCGGCTGCATGCCAAGCCCGGCGACCGGGTCACCGCCGGCAGCCCGTTGCTGACCTTGCAGACCGACGATGCCGAGCTGATCCCGCGGGCGGTCGACGCGCTGTCCGGCAGCTGGGCGATCACCGACCCGGCGCCGACCACCGAGAAGTTGATCATCGACCGGATCACGGCAAGGTCCTGAGCCTGTCGAAGAACCGCTACCTACGTCAGGGCCCTTCGACAAGCTCAGGGAGCTGCTGGGTCGGCGATATCGAGTCGCGATGGCGTTGATCTTTCGGCAGGCTTGGCGCATGGACCTGAACGAGGTGTGGCCGCCGTACCTGTTGCGGATCAGCAGTGGCGATCTGGAGCTGCGGCTGATCCGCGACGACGATCTGCCTGCGTTGGTCGAGCTCGCCCTCGGCGGCATCCACGATCCCGACCTGATGCCGTTCGCGTTCCCGTGGACCGATGTACCACCGGCCGAACTGCCGGCCAACTTCGCCCGTCACCACTGGTCGGTGCGTGCGGTGTTCGGCCCTGAGCGCTTCAGCCTCGACTTCGCCGTGCGGGTCGGTGGCGAGTTGGTCGGCACGCAGGGGCTCACCACGCACGACTTCGCGGTGACCCGGACCGGGGAAACGGGATCCTGGCTCGCTCGTCGGCACCACGGGCGCGGGATCGGCACTCGGATGCGGCAGGCGATCTGCGCGTTCGCCTTCGACGAGTTGGGCGCAACCGAGATCACCTCCGGCGCCTTCGTGGACAACCCGGCGTCCCTGGGGGTCAGCCGCAAGGTCGGCTATCGCCCCAACGGCATCGACCGCAAGGTCCGGCGCGGCGCCCTGGCCGAGCATCAGAACCTCGTGCTGCGCCCCGAGGACCTGGTCCGCGGCGCCCCGGTCGAGGTCGTCGGCGCGGCTGAGCTACGCAGATTTCTCAAGCTGGACGCCGAAAGCTGAGGCGACGGCGACGGCGGCCGCTGCCGACCAGGCCTGCGGCCGGCACGCTGCCGGGGACGGCACCGGCCTGCTGATCTGCGATGCCGGGTCGCCGGAATGCAACTCCGGCATCCGGTAGCCGAAACCGTCGGCAGCGCGCAACAGTCCTTCACCGAGCACCCTCGCCTCGGCAACCAGCCCCTCTGCCACCAGACCGTTGATGGCGATCGCGGTGTCGTGGGCCCACACCGAGCCACAGTGGTAGCTGAGCGGCCAGTAGCCGGCGTCGGCCGTGCTCATGGTGCGCAGACCGTAGCCGGAGTTGAGTTCGGTCGACACCAGCCGACGGGCGATCAGCTCTGCCTGCCCCGGTTGCAGGATGCCGGTACCCAGCAGGTGCCCCATGTTGCTGGTGACGCTGTCGACACGACGCTTGTCGGCATCCAGCGCGATCGCCGGGTAGCCGCCGGCCGGATCGTCGATCCAGAAGGCGTCGGCGAAGCGTTGTTTGAGCTCCGCCGCCCAGTCGCGCCACCCGGATCCGTCGGTTCCGAAGTGATCCAGCAGCTCCGCTCCGGCGATCGCGGCCTGGTAGGCATACCCCTGCACCTCGCACAGCGCGATCGGCCCGTCGGCCAGCCGGCCGTCGTGCCAGCGGATCGAATCGCCGGAATCCTTCCATCCCTGGTTGGCCAGTCCGTGCCCGGTCCGGTCGATGTATTCGGCAAAGCCGTCACCGTCGGCGTCGCTGTACTCGTCGATCCACTGCAGGGCGGCTTCCAGGTTGGGCAACAGCGCGCGGACCTGGTCCTCCGGCATTCCTGCCTGCCACGCCTCGGACAGCAGGATGACCCAGAGTGCGGTGGCGTCGACCGTTCCGTAGTAGAGCGGCGGCAGGGCGAGCCCGTCGGCCGCCTCCAGGATGTCGGGACGTAGCTCGTGCATGATCTTGCCCGGTTGCTCGGCTGTGTCGGCGACGTCGGACGTGCCCTGCAGGCTCGCCAGGACCCTCAGCGTGGAAGCAGCGATCTCGGTGCCGGTGGACAAGATCAACCGTGCAGCCCAGATCGAGTCGCGGCCGAAGAGGGTGAAGAACCACGGCGCGCCGGCCGCGAGGAACGGCTCGTTCGGCGTCCTGACCGTCGTCATCCGCAATGCGGCAAGATCATCCAGTGCCGTTTCGATCCAGCGTCGGAGCCGGCTGTCGGGCGTCACCGCCTGCAGGCTGTCCCATTGCGGCGCACCGGTCGCCCCTGCGACGACCGCCGCGGAATCCTGCACCCGCAGCGACCACTGCAGGTCGCTCCGGCCGTCGGCCGGGACCTGCACCGACCAGGTGAGGGTCACCTCGAGCCCGTCCTCGGATCGATGTGCGCCGTCCGCGGTGATGATCATCGAGGCAGCCTGACCGTCGGCTTCAGGGATCGAGTTGCCCGCCCTGCCGCCTCTGATCAGTTGCATCGGTGTGTGGTCGCCGACGATCCGGACCGTGACGGCGGCCGACAATGACTCCGCGGTCGGGTTGATCACCGTGATCTGCTCGTCGATCCCACCGTCGCTGACGGTCCGCTCCCGTTCGACACGCACCGGCGCATCTCCGACGCCGACGGTGCGGGCCAAAGACACGTAGCGAGCGCGGGAGGCGTCGATCGGCGCGGTGGCGATCGGCTCGGGTACCGCGTCGTCGATCCGCAGCTCCCAGGCCCGTACGAACCTGGTGTCACCGTGGTAGAAGCCGTGGATCGGCTTGTCGCCGAGGTCGCCCCCTGCCGCCGTCCAGAGCTGACTCGGTGCCTTCAGCAGGATCTCGCTGTCGTGCAGCAGCGGTTGCAGCTCGGTTGCTTCGGGCGTCATCGCGCGGATCACCTCACGGAGTCGGATGATGGCTCGCCGACCGAGCCACTGAGAGAGTCTTCCATGAGGTGCCGGCACCGATCGGCCACCGGTCGGCGCCTCGGTCAGCGTTCCGCATCCTGAGATTTCCTATCCTTACAGTAGGAATAGCCTGCAATACTCGCCGTCATGCGAATGGGACGACCGGTGTTGAGCACCCGGCTGCACGTCGACTTCGCGCTGGTGAAGAGCGCGGTCTGTCGCTGAGCGCGCCCTCCGGAGCCGATGAACGTCCGCCCTGCTCGGCGACTGCAATCCGGATCATCGGCGGTGTTGATCACCAGCGAATCGTGATCACCGGTCCGGCCGGCGCGCCCTTTCCGCCGCAGCACCCCTGAGTCTTCTCCTGCACCCGTTCTGTGCACCCGCATTCCGTTACCTCGATGGGAATCACCATGACTTCGAGTGTCCAGGCCGCCGCCCCGCCGTCGGCCCTCCATGATCATCTTCCGGCAACTGACGCGCCCGGCGTCGTTGCCGGGGCAGTCACCGCGGACTCCTACCGGTCGGCGTTTCGTCGTCATCCCGGTGGAGTCGCTGTGATCACCCTCAACCACGACGGCCGACCCCGCGGGCTGACCGTCTCGTCCTTCCATTCACTGTCCCTGGATCCCCCGCTGGTCGCGTTCAACATCGCTCGGACGTCCTCGGTCTGGCCGTCCTTGGCCGAGGTCGACCGGCATGTCGTCAATCTGCTGGGTCTGGGGCAGATCGCTGACGCCCGCCGATTCGCCACCTCGGGGATCGACCGGTTCGCCGCCCCGACCCGGTGGAGTGCGCTCGCCGACGGCCAGCCGGTGTTGGAGGCCGCCGCGGGATGGCTGCACTGCACCGTCCAGCAGCGGATCGCTGCCGGCGACCACTGGCTGGTCATCAGCAGTGTCGACCAGATCCACGGCGGCGCGGAGGAGGAACCGCTGGTCTTCCACGACGGCGACTTCCACACCACCTCGCGCATCCTGCGGGCCCGGTGATGATCATGAGCAGTCGGCGACACTTCCTGGCTGCCGGTGGCGGGCTGGCAGCCCTCGGACTGCTGGGCAGCGGCTGCGCGGCGACCGCCGGATCGGCGGCGCCCGGTGCGAAAACCCTCGTGGATCCTCCATGGGCGCTGCCATCAGAGGTCCCGGACGGGACGACCTTGGCCATCGGCGATCCCGCCACCCAGGTCGCCCTGAAGTTGTCAGGCCAGATCGACAAGCTCCCCTTCACCGTGAAGTGGGCCAACCTTTCCGGCGGCCCGGAGACCAGCGAGGCGTTCCGCGCCAAGGCGCTCGACGTCGGCTCGGTGGCCGACATCCCGGGCATCAACGCCCATTGGAACAACCTGGAGACCAAGTTCGTCGCCGCGAAGTACCGCAAGGACCCGGTCGGTCATCCGGTCTATCAGCTCGGCATCGCACCGGGGGTGAAGGTCAGACAGCTGACCGACCTCCGCGGCAAGAAGATCGCCTTCTCCCCCACTCAAGCCCAAGGCGCCTTGATCATCCGTGTGCTGGCCAAGGCAGGACTGGACCGCAAGGACGTCACCCTGGTGGAGATCCCCAGCACCGACGACGTCTATCCCAACGCCCTCGGCTCACATCAGGTCGACGTCGCACCGATCGGCGGCACCGCGGTCAAGCGCTATCTCGGCCAGTACGGCAAGGACGGTGGCACGACCGTCAAACACGGTCTCCGCGACGATCCCGGTCACCTGTACGTCCGTGCCGAACTCCTGCAGGACAAGGCAAAGGCGGCCGCGATCGCAGAGTATGTCCGGCATTGGGCCGTCGCCCAGCAGTGGATCATCGATCACCCGAAGGAGTGGGTCGCCGGCTACTACGTCGACGACCAGCGGCTATCGGCAGCCGACGGCCAGTATCTGATCAAGGCCGCCGGCGACTTCGACATCCCGTCGGACTGGACCTCGGCGATCGACCGCACCCAGGAGACGATCGATCTGCTGGCCGACTTCACCGGTCGCGACTCCTATGATGCGAATCTGCTGTTCGACAAGCGATTCGCCTCGGTCGGTGCGGATGCACTGCAGAACGGAGTTCGATCATGACCGACGGTGTTCTCGATCGTGTCGAACCGGTCGTCGACGACCGAAGATCCGACCCCCGCGACCGCACGGCTGCCGACGATCGGGGCACCGACACCCGACGGCGCGGATCCCGACTGTCTCCGGGACGGCCCATTCCCGGACGGGTGGTGATCGGCCCGCTCGCATTGCTCGGGCTGTGGTCCGCCGGGTCCGGACTCGGACTGATCGACGTCCGGATCCTGCCGACCCCGTGGTCGGTGGTCGGTGGTCGGTACCGGCATCGAACTGGTCCAGCGCGGCACCCTGCAGACCGATCTGAGCGTGTCGCTGATGCGAGCCGCCGTCGGGCTGGCATTGGGCATCGTCGCCGGTGTCGCGTTGGCGCTGTTCTCCGGTCTGACCAGGATCGGCGAGGTGATCATCGACGGGCCGATCCAAGTCAAGCGTGCGATCCCTTCGCTGGCCCTGATCCCGTTGTTGATCCTCTGGTTCGGGATCGGCGAATGGATGAAGATCATCACCATCGGTCTCGGTGTGTTGATTCCGATCTATCTGCACACCCACAACGGGCTGCGGTCGATCGACAGTCGTTACGTCGAGCTGGCCGAGACGCTCGGCCTTCGCCGGGCGGACTTCGTCCGCCGGGTGATCCTCCCCGGGGCGTTGCCGGGCTTCCTGCTCGGTCTGCGGTTCGCCGTCACCGGGTCCTGGATGTCGCTGGTGGTGGTCGAACAGGTGAACGCCACCAGCGGGATCGGCTACATGATGACCTTGGCTCGCGGCTACGGACAACTCGACGTGATCTTCGTCGGGCTGCTGATCTACGCGATCTTCGGGCTGCTGTCAGACACCGTGGTCCGCTCCGTCTCCCGAAAGGTGCTGTCATGGCGACGCACACTGGCCGACTGACCGCCGAAGCGACCGCCAGGACCTCGGTCTCGGTACACCAGCTGAACCGCAGTTTCGGTGATCATCAGGTGCTGAACGGTCTGGATCTGACCATCCACGCCGACGAGTTCGTCGCCATCCTCGGCCGCAGCGGCTCGGGCAAGAGCACCCTGCTCCGCGCCATCGCCGGCCTTGATCACGACGTCACCGGCTCAGGAGCGATCGACACACCGGACAGCGTCTCGGTGGTTTTCCAGGACGCTCGACTGCTGCCGTGGGCACGGGTGCTGGACAACGTCATCCTCGGATTGGGCGGCCCGGACACCACGACCAGGGGCATCGAGGCCCTCGCCGAGGTCGGCTTGGCCGGTCGCGAACGAGCCTGGCCGACCGAACTGTCCGGCGGCGAACAGCAACGGGTGGCGCTGGCCAGGTCCTTGGTACGGGCACCGGAGTTGTTGTTGGCCGACGAGCCGTTCGGCGCGCTGGACGCGCTGACCCGGATCCGGATGCATGACCTGTTGCGGACGCTCTGCGTCCGGCACCGGCCGGCCGTCCTGTTGGTCACCCACGATGTCGACGAAGCGATCGACCTGGCCGATCGGGTCGTGGTCCTCGACCAGGGCCGGCTGGCCGCCGACATCACCGTACGGCTGGGTGCCGATCGTGATCATGCCGATCCCGAGTTCGGCCGACTGCGGGCCGAGCTGCTCGGCCACCTCGGCGTCCGGATCGAGCACGCGGCCTGAGCCTGAATCAGAGCGGGCCCACCCTCACGCACCTCATTCTTCCGACCCTTCCGAACCCAGCAAAGGGCCACCATGACCTCACGACAGCTCCATCTCAACGCGTTCCTGATGAGCGCGGGACATCACGAAGCGGCCTGGCGGCTGCCCGAATCCGATCCGACCGGCAGCACGGCGGTCGAGCACTTCGTCGCGCTGGCCCAGCTGGCCGAACGAGGCACCTTCGACTCGCTCTTCCTGGCCGACTCACCGGTGTCCCGCGGCGTTGCGCGGCGCCCGTCGAGCGTGCTCGAACCCACCGTGCTGCTGACCGCCCTGGCCGCGGCCACCAGCAGGATCGGGCTGATCGCAACCGCATCGACCAGCTACAACGAGCCGTACAACCTGGCCCGCCGGTTCGCCTCGCTCGACCATGTCAGTCACGGCCGGGCCGGGTGGAACATCGTCACGACTGCGGGACCGGAGGCCGCTCGGAACTTCAACCTCGATGATCAAGCCGATCATGCCTCCCGCTATCGGCGGGCCGCCGAGTTCGTCGACGTCGCCGTGGCCCTGTGGGACAGCTGGGCCGACGATGCCGTGCTGGCCGACCAGCAGGCCGGCATCTGGGCCGACCCGGAGCGGGTCCGGCCGATCGGCCATCGCGGTGAGTTCTTCTCGGTCGAGGGCGCGTTGAACGTGTCCCGTCCGCCGCAGGGTCATCCGCTCCTGGTCCAGGCGGGATCGTCGGAGGACGGCAAGGCCTTCGCGGCGCGTTACGCCGAGGCGGTGTTCACAGCCCAGCAGACCGTCGAGGATGCCCGGGCCTTCTACGTCGACCTGAAGACCCGGACCGCCGCGCTGGGACGGGATCCGGAGACGATCAAGATCCTGCCCGGCATCGTTCCGATCGTCGGATCGACCGAGGCCGAGGCAGCCGAACGCAGCCGGCTCTTCGACGAACACGTCGATCCCGAGTACGGCCGGGCGCAACTGGCGCGGACGCTACGGGTGCCGCTCGATCATCTCCCGTTGGACGCACAGCTGCCGGCCGATCTTCCTGCCGAGGACGAGATCGAGGGTGCCAAGAGCCGCTATACGTTGATCGTCGAACTGGCCCGCAGTGAACGTCTGACCGTCCGTGAGTTGATCTTGAGGCTGGGTGGCGGTCGAGGTCATCGGACCTTCCACGGCACGCCGGAGCAGGTGGCCGACACCATCGAGGACTGGTTCAGCACCGGGGCTGCCGACGGTTTCAACATCATGCCGCCGGCGCTGCCCGGTGATCTGGTCAGCTTCGTCGATCAAGTGATCCCGATCCTGCGCGATCGCGGGCTGTTCCGTCGTGAGTACACCGGCGCCACGTTGCGTGATCACTACGGGCTGCAACGACCGGCCGGACGGTCCGGGGAGGTTGCCGCGATCGCGTGATCGCTTGGTCAGCCGGCCCGCTGACTCAGGCGTGCAGCAGGCCGTAGCTGTACGCCTCGGCCAGCGCTTCCCAGGAAGCCTCGATCACGTTCTGTCCGACACCGACAGTGGTCCAGCTGCGCAACCCGTCGGTGGTCTGGATCAGCACCCGGATGGTGGCGTCGGTGCCATGTCCTTGATCGAGGATCCGGACCCGGTAGTCGCTGAGCTCGAAGCGTTCCACCGCAGGGTAGGACGGCAACAGCGCCTGCCGGAGAGCATGATCAAGAGCGTTCACCGGACCGTTGCCCTCACCGACGACACGGATCGTGCTGCCGCCGGCCTCCAGCCGCATGGTCGCCTCGGTGTCCACCTCGTGGCGATCGTCGGCGTGGCCGTGGATGGACTGGGTGAAGACCCGCCAGGACCGGGCAACGAAGAACTCCGGCAGTTGATCAAGCTCGGCGCGCAGCATCAGCTCGAAGCTGGCATCGGCACCCTCGTAGGTGTAGCCGGCTGCCTCGCGTTCCTTGACCTTGTCGGTGATCTTCGCCGCCAGGTCCCGGTCGGAGAGGTCGAACCCGAGTTCCTCGCCCTTGATCTGGATGTTGGCCCGGCCCGCCATGTCGGACACCAGCATCCGCATGTCGTTGCCGACCAACGCCGGATCGACGTGTTGGTAGAGGTTCGGATCGACCTTGATCGCGCTGGCATGCAAACCCGCCTTGTGGGCGAAGGATGACAGGCCAACATAGGGCTGACGATTGCTCGGTGGAACGTTCGTCACTTCGGCGATCGCATGGGATAGTCGCGTCGCCTCTGCCAGCGATCCGGCCGGCAGCAACTGCCAGCCGTACTTGAGTTCGAGATTGGCCACCACCGGAAGCAGGTCGGCATTGCCGGTGCGTTCGCCGTACCCGTTGATGGTGCCCTGGACGTGCATCGCCCCGGCATCCACGGCCGCCATCGTGTTGGCGACCGCACAGCCGGAGTCGTTGTGGGCGTGGATGCCGACCTTGGCACCGGTGGTCTCGGCGACCTCGGCGACGATGTCGCCGACCCAGGGCGGCAGCATTCCGCCGTTGGTGTCGCACAGTACGGCGACCTCTGCGCCGGCCTCGGTAGCGGCCCGGACGACCTCGGTGGCGTAGGCCTTGTTCTCCCGGAAGCCGTCGAAGAAGTGCTCGCAGTCCAGGAAGACCCGTTGGCCCTCCGCCACCAGGTGGGCGACGGTGTCGGTGACCATCGCCAGGTTCTCCTGCAACGTGGTCCGCAGGGCACGCAGGACGTGTTGATCATGGCTCTTGGCCACCACGCAGGCGACGCCGGCACCGGAGTCCCGCAGTGCCGCCGTCAACGGATCGTCGGCAGCCTTGCCACCGACCCGGCGGGTGAATCCGAAGGCGGTCAGGGTGGCGTTCTTCAGCACCAACTCCCCCGACGTCGCGGCGGCGAAGAAGGCGGTGTCGTTGGGGTTGGCGCCCGGCCAGCCGCCCTCGATGTAGTCCACTCCCAGCTCGTCCAGGTAGCCGGCGATCTGCAGCTTGTCCTGGACCGACAGCCGCAGGCCTTCCTGCTGCGCGCCGTCCCGCAGCGTCGTGTCGTAGACATGGAACTCGGCGGGCTTGTCGAACGGCGCCGAGGGCTGTGTTGACATGATTTCCTTCGCGGGATGGGGGTCTGTGGCACGACCGGGCATGAAAAAACCTCCCGTTGGACGACAGGAGGTTTGGCGCGCTGGACGAGGTCGCAGCGCGCTAAGTAATGATGAGGGCCTGGAATGCCATGCCGACAGTCTGCGCCGCTGTCGCATTCAAGGCCACCCCATGGTCAGATGCTGAGACGACGAGCAGGACAGCAAGCACTGCAGTGAATCGATTCAGCGGAAAGCACGGCACGGCGAGCACCGGCGGGGCGACTGTTTGTTCACGAGGTAGCGCCGGCAGCCAGAATGACCTCGCGCTGGCTGGCTCGCAAGCCGTCCGGCAGCTCGTCGCGGCGGAAGAATCTCGCCTCGGTCACTTCGACACCATCGACCTGGGGCTCCGCGGCCCCGATCAGCCGACCGATCACACTGACCTCCATCCGCAACCGGAAACCGGAGTTGATCTTGTGGATCGCGACCTGGCCGACCGTGAGACCGGTCTCCTCGGCGACCTCCCGGGCGAAACCCGCCTCGATCGTCTCGCCGCGTTCGATGTAGCCGGACGGCGTACCCCACGGGCAGTCTTTCCAGAAGCGGTGTTTCAGCAACAACACCCGATCATGATCATCGAGGACGACCCCGGTGACGCCGATCATGAAGGTGGCGTGCTTGAGCCACAGGATCCGCCATTGGGCAGGGCCGTGCAGCCGCTTCCAGGTGGTGGCCACGACGCCGGCGACCAGCTCCTTGATCACGGACTCCCCCGGCGTTCAGCGGCCGGCCATGATCAGCAAACCTTGCGGAGCCAGCCGCGACTGTCCTCGGCACGGCCGTACTGGATGTCCAGCAACGCCTGGCGCAGTCCTTCGGTGTGCTCGCCCGGGTGACCGTCGGCGACCGTGTGGACCGCATCGGCCGTCCGCAACGACCCGACCGGATTGATCACGGCAGCGGTGCCGCAGGCGAAGATCTCGGTGATCGACTTGTCGCCGATACCGTCGAAGACCTCATCGATGCTGATCCGTCGTTCTACCGGTTTCAGTCCGCGATCGGCCGCCAGGGTCAGCACCGAGTCCCGGGTGACGCCCTCGAGGATCGTGCCCTCCAGCGACGGTGTGATCAACTCGCCATCGGTCGTGACGAAGTAGATGTTCATGCCGCCGAGTTCCTCGACCCATTTACGCTCCGCACCGTCGGTGAACAACACCTGCTCACAACCGTGGTCGTAGGCCTCCTGCTGCGCGACCAGGCTGGCCGCGTAATTGCCACCGGTCTTCGCTGCACCGGTACCGCCCGGTGCAGATCGGACGTAGTTGGTGGACAACCAGATGTCGACCGGCTGCACACCGTTGGCGAAATAGGAACCGGCCGGCCCGGCGATGCAGCAATAGGTCACGGTCTGCGACGGTCGGACTCCCAGGAACGTCTCGGACGCGAACATGAACGGCCGGATGTAGAAGTTGCCCTCGCCGCCACTGGGAACCCAGGCATGATCGGTTCGCACCAGCGTCTCGATGCTGTCCAGGAAGTCCTCGGTCGACAGTTCCGGCAGCGCGAGCCGGCGCGCCGATCGTGCCATCCGCTCGGCGTTCTTCTCCGGCCGGAACAGCCAGATCGAGTTGTCGGCGTGCCGGTAGGCCTTCAGCCCTTCGAAGATCTCCTGCGCGTAGTGCAGCACGGCTGCCGCCGGGTCGAGTTCGAACGGCCTGTACGGACCCACCTCACGGTCGTGCCAGCCGGCGTCCTTGGTCCAGGTCGCGGTGGCCATGTGATCGCTGAAATACTGCCCGAATCCGGGGTCAGCCAGGATGGCGGCCCGGTCGGCGTCGCTCCTCGGCCGGGTGTTGGGGCGAACGTCGAACTGCCTGCTCATGGTCGGCACGCTAGCACTGCCTTTCTGCTGGAGAACTGGTTGTCGGTGAGTGGGGTGACTGACGGCTGAGATGGGGGCTGGCGTCGACCGGCCTGCTGGCTACGATGCCCCCGTGAGCAGTCAGAATCAGGTCAGCGCGGAGAATCAGAAGCAGGGCAAGGATCTCGCCGTCATCGGCGGTGACGGCATCGGTCCGGAGGTGGTTGCCGAGGGCCTCAAGGTCCTGCAGGCGGTGGCTCCGGACACGTTCAGCCTGACCGAATACGATCTTGGTGCCGAGCGGTGGAAGCGGACCGGCGAGGTGCTGCCGGACTCGGTGCTGGATGAGCTGAGCGGAGCCGACGGGATCCTGTTCGGCGCCGTCGGTGCTGCACCCGGCGACAAGTCGATGCCCAGCGGCATCCTGGAACGCGGCCTGATCCTGAAGATCCGCTTCGCCTTCGACCACTACGTGAACCTGCGCCCGAGCCGGCTGTTCCCCGGCATCGCGAGTCCGCTGTCCGACGCCGTCGTCGGCGGCAAGGAGATCGACTTCGTCGTCGTCCGCGAGGGCACCGAGGGCCTGTACGTCGGCAACGGCGGCGTGGTCCGCGCCGATACTCCAGCCGAGATCGCCACCGAAGTCAGCGTGAACACCGCGTACGGCGTCGAGCGGGTCGTCCGCGATGCCTTCGCCCGCGCCGCCCGCCGGCGCGGCAAGATCACCTTGGTGCACAAGCACAACGTGTTGGTCAACGCCGGCCGGCTGTGGAACCGGGTCTTCGAGTCGGTCGCCGCCGAGTACCCCGACGTCACCACCGACTACCTGCACGTCGACGCCGCGATGATCTTCCTGGCGACCGACCCCGCGCGGTTCGACGTGATCGTCACCGACAACCTGTTCGGCGACATCGTGACCGATCTGGCCGGTGCCGTAACCGGCGGCATCGGGCTGGCCGCCAGCGGCAACATCAACCCGTCCGGTGCCTACCCGTCGATGTTCGAGCCGGTGCACGGTTCCGCCCCCGACATCGCCGGCAAGGGCGTCGCCGATCCGACCGCGACGATCCTGTCGGTCGGTCTGTTGCTTGATCATCTGGGGATGGCCGAACAAGCCGCCCGCGTCGAAAAAGCCGTCCTGGCAGACATTTCGCGTCGCACTCCGGGTGAGTCGCGGTCGACCTCTGCCATCGGCGACGCGATCGCATCCGCCGTCTGACCTCGGCGCGGACCTCCGAGCCCTGAGCTTGTCGAAGGGCTGGATTCGCAATCCGGTCGGTGGATGCCGGGAGGGCCCGGGACCGAGTCCCGCCCGGGGCGATTCCGGGCTCGCAGGCTCGCCCGGAATACGCTTTACGCCCGCCACACCCCGACTCGGTCCCGGGCCCTCCCGGCTCGGTCGGGTGCCGCGAGTTGCGTTCTGGGGTTGCGATTCGCGCTCGTTTGGCAGCTCGCGAGACTCGCCGCGGGTCCGCGACCGCTGGCGCATGCCGCGCCGGCTCGCTCGGCGATTCGATCTCGTCGGGGCCGCGGCCGTGGCGACCACGGCCCGCGACTGGACGACCCGACCCACTCTCCGCACGAGTCGAGGCTCGACGGTCTCCGCGGCTGTCCTGTGGACTTGTCTGGGCCTCATGTGGTCTTGTCTGCGCTGTCGATCTTGGCGCCGGCGGGAGCCGGGACCGGGCCGTGCAGCAACGGGTCGGCGGTGTCCTGCATCCACCGGTCCAGGCGGGCTCGCAGGTCGGTCGCCTGAGCTGCGGCGTACGGTTCGTCGATCACGTTGTTGGTCTCGTTCGGATCGAAGACCAGGTCGTACAGCATCTCGTCGGGGCGCGGCTGCTGGTCCCAACCCTCCTTCTCCAGAAGGGCTTTACTGGGGCCGGCGTCACAGTTGGGGTAGACCCGGCTGGCCCGATGGTCGAAGCGTCGGATGTACTTCCACCGGTCGGTCCGGACACAGCGCTGCGGCTCGTACGCGGCGTGATAGCTGACCTCGGCGAAGATCTCGTCGTGTACGCCGTCGGTCTCACCGCGGACGAGCGGGCCCAGCGGGTGGCCGGCCAGCCCGACCGGCGGCTCGATGCCGGCAAGATCACAAACTGTCGGCAGCAGGTCGATCTGGGACACCATCGCGTCGACCACACCACCTCCGGTGAAGCCACCGGGACCACGCATGATCAGCATCACGCCGATCCCGGCATCGGTCAGATTGCATTTCATCTGCGGGAAGGCGATGCCGTGATCGGTAGTGCAGATCACCAGGGTCCGTTCGCTCAGCCCGTTGGCCTCCAAGGCATCCAGTACCGCACCGATGCCCTCGTCGAGGGTGCGCACACTCCTGCGGTAGCCGGCCATGTCGGTACGTACCTCTGAGGTGTCGGGCAACGGCACCGGCGGCGCGAGAAAGTCGGGATTCTCCCCGTCCGGCGCCGGGAAGGGGCGGTGGGTCTCGAAGAACCCGACATCCAGGAAGAACGGCTCGGACAGGCCACGATCGACGAAATCCACGGCTGCCGGCGCGACGTGTTCGACCCGATGACTCTGCACCGTGCTGACCTCGTCGTATCCGATCCGGTCGACGTCGGTGGAGATGTGCTGCAACCCCGCCAGCACGGTCCGGTAACCCGCTCCGCCCAGCAGCCCGACCAGATGCTGGGTTCCGTCGTTCAGCTCGAAGCCTCGGTGGGTCAGCCCGAGCATCCCGTTCTGATGAGGGTGGCTGCCGGTGAACAGAGCCGCCCGAGACGGCGAACAGGTCGGTGCGGCCGAGAACGCTCGCCGGAAGAGGGTCCCCTGCTCGGCGAGTCGCTGGATGTTCGGGGTCGGCATCGCGTGCCCGTAGGGTGCGACGTACCGGCCGGTGTCGTGCGAATGCAGGTAGACGATGTTCGGACGACTCGTCGGAGCCTGCATGGTCATGGGACGTCCTCCTGGTGCGGTGCACTCATGCGGAGGCGATCAACGCTCGGTCGGCCGATGCCCCTCGCGTACACGAATGATCTCCGGCTCGGTGGCATGGCTGCGACGCGGACGGCGCCGCGGGCGCTCGACCACGGTCCGGTGACGACGATCGTCGTCACCGGCCCAACTATCGGGATACAAGTCGTACATGGCCGCGATTCCCACTCGAAACGGTAAGCTGACAACCGAGATACTAGGACGTCCAAGTAATTGTCCGCCATATCGTGGGACCAGAGTCTCGTATCCTGGACTGCATTCGCCGACGATGCCAGACTGGTTCCGTGAGCGCTCCACCCAACCTTCCCGAGATCGTCACCCGTGCCCTGAAGATGTCCCTGCAACACGGGTACGTGATGGCATCGCGCACCGAGACGGGACGGCTGCTCGCGACCCTGGCCGCGACCCGGACAGGAACGATGGCCGAGTGTGGGACCGGCTGCGGAGTCGGGGCAGCGTGGCTGCGGACCGGCGCCCCGAAATCCACCCGGGTGCTGACCGCGGAGCTCGATCCCGAGCTGGCACACGGCGTGATGGAGATGTTTGCCGGCGATGACATCGACGTGATGCATGCCGACTGGTCGACCCTGGCCGAGCATGCGCCGTTCTCGTTGATCTTCATCGATGCCGAGAGCGCCCGGCACTCCCCCCGCGAACAGATCGTGGACATGCTGGAGACCGGCGGCATGATCGTGCTCGACGACTTCACCCCGTCCAGCAGCTGGCCGCCGATGGACTCCGGCCGCGTTGATCAACTCCGACAGGAATGGCTGACCGACGATCGCTTCACCAGCGTCGATGTGATGGTTGCCGCCGACACCTCGGTGATCATCGCCGTCAAGCGCTGAACGGAGCGCTGCGGCCGGGCGAAGGATCGTGCCGATCCCGAGTGCGGCCGCTGCCGTTTCGACAAGCTCGGGAGTTCATCGAGCTGATCGTGCTCCCCGATGACGGATGTCGAGCGTGCACTCCGGGCCGCGATCATGGCATGCTGCGGGGGTGGCACGGCAGCGGAGACATCGGGGGCGTCGGATCCTGATCGGGATCGGCGTGATGATCGTGTTGGCGGCGATCCCGTTCGTGATCTTGAGTCGCTACGCCGGCGACTGGGGAGTTCCGTACTTCTCTTTCCAGACCGAGCGCGGTTCGACCTGCACCAACGACATCGCCGGCTATCACTGCGACGACGTCACGGTCGAAGACATCCGCTGGTGGGGTGACATCTCTCTCCCGTCCAGCACGACGGTGCTGAGCTCGCACTACCGAGCCACCCACGACTTCACCCTCGACGCCGTGGTGGCCGTGCCCAAACAGGATCGGCCCAAGACCTCGGCCGCCATCAACCGGACCTTCGGAACGTGTCAGTCCGGCCATCCGACCCAACTCGACACCACCGGCCTGTCCGGTGTCTGCACCCGCGCCAACGACGCAACGCTGAGCAGCTCGTCGAGCAAGTTCAGTGACACCCTGTACGAGGTCACCACCGGGATCCGCAAGGACGGCACCATGGTGGTCGGCATCCACGAGGAATCCCGATAACCCTGCCCCAAACCCCGCCGACCCGTCACTTCCTCCTCAGACACGCCGCAAAATGCGGGAGGAAGTGACGGGTCGGCGGGTTATGGGTGGGTGGGGTCAGCGGGCGGCGGAGCCCTCGACGTAATCGTCGTCGTGGCTCTTGACCCAGGCCATCAGATCGCGGAGGTCCTTGCCGACCTTCTCGATCGGGTGCTTCTCGGCGGTCTCCCGGAACTTCTTGAACTCCGGTGCACCGGCATCCTGATCGTCGATGAACCGCTTGGCGAAGGTGCCGTCCTGGATGTCGGCGAGGATGCCCTTCATCGACTCCTTGACGTGATCGTCGATGACCCGCGGTCCGGACACGTAGTCGCCGTACTCGGCGGTGTCGGAGATGCTCCAGCGCTGTTTGGCGATGCCGCCCTCGTACATCAGGTCGACGATCAGCTTGAGCTCGTGCAGGCACTCGAAGTAGGCGACCTCCGGCTGGTAGCCGGCATCGGTGAGGGTTTCGAAGCCGGCCTGGATCAGCGCGCTGGCGCCGCCGCAGAGCACGGCCTGCTCACCGAACAGGTCGGTCTCGGTCTCCTCGGTGAAGGTGGTCTTGATGCCACCGGCCCGCAGGCCCCCGATGCCCTTGGCGTAGGACAATGCGACGTCCCAGGCCTTGCCGGTGCCGTCCTGCTCGACAGCGACCAGCACCGGGACACCGCGCCCCTCGGCGTACTCACGACGGACCAGGTGCCCCGGGCCCTTCGGAGCGACCATGCAGACGTCGACGCCCTCCGGGGGCTTGATGTAGTCGTAGCGGATGTTGAAGCCGTGGCTGAAGAACAGCGCATCACCCGGGACGAGGTTCGGCGCGATGGCCTCCTCGTACACCTTGCGCTGGCTCGGATCGGGAGTGAGGACCATGATCAGGTCCGCTTCCTCACAGGCCTCGAACGGGGTCACGACCCGCAGGCCCTGGGCCTCGGCCTTGGCGCGGCTCTTGCTGGTCTCCGGCAGGCCGACCCGGACGTCAACGCCGGAGTCACGCAGCGACAACGCGTGGGCGTGTCCCTGGCTGCCGAAGCCGAGGATGGCTACGTTGCGACCTTGGATGATCGACAGGTCGGCGTCATCGTCGTAGAACATTTCTGCGGGCACTTTGTCTTCCAACTCCTGATTTCGATGGTGCTCTGTGGTGGTGCCGGTGGGGTCGACCCGGGTCGACTCCCCTGCCGCATCGTAGACCGGTGGGTCTAGACCGCGCGGATGGCCTTGCTGCGTTCGGTCCTGGGCGCACGATCGGTGATCGACCGACTGCCGCGTCCCAGCGCCACCAGACCGGACTGGACCAGCTCTCGGATGCCGTACGGTTCCAGCATCTCCAGCAGCGAGTTCAGTTTGTCCGGGTTACCGGTGGCCTGAATGGTGATCGTGTCGGCACTGACATCGACCGATTTGGCCTTGAAGAGTTGCACGATCTCGAGCACCTGACCGCGGATCGACTGATCCGCACGGACCTTGACCAAGATCAGTTCGCGGCGCACCGAGTCCGGCTCCAGCTCGACGATCTTGAGCACCTCGACGAGCTTGTTGAGCTGCTTGGTGAGCTGCTCCAGGACAGCGTCGTCGACGCTGGTCGCGATCGTGATCCGGGAGACCTCGGGATGTTCGGTGGGTCCGACGGCGAGCGAATCGATGTTGTAGCCGCGACGGGAGAACAGGCCGGAGATCCGAGCCAGGACGCCGGGCTTGTTCTCCACGAGCACCGACAAGGTACGGGCGGTCACAGCTCTTCCCCTTCCCAGTTCGGAGCAAGATCACGGGCGATCTTGATCGCGTCATTGCTGGTCCCGGCAGGAACCATCGGCCACACCATCGCGTCCTTGTGGACGACGAATTCGACCACCACCGGGGCGTCGTTGATGCTGAGCGCCTTGTCGATCACGGAGTCGACGTCGGCCGGCGTCTCGGCACGCAGCCCGACACAGCCCATCGCCTCGGCGAGCTTCTGGAAGTCCGGGACCCGATTGGTCTTCAAGTCGGTGTTGGAGTAGCGGCCCTGATAGAACAGCGTCTGCCACTGCCGGACCATGCCCAGGCTCTGGTTGTTGATCACCGCGATCTTGACCGGGATCCCTTCCAGGGCGCAGGTGACGAGCTCCTGGTTGGTCATCTGGAAGCAGCCGTCGCCGTCGATGCACCAGACCACCGAGTCGGGTTGTCCGACCTTGGCGCCCATCGCGGCCGGCACGCCGTAGCCCATCGTCCCGGCACCGCCGGAGTTGAGCCAGTGGCCCTGCTTCTCGAAGGGCAGGAAATGGGCCGACCACATCTGGTGCTGACCGACGCCGGTCACGTAGTAGGCGTCCGGTCCGGTCAGCTCACCGATCCGCTTGATCACGTGCTGCGGAGACAGCGAGCCGTCCTCCGGCTCGTCATACCCTGTCGGGTAACGGCTCTGCAGGCTGTCCAGGTATGCCTTCCAGCCCAGGAAGTCCGGCAGCTGGGTGGTCTGCAACGCCGAGGTCAGCTCGGTGATCACTTCGGCACAGTCACCGACGATCGGCACGTCGGCCGTCCGGTTCTTGCTGATCTCGGCGGGGTCGATGTCGGCGTGGATGACCTTCGCCTCAGGGGCGAAGCTGGACAACTGACCGGTCACCCGATCGTCGAACCGGGCGCCCAGCGAGATCAACAGGTCGCTGCGCTGCAGCGCACCGACCGCCGCCACCGTGCCGTGCATCCCGGGCATCCCGTAATTCAGCGGATGGCTGTCGGGGAAGACGCCCCGGGCCATCAGCGTGGTGATCACCGGGATACCGGTCGCCTCGACCAGCTGGCGCAGTTGCTCGCCGGCGTGCGCCTTGACGGTGCCGCCGCCGACGTAGAGCACCGGGCGTTCCGAGGCCGCGATCAGCTTGGCGGCCTCCCGGATCTGCTTGGCGTGCGGCTTGGTCACCGGGCGGTATCCCGGCAGCTCGACCCGCTTGGGCCACTGGAAGGGTGCGGTGCCCTGCAACGCGTCCTTGGTGATGTCGACCAGCACCGGACCGGGCCGTCCGGTGGCCGCGATGTGGAACGCCGCCGCGATCGCGTGCGGCACGTCGGCGGCGGTCTTGACCAGGAAGCTGTGCTTGGTGATCGGCATGGTGATGCCGGTGATGTCGGCTTCCTGGAAGGCGTCGGTGCCGATCGACCCGGAGGCCACCTGCCCGGTGATCGCCACGATCGGAACCGAATCCATATACGCGTCGGCGATCGCGGTCACCAGGTTGGTCGCCCCTGGGCCTGAGGTGGCCATGCAGACACCGACCTTGCCGGTGACCATGGCGTACCCCTCGGCGGCATGTCCTGCGCCCTGCTCGTGGCGGACGAGGATGTGCCGGACAGCATCGGAGTCGTACAACGGGTCGTAGGCGGGGAGGATCGCTCCCCCGGGGATCCCGAATACGACGTCGGCACCGACCCGCTCGAGTGAACGAACCAGTGCTTGCGCTCCGGTCAGGCCCGCATCGGCGGGCGTGGCGTCTGACCGCTCCTCAGCCATCTCTTTCTCCTGACTTGTGCTGGACGACGTGCGTCGTGATCGTGCTCATGCAACAAAAAACCCCCGCCGCCGGGTGGCAGACGAGGGAGCGTGTCGACGAGGTGAGCTGTGATGCTCAGTCGACACGCTTTTCGATTACGAGAAGCTCGAACGCGAAACGCACGGATGCAACGATCCTCCAACAGCCCGACAATGTCAACCACCAAGACGGCCCGTCTTGACATCCGGATACCGGTCGCGGATGCGGGTAGCCGGGACCGAAGACTGAGCACAGCCTCAGCCGTGGATCAATCCTGGTCGCGGGATTCATCACGGCTGGGTGTCGCTCAGCATGCCGCGCTTGACGCCGGGGTCCGTCGGGGATACGACTGAGGACGTCGTGATCCGCACGACCTGCACGACTCGCACCCGTTCATCGATGATCGGAGGCCTATGGCGACACCGCAGTGGCGGTCGCATCGGCGGAGCGCGACGACGCGGCCGCACCGACCGGCCGGGCGGTCCGCGGCCCGACCTCGGCTGCTGGCCGCGATCGCGGCGGGATTGGTCTGCTGCCTGCTCGCCGCCTGCGGCGCTGCGGACAAACGCCCGGGTGTCTCGTTGATCTTGAAGACCCAGACCAACCCCTACTTCGTGGCCATGAAGAAGGCGGCGCTGGAGGAAGCACATCGGCAGGGCGTCAAGCTGTCGGTCGCGGCCGGCACCCAGGACGGCGACACCCAGAACCAGATCAACCAGATCTACACCGCGATCGCGCGCGGCGACAAAGGAATCCTGGTCACCAGCAACGGCAACTCGATCAACGCCGCGTTGCGGCAGGCGAAGGAGTCCGGACTGTACGTCAGTGCCCTGGACACCCCGCTGACGCCGGTGGAGACCGCGGACAACACGTTCGCCACCGACAACCATCAGGCCGGGCAGCTGATCGGCAAGTACGCCGCGGCCAAGCTGAACGGCAAGAAGGCGACGATCGCGATGCTCGACCTCTACAACGACCAGGTGGTGGCGGTCGACACCGAACGTGATCACGGCTTCCTGGACGGCATGGGCATCCCCAACGACCGCAGCAAACAGAACGGACTGGAACCCAAGAAGGGCAAGTACACCGGAGGCAAGGGCGGGCAGTATCAGATCGCCTGCCACCGGCCGACGACCGGCGCCATCGACGGCGGCCGGCAGGCGATGGAGCAATGCCTGTCGGCCAACTCCGACATCAACGTGGTCTATGCGATGAACGAGCCTGCCGGCCAGGGCGCCTACGCCGCGCTCAAGGCGGCCGGCAAGGAGAAGGACGTGATGCTGGTCGTGATCGACGGAAGCTGTGACGGCATCGACCTGGTCCGCAGTGGTGTCTTCGACGCCGACGCCACCCAGTATCCGGGCAAGATGGCCGAGCTCGGGGTGGACGCGATCGCCAAGATCGCCCGGGGCGGCGCACCGCCGGCCAAGACCAAGGGCAAGGACTTCTACGACACCGGGACCGCGTTGGCCACCGCCGATCCGGTGCCCGGCGTGAAGAGCCAGACGCCCGACGAGGCCTCCAAAATCTGCTGGTGAGATCTGCTGGTGAAAGGAATGCGATGACTACCGAGGTGAGCAATCCGGCCAGCGTCGAGGACCTGCTGAGCCGACGGCGAAGTCCGCTGGAACGCGTCCAACATCTGTTGCACGGCAACCCTGCGCTCAGTCCGTTGATCGTGTTGATCGTGGCGATCATCGTCTTCGGAATCGTCTCCCAGGGCTTCCTCCGCCCGGAGGCGCTGTCACTGCTGGTCCAACAGATGGCGGTGGTCGGCACCTTGGCCGCCGGCCAGACCTTGATCATCCTGACGGCCGGCGTCGACCTGTCGATCGGGATGGCAATGGTGTTGGCCTCACTGGTGATGGCCAAGCTGAGCTTCAGCGGGACGCCGGGGATCCTCGCCTTGCTGATCGGGATCGCGGTAGCCATCCTGACCGGCCTGCTGAATGGTTTCCTGGTCACCCGGATCAACCTGCCGCCGTTCATCGTCACCCTCGGCACCTTCTCGATCTTTACCGCGCTCTCCCTGCTGTACGCCCAGGGCCAGACGGTGTCACTGGATCCGGATGCGTTCCTGTTGATCACCGGGTCGAGTTTCACGATCGGTCCGGTGAGTGTGACCTGGGGCGTGATCTTGATGCTGGCGGTCTTCTTGATCCTCGGCTTCGTGCTCCGCAACTCCGCCTGGGGTCGTCACCTGTACGCCACCGGTGACGATCGCGAGGCGGCCCAACTGGCCGGCATCTCGACCCGCAAACTGCTGTTCAGCGCCTACGTCGTCGCCGGTGTCTGTGTCGGCATCGCGGCCTGGATCGTCTGTGGCCGGGTCGGCGGCGCGGACCCGAACGCCGGTCTGAACTACAACCTGTTGTCGATCACTGCCGTGGTGATCGGCGGCACCAGCCTGTTCGGCGGGCGTGGCTCGGTGGTCGGCACCCTGATCGGAGCGTTGATCGTGCAGACGTTCAACAGTGGTCTGGCGTTGGCCGGCGTCGACCCGAACTACCAGGTGCTGGCCACCGGCATCCTGGTCATCCTGGCGGTGGCGATCGATCAATGGATCAGAAGGGTGCGGGGCTGATGACCACAGAGACCAAACCGCAGCATGCCGCGGAGGTTGCCGGCGACGAACCGGTGCTGCAGGCTCGTGGCCTGGTGAAGCTGTTCGGCCGGGTGGTCGGGCTGCGCGGCGTCGACGTCGACCTCTACCCCGGCGAGGTGCTGGCAGTGATCGGCGACAACGGCGCCGGCAAGTCGACCTTGATCAAATGCCTGTCCGGGGCATTGACGCCGGATCAGGGGACGATCCGGATCGACGACCGCACGGTCAGCTTCGGCAGCACCCAGGACGCCCGTGAGGCTGGTGTCGAGACGGTCTATCAGAATCTTGCCGTCGCTCCGGCACTCGACATCGCCAGCAACATGTTCCTGGGCCGGGAGATCCGGCGCCGTGGTGTGCTCGGATCGGTGCTGCGGATGGTGGACAAGCCGGCGATGCGGGAACAGGCCAAGCAGTTCATCTCCGAGCTCGGGATCACCACCCTGCAGAACATCGACCAGGCCGTGGAGACGCTGTCCGGCGGACAGCGCCAGGTCGTCGCCGTCGCCCGGGCCGGAGCGTTCGGCAGCAAGGTGGTGATCCTGGACGAGCCGACGGCCGCGCTGGGCGTCCGGGAGACGGGCCAGGTGCTGAAGCTGGTCCGCGACCTGCGGGACCGCGGCCTCGGGGTGATCCTGATCAGCCACAACATGCCGAACGTCTTCGAGACCGCCGACCGGATCCACATCCAACGACTCGGCGGGATGGCCGGAGTGATCACTCCCCAGTCGCACAGCATGGAGGACGCCGTCGCGATCATGACCGGCGCCAAGACCCTGTCCCCCGACGAGTGGCACCAGCGAGGTTGATGATCATGAACATCGTTGTCGGATACATCCCGACGCCGGAGGGCACCGCGGCCTTCGAACACGCCCGCGAACTGGCCGCCGGGCTCGGACATCGGCTGGTGGTGGTCAACACCGGCCATCACGGCAACAACGCCACCGCGCATTTCGCCTCCTCCCAGGACCTGGACGCGATCGACACCGAGCTGAACGACGCCGGAGTCGATCATGAGGTGCGGCAGGCGGCCGGCAGTGACTCGGCAGCCGACGTCATCCTGGACGCGGCCCGACAGACCGACGCCGGTCTGATCGTGATCGGCCTGCGGCGACGCAGTCCGGTCGGCAAGATGATCACCGGCAGCACCGCACAGGCGATCCTGATGGACGCCGGTTGCCCGGTGCTGACCGTCAAGCCCGATCAGCGTTATCTCGAGTAGCAGATCGCGGGCAGTCTGATGTCGGAGCACAGGACGGTTCCCGAATCGCCGGACCCGGACCCGGCGCGCCGACCGTGGAGTTGCGACACCTTCGTCGCACTACCCGACGCGACCCGGGACGGGCGTCTGCTGTTCGGCAAGAACAGTGATCGGCCGGCTCGCGAAACCCAACCGGTACGACGATTCCCGGCCCGACAGGGCAACGGCGTGTTGCAGCTCGCCTACTGTCGGATCGACGACGCCGTGCCGACCTTCGAGCACCTCGGGTCCGGGCCGTACTGGTGTTGGGGTCACGAGATCGGGCTGAACAGCCGCGGTGTCGTGATCGGCAACGAGGCGCTGTTCACCCGGGACCTGGCCTCGACCGCACAGGCAGATCGAACGGCGATCGCCACCGGCGTCACGCGCCCGTCCCCTGGCCTGCTCGGGATGGAACTGCTGCGGCTCGGGCTGGAGCGCGGCGGTTCTGCCGAGGAGGCCGTCGAGGTGATCATCGGACTGTTGCGCCGATACGGCCAGTGGGCGGCCGGCACGATCTCAACCGACCGCGCCGCCGCTGCCTACGACAACTCCTACGTCGTGGCCGATGCCGACCGGGCGTTCCTGCTGGAGACCAGTGGTCGGGACTGGGCGATCCGCCGGGTTGAGACCGGCATCGCGGCACTGTCCAATCAGCCGACCATCCGGACCGACTGGAGCCGGCTGGCCGACGGGTTGATCGAGCGGGCCGAGTCCCTCGGGTGGCCCGGCCGAGATCGGGCCGACAGTTCGGTCCAGGACTGCGCGGGCCCGGATGTTTGGGACTTCGCCGAAGCGGTCACCGATCCGGGCACGCCGTTGCAGCTCTCGCAGATCCGGCTGCAACGGTCCCGGCAGTTGCTGGCCGACGGAATGACCGCCGGAGGCGTCGACTGGGAGACTGCCCACAGCGTGCTCGCCGACCACTACGAGGGCAGCTTCCTCGACGGTCCGGCCTTCAATGCTGCGCGGCCGGATTTCCTCACGCTCTGCATGCATGACAGTCCGGCCGGGTTCACCTGGGGCAACACGGCAGCCTCGGTGATCGCCGTGCCGGGTGCGCCGACGCCCTATTGGTGGTGGGCGCCGACGACGCCGTGCACGAGTGTCTACCTGCCGATCGCGGTCGGCACCGATCCGCCGCCGGCGCTCGGCACGGCCGGATCGGCCTCCGGGACCGGCCCGAATCCGGAGCTAGCCTCGGTCGACGGTCCGGCACCCGGGTCCTACTGGTGGACCTTCGCCCTGCTGCTGGAAGCCGTCTGCGGCAACCCGGACGGGACCCGGTATGCCGACCGGCAACCACGCGTACGCGAGATCCTCGACCCGTTGCAGGACCGATTCCTCGCCGATGCGGCGGAGCTGGAGTCACGCGGCGCGCCTGCCGAGGACTGGCAGCATCTGACCCGTCGCTGCGCAGCGGCGGCACAGGCTGCCGTGGACCGACTGCTGGCCGACTTCGCCGACTGAGTCCGTGGCGTCACCCGACCGATTCGTCTCATCCCTTCATCCCGGTGGTCGCGATGCCGTTCAGTAATTGGCGCTGGAAGAGCAGGAAGAAGATGATCACCGGTGCCAGCGATACCACCGACATCGCCAGCATCTGACCGTAGGAGGACTGACCGAGCCCCTGGATGAACATGTTCAGGCCGATCGGCACGGTGTAGGTGAAGGAGTCGTTGAGATAGATCAACGGTGTCAGGAAATCCTCATAGGTCCAGATGAAGCTGAACACCGCGGTGGTGACGATGGCCGGGCCGGTCAGCGGTAGCACGATCCGAGCGAACGTGGCATAGCGGCCGCAGCCGTCCAACTCGGCGGCCTCGTCCAGCTCGGCGGGCAGGCCGCGGATGAACTGCACCATCAGGAAGACGAAGAAGGCATCGGTGGCCAGGAACTTCGGGATGATCAACGGCAGGTAGCTGCCGATCCACCCGAGCGTGTTGAACATGAAGTACTGCGGGACCAGCAGCACGTGCCCGGGCAACATGATGCTGCCCATCATCAGGCCGAACCAGACCCTCCGGCCGGCGAATCGGATCCGAGCGAAGGCGAAGGCGGCCAGTGAACAGGACACCACGTTGCCGAGTGCACAGAGCAGGCAGACCATCAACGAGTTGATCATGTACTGACCAAAACTGACGTCGCCGGCCGACCAGCCCGTACGGTAGTTGTCCGCCGTCGGGTGCAGCGGCAGCGCCGAGGCGCTGGTGAAGATGTCCTGGTCGGGCTTGAACGACGAACCGAGCAGCCAGAGCAGCGGATACACCATCACCAGAGTGATCAGGGTGACGACTCCGTAGCTGACCAGCCGGCCGCGTGAGGTGCTGGTCATCGTGCCTCCTGGGTGTCGGTGTAGAAGACCCAGAACCGGGAGCTGGCGAACAGCAGTCCGGTGACCAGTCCGACGATGCCGAGCATGATCCAGGCCATCGCCGAGGCGTAGCCCATCCGGAACTCGCCGAATCCCTGCTGGTACAGGTACAACGAGTAGAACAGCGTCGAGTCGACCGGACCGCCGCTGCCGTTGCTGATCACGTAGGCAGGCGTGAACGCCTGGAAGGCGACGATCACCTGCATCACGGTGTTGAAGAAGATGATCGGGGTCAGCAGCGGCAGCGTGATCGCGAAGAACCGCCGGGCACCACCGGCGCCGTCGACACTGGCGGCCTCACCGATCTCGGCCGGAACCTGACGCAGCGCGGCCAGGAAGATGATCATCGGTGATCCGAACTGCCAGGCGGCCAGGATGATGATCGTGCCCAACGCGTACTGCGGCTCGGAGACCCAGGCCGGCGGATGGTCGACGCCGACGACGCCGAGCAGCCGGTTGACCATCCCGTCCGCGCCGAACACCTGCCGCCAGAGCACCGCGACCGCCACACTGCCGCCGAGCAACGACGGGACGTACAGCGCCGCCTTGAAGAAGGCCGAGCCGACGGTCAGCCGATTGACCAGCACCGCGACGGCGAGTGCGACGGCCAGCCGGACCGGGACCGAGACGACGACGTAGATCGATGTCACCACCAGCGACGTGATCAGCCGCGGATCGTCGGTGAAGGCGATGACGTAGTTCCGCAGCCCGATGAAGTTCGGGCTGGTCAGCAGCGAGAAGTCGGTCAGCGACAGGTAGGCCGAGGCGAGGACCGGCCCGGCGACCAGGAGGAAGAACCCGCACAACCAGGGCAGCAGGAAGACGTAGCCGGCACGATTGTCCCGACGTCTCCTCTCATGACCACTCCGAGGCGCTCCGGGTCGGGGTCGAGTGATCCGGTCGTGGTCAGGCGGCATCGTTCTTGGCTGCAGCTGCGAAGAAATCGGAGACTCCCTTCTGTACCGAGGTCTTGCCGAAGCCGATCGACTCGTTGATCCGGGTGAACTCGGTCCGCAGCACGGTGAAGGCCGGTGGCCAGAGCCGGTTGAGCGGCCGAGAGTGTTCGGTGATCGCCTGCATGAACTCGATCGCCGCCTTGTCCGGGCCGTCGAGTGTCGGAGCGACGATCTTGCGAGCCTGCTCGGTGGGCGGGCCGCCGAGGACGGTCTTCAGCGTGCGTGCCGATTCCTCGGAGGTGACCAGATGGTTGATCAGCCCCACCACGTCGTCGGAGTGCTTGGTATCGGCCGACGCCGACCACAGGCTGGCGGCATTGATCCAGTTGCCCTCCTCCTCCCCCGCCGACGGCAACAGCGTGATCCGCAGGTCGTCGTCGACCAGACCACTGAGCGAGACGAAATCCTGGGTCCAGGCGATCCCCATGGCCGCCTTCTTGGTGACCAGACCGGAGGTACTGATCTCGCCGCTGCCCTGGGCGGTGAGCTTTGCCGGCATCACGCCGCCCTGCTCGCGCATCCGTTGCCACCAGGCGAGCCAACCGGCGAACTGCTGCCGGGATGCCGCCAGCTTGCCGTCGTCGTCGAACAGTTCGGTGCCCTGCTGACGCAGCCAGACGGTGAACGCCACCAGATCGCCACCGGAATCCTGCAGCCCGTAGACCTTGCCCGAGGACAACTTGTTGATCTTGGTCGCCAGCGAACCCAGTGCATCCCAGTCCATCGCGTCGGTCGGGTCCTTCAGGCCGAGGCCGGCCAGCGCGTCGTGATCGGTCACCAGGCCGAGAGCGTTGGTTGCGGCGACGACGGCGTACAGCTTGCCGTCCACACTGCCGAACTCGGTCAATCCCTCGTCCAGTGCCGCCGTGTCCAGTGATGCGGTGTCGGTTCCCTTTCCGACGTGGTCGTCCAGGGCGAGCAGTGTCTTCTTGGAGGCGTACTCCGGCAGGTAGCTGGCACTCATCATGATCAGATCCGGCGGGTTGCCACCACCGGTCTGGGTCGCCAGCTTGTCCCAATAGCCGTCGAACGGTGCGGATTCGGTCGACACCGCGAGACCATGGCTGTCGGCGTATCCGGACAACACCGTCCGCACGGCCTTGTTCAGCGCATTGTCGCCCCACCAATAGGCCCGGATCCTGTTTCCCGAGCCGGGAGCGCAGCCGGCGACGGAGAACGGCAGCAGTCCCACGCTCACCGCGGCCGCCGCGCCACCCAGCATCGCCCGTCGGTTGAAGGCCGACGAATTCGTGATTCCTCCGGTCATGATGTCTCCTCACTGAGACGAACGCGCAGCGCGTTCGCGGTCTGTTCTCGATATGTAGCGTTAAAGTCGGCGTGCGCACGGAGCCGACCACCGCGACGAGTCGATGGACTCAGTCGACCTGCGGCGGTCGGCCCGTACTGTGTCTGACCACGAGTTCGTGGCCGGCCGTCACCGCCTCGGGACGACGCTCGCCGTCCAGGCGTTCGACCAGAAGTCTCAGCGACTGCTCGGCGATCGCGGCCCGGTCCGGCCGGACGGTGGTCAGCGGAGGCAGCAGATAGGCGGCCTCCTCGATGTCGTCGAAGCCGACCAGCGACACGTCCTCGGGGACCCGCAATCCCCGCTCGGCAAGACAGAACCGTGCACCGACGGCCTGCAGATCACTGAGACAGAACACTGCCGTCGGCGGTTCGTCGAGCTGCAGCAGATGGGTCATCGCCCGGTATCCGTCCGCCCGGTGATACTCCGGCGCATCGACCACCAACTCCGGCCGGTAGGTGATCTTGGACCGCCGCAACGCACGGGCATAGCCGAGCAGCCGACGATTCGGCTTGCGGCTCTGCGGATCGAGGTGCGGGCCGAGGACCGCGATCTTGCGGTGTCCGAGCTCCAGCAGATGTCGGGTCGCCTGCTCGGCCGCGGCGGCGTTGTCGATCACCACATGCGCGGCATTGGCGAAGACCTCCGAGCCACCGAACAGCACGATCGGGACGGTGCTGGCGACATGATCGAGATCATCGTGGGTGAGGGTGGCCGGGTAGAGCAGCACCCCGTCGGTCAGGTCACTGCCCCGACCACGCAGCACCTCCAACTCCCGGTCCCGATCCCAGCCGGTCTGGTTGATCATGATCCGGCAGGAGTGTCGTTCGGCCGCCCGCATCATCGAACTGGAGATCTCGGCGAAGTACGGGATCTCGACCTCGGGGATGCACAGGCTGAGCACTCCGGTCCGCCCACGGGCCAGGCTGCGCGCCGAGAGATTCGGCCGATACAGCAACTGGCGGATCGACTCCTCGACCAGCAGCCGGGTCTCCTGCGAGACCCCCGGCCGGTTGTTGACGACATTCGACACCGTCATCACCGACACGCCGGCATGCTTGGCGACGTCGCGCATGCTCGTCATCGACGCACCCCCTCTCATCCTCCGCCGAACGCTATCGTCGCAGACTACTGTAGCGTTAAAGTCCGCATTCCGTCCGGACCGCGAATGTCGCCGGTCCACCACTCGAGGAGGATTCCTGTGCCCGATCGACAGGTCAGCCTGGTCACCGGGGCCGCATCCGGTATCGGCCGAGCTGCCGCCATCGCGTTCGCCGATCGCGGCGACGACGTCGTACTCGCCGACGTCGATGCCGACGGCCTGACTGCGACCGCCGACCTGCTCCGCAACGCCGCCGGCCCGCAGGCGGTGATCGATGCGGTGCCGGTGGATGTCAGCGACGAACGGTCGGTCGGCGACCTGCTGGGTCACGTCAGGTCTCAGCACGGGCGGCTGGACTATGCCTTCAACAATGCCGGGATCGAGCAGCAGCGGGCGACGATCGTCGACTGCACCGAGGACAACTGGGATCGGACGATCGCGATCGACCTGAAGGGCATCTGGCTGTCGATGAAGCACGAGATCCTTCTGATGCGCGAGTCGACGACCGGCGGCGGCGATGCGGCGATCGTGAACACCTCCTCGGTGGTCGGCAGCCGCGGCGTCTTCGGCGCACCGGCCTATGTCGCGGCCAAGCACGGCATCATCGGACTCACCCGCTGTGCCGCGGTCGAGGAGGCTCCGAACGGGATTCGGGTCAACGCGGTCGCGCCCGGCCACATCCGTACGCCGCTGGTGCAACGGGTGATCGATCGGGAACCTGCCAAGGAGCAGACCTACCGGGACAACGCGCTGCTCGGTCGGCTCGGGCAACCCGAAGAGGTCGCCGGCGCCGTCACCTGGCTGTGCAGCGACGCGGCATCGTTCGTGACCGGAGATGTGATCTCCGTCGACGGCGGGGTGCTGGTCCGATGAGCCGCCCGCTGTTGACGTCCGCCGGCCTGCTGGATGATCATCGACCGCTGTCCCGGGTCGTGTTGGCCGACGATTTCGATCATGGTCTGCAGGGCTGGACGTTGCTGACCGGCAACTACGAGGGCAGCCTGGACACGGTGCTTCCCGAGCAGCGCGACTTCCGTCCGCCGATGCTCAGCAATCTGACGATGTGGGACACCGGCACCGCCGGCTCGCTGCACGGCAGCTATGCCATGAAGCTGGCGACCAGGGCACGCCGGGACAGCATCGCCGTTGCGTTGAAGCGGCTGACCTGGCAGCGCGCGGAGCCGATCCGGATCGAGGCCTGGCTGACCAGTAAGCCGGAGGCGACCACGATGACGCTGTCGGACCGGGACGTCCGCAGCTTCGGCATCTTCCTCGACCTGCAGGACCATGATCATCGGGTGATGCCGCACCTACGATTCCTGAATGCCGACGGTGACCGCCGGCAGCACCGGTGGCAGTACAAGCCGGCGCCGCGGCGCGCGACCCAGATCTCCGGCGAGACCCGGACCCATTTCCATCTCGGTAACGACGGCTGGGTCGATGTACCCGGCGGCCAACAGGACCTCTGCTACAACGAACTGGCCACGAAGCAGAACTGGCACCACTTGACCGTCGACTTCGATCTGGCGACGATGCGCTTCCTCGGCTTCGCCTTCAACGATCGCCAATGGTCCGGTGCCGAGCTGGAGCCGCTGACGATGCCGGCCTGGCCCAATCTCGACACGATGCTGAACATCGGCTTCTGGGTCGACGCCAACACCGACACCCGATCCTTCCTGTACGTCGATTCGGTCGTGCTGTCCACCGGCGAGGAGGTCGACGATGCGTGAGTCACACACCGCCATCCTGGAGCGCCGCAACGCCCTCGACCATGATCATCTGACCGAGCCGTTCGAGTGTGCTTGGGCCAGCGAGGCGACCTTCTACGTCTACCCCACCGGCCCCGGGCCGGCCGTGCGGCTCCGCGCGGAGTGTTCGGCCGACGGACAGCGCTGGGTGCCGCACGGCGCCGACACCGAGGTGGCCGCCGACGGGTCCGGGGCACGGTTGCCACTGTCCCATTTCGACGGCTGGCTGCGGCTGCGGCTGAGTCGATCCGACGACTCGGCGACGACTGTCGCCTACGACGTCTATCTCACCCTGAAGGAGTGACCGCGTGACCACCACGATCCGTGTCGACCCGACGGCAGAGGGCGCGGCCATCTCGCCCGACATCTACGGTCAATACCTGGAGCATGTCGAGGACTGTGTGGATCCCGGGCTGATCGACGAGCACGGGCTACGGTCCGACGTCATCGAGCTGTCCCGGGATCTCACGGTGCCGGCGATCCGTTGGCCGGGCGGATGCTTCGCCGACGTCTACCACTGGACCGACGGCATCGGTGATCATCGCCCGGTACGACCCAACTGGCATTGGGGCAACGGAGAACTGGAATCGAACCGGTTCGGCACCCACGAATTCCTGGACTGGTGCGAGCGGGTCGGTGCTACGCCGTACATCAACACCAATCTTGGTACCGGTTCGCTGACCGAGGCGTTGCGCTGGCTGGACTACTGCACCGGGACGGCCGACACCGACGACGTACGGCTCCGGCGCGCCAACGGCCGGGACGAACCGTGGGACGTACGTTACTGGGGCATCGGCAACGAGACCTGGGGATCCTGGGAGGCCGGCCACAGCGACGCCGCACAGTACGGCAGCACCCTGGCCAACTGGTCGGACTTCTTCCACCGCTACGATCCCGAGGCGGTGATCGTCGGCGTCGGCTCCTCCGAAGCTCGGGATCCGGACTGGGATCGTACGGTGCTGGACCTGGCCGGTGATCATCTCGGTCTGTTGTCGCTGCACGTCTACGGCGCGACAGTGATCGGTGAGCCGGGCGACCGGCGAGCAGCGCTCGCTCACTTCCCCGCCTACGTCGAGCAGCGCATCGCCGCCATGGGCAAGCTGATCACCGAGCACAACGACCGCCACCGGACCTCGATCGGGATCGCCCTGGACGAATGGAACATCCGACACTGGCAGCGCGACGGCGACGGCCATCGACTGCAGCGCGCGGATCCCAGAACCGGCACCGATGCGTTGTGCGCGGCCGGCTTCTTCCACGCCATGATCAGAAACGCCGACCTGGTGCGGATGGCCAACTACGTCTTCCTGGTCAACGGCAACGGCGTGATCGACGCACGCAACGGTCGTGCCGCATCGACCTCGCTGTTCACCGTCTTCCGTGCCTATCAGCAGTGGCTGACCGGAGCCTGTTTGCCGGTCCAGGTCGAAGGAGTGACGGTGGCCACCCCGAGCATGATCAGTGGCTCGCCGGAACGAACGGTCGATCCCGGCGAACTACCGGACCGGCTGCCGGCCGTCGACGCCGTCGCCAGCCGTGATGGCGACCAGATCCGGCTGGCAGTGATCAATCGCAGCGACGATCCGACCCGTGCCCGGGTCGACCTCGGAGCGCCCATCAGCGCGACCGAGCAATGGATCGTCGAGCCCGACACGGAGACTCTTGGTACCTCCGCGGTCACGATCACCGGCTCGGAGCTGACACTGCCGCCGTGGTCGATCACCTTCCTCGGCGGCCGTTGACCTGCTTGGCCAGGGGCGACGGGAACCGCGGCAGGATCCGACGTCCGCCGAGCCATTGCGTCAGCTCCGATGCCTGATCCTGCAGGATGCCGGATCGTTCGGTACCGATGTCTTCCAGCAGCTGCAACCGGACAACGCCGTCGTCGTCCTGCCACCAGCCGCCGACCGCCCGGCCGTCGGCCCAGGCGGTCGGCCCGGCGTTGCCGTTGGAGTCGAACAGCAGTTTGCGATGCTCGGGGTTCAGGTACCAGTCGCGATCGGCCCAGCCCATGATCGTCGGGTCGAGACCGGGTAACAACGCAGTCCACGGCTGGACGGGATCGGCCGGGCCGAGGTCGTCGGCCATCAGGTAGCCGATCGCACCGTCAAGATCGACTTCGACGACCGGCAGCTCGGCCAACGACTTCTTCACCGCTGAGATGGTCGATCCCAGCCACCACTTCAGATCGTTCACCGTGCCGGGCCCGAAGCTGCGCAGCCAGCGCTCGACCATCGCATCGTGTCCGTCCGGGTTGGGACGCAGCGGTTCGCCGAGCCAGGCGTCCATCGCCGTCCACCGGGGTCGGGACGCCGCCCAGTCGCCGCGATTGGATCCGCGGACGATCTTGCCCTCGGCGGACAGGATCGTCAGCACTCGCGGTCCGACCGGGACGTCACCGCCCCAGGACTTGCCGACCCCGTAGACCGTCGCGCCCTGCAGCTCGGGAATGTCGTCGCGGAGCTCGGTCGATGTCGCCTCCCGACCGTCGGCCAGCATCTCCAGCGCGGCAGCCTTGGCGCGCGCGAGCCACCGCTCCGGGTCGTCGAACAGCCCGGCCTTGCGCACATCGGAGAGCAACCGGCGGCTCTCCGACGCCGCCACCCGATCACTGGCCCCGCTCTGTGCATCGGCCAGGGTGTCGCGGTCGAAGACGAACAAGGTCCGTCGCATCGCCATGTGCTTGACCAGGCTGCGATCGATGTAGAACGCCGCGTCGAGATCGTCGGTGCCGAAGCCGTCGACGCGAGTCCAGGCACTCAGATAGATCGTCGCCGGATCCGTCGCGTGCAGCGCCACCAGGCTGTTGGTCAGATCGCCGACATCCCGCGCACGGCTCTCCGCAGCGAGTCGCTGCCGGCGCGCCAATCTCGTCTGTCTGTCCTGGTTCGTGATCCGCATGGCGTCATTGTGGCGTGCCGGACCGACAGCGCACGGCATCCGGTCCTGCCCGAACCAGAGCCAGCGGACCACGACCTGAGGACCGGTCGACGTGGCCTGGCAGCCCGTGCCCAGGCTGCCGTATCAGTTGTGCGGTCACGCCTCCTTGACCCAGAAGGAGGTGGCGGCATTGTTCCAGCCGGTGGGCAGCCGGCCGAGCCGGTCCTCGTTGCGGAGCCAACCGGTGTGCTGACCCTCCATGAAGCTGCGCCCGTAGAGCGACACCGTGCAGCCATGGTAGGTCTTCAGCGAACTGATGCGATTGTTCCAATTCCTCCCGGAATGATCCTTGATGAACCTCAGATCATTCTCCATGAAATTGCAATTTGCGCCAGCCGTCTTGAATCGGTGCGACTTACCTTCCTTGTTCGGCTTTCCCCAGACCTTCAGGATCAGGTTCTTGCCTGCCGCCCGGGACGCCGCAGCATCGGTCTCGTAGCACTTGGTCGTCGACCTGTCGACGTCGGTCACGCAATAGCCGTCGACGGCGGCCTCCCGTGCTTCCGACGGCGCCTGCGACTCGACCGGCGCTGCCTGAGCGACCGAAAGGCCGACGCTCGATACCAGCGCAGCCGCTGCCGCGGTGGACAGCACTGTGGCGCGAGCGCGATGAATTCTCTGCATGATTTCCTCCCGACTATTTCTTGCCTGCGAAGGCATGTCCATCGCCATCAACAGTAACTATCGGAAGGTTCAGCGCCACCAGAAATTCACCGTGCAATGCGCATTTCAACAACCCGCAATGAACCGGCTTGGATTGACCCTATGAGCGATTACCATAAGCCACGTAATGACGGTCAGCCGCACACGGCGCCGAGTTTTGCCGAGCCGACCAGCTTGGCGTATTTGGCCAGCACACCTCGGGGCTGCGGACGGTCCGGCGGGGTCCATGCCGAGCGTCGGCTCGCCATCTCCTCGGCCGACACATCGAGGTCCAGGGTGCCGTCGGCGACGTTCAGGATGATCTTGTCGCCGTCCTGAACCAACGCGATCGGCCCACCCTCGGTTGCTTCCGGGGCGATGTGCCCGACGCAGAGTCCGGTGGTCCCGCCGGAGAACCTGCCGTCGGTGATCAACATGACGTCCTTGCCGAGCCCGGCACCCTTGATCGCGCCGGTGATCGCCAGCATCTCGCGCATCCCGGGACCACCCTTCGGCCCCTCGTACCTGATCACCACCACGTCGCCGGAACTGATGGTGCCGTCGTTCAAGGCGTCCATCGCGGCCCGTTCTCCGTCGAACACCCGGGCAGTGCCCTCGACGATCGTGTCGTCGAAGCCGGCGCTCTTCACCACGGCACCGTCCGGGGCCAATGTTCCGTGCAGGATGGTGATCCCGCCGGTCGGGTGGATCGGTTCGGACAGACTGCGGATGATCTTGCCGTCGATGTCCGGTGGTGCGATGTCGGCCAGATTCTCCGCCATCGTCCGGCCGGTGACGGTCAGGCAGTCACCGTTGATCAGACCGGCATCCAGCAGGGCCTTCATCACCACCGGAACGCCGCCGACCTTGTCGACGTCGTTCATCACGAATCTGCCGAACGGCTTGAGGTCCCCCAGGTGCGGCACCTTCTTCGACACCGCGATGAAGTCGTCCAGACCAAGATCGACCTCGGCCTCGTTGGCGATCGCCAGCAGGTGCAACACGGCGTTGGTCGAGCCGCCGAACGCCATCACCACAGCGATGGCGTTCTCGAAGGCTTCCTTGGTGAGGATCTGACGGGCGGTGATCCCCTGGCGCAGCATCTCGACCGCGGCCTGACCGCTCTTGTGGGCGAAGCCGTCCCGGCGCCGATCGACCGCCGGTGGCGCAGCGGATCCGGGCAGGGACATTCCGAGTGCTTCGGCGGCACTGGCCATCGTGTTGGCGGTGTACATCCCACCGCACGCGCCCTCGCCCGGGCAGATCGCGCGTTCGATCTTGTCCACGTCGGCTTGGCTGATCAGACCGCGGACGCAGGCGCCGACCGCTTCGAACGCGTCGATCAGGGTGACGTCCTTGCCGTCCACGCTGCCCGGCATGATCGAGCCGGCGTAGAGGAAGACGGAGGCAAGATCAAGACGGGCGGCTGCCATCAGCATGCCCGGCAGTGACTTGTCGCAGCCGGCCAGCAGCACCGACCCGTCCAGCCGCTCGGCCTCCATCACGGTCTCCACCGAGTCGGCGATGATCTCCCGGCTGACCAACGAGTAGTGCATGCCGACGTGTCCCATCGAGATCCCGTCGGACACCGAGATGGTGCCGAACTCCAGCGGATAACCGCCGGCGGCGTGCACACCTTCCTTGACCGCCTTGGCCAACCGGTCCAGTGACAGGTTGCAGGGCGTGATCTCGTTCCAGCTGGACGCGACGCCGATCTGCGGCTTACCGAAGTCGTCGTCGGTCATCCCGACGGCGCGCAACATGCCACGGGACGCGGTCGCCTCCAGCCCGTCGGTGACGGTCCGGGAACGCGGTTTGATGTCGGGCTGATCGGATGCGGCTGCCATGTTCGTACGCTACCGCTGTCGTCCGTGCCGTCGAGCCCGGGCACGACGCTGCCCGATGTCACTCCGCCCTCGCAGCGAGAGCATCCCCAGGGATGCCAGGTCGCCGTCGGTGTCCTGGGGATGCTGGGGCGCCGGCCGGAAGTTCGGCGGCGGCGCCAGTCCCGGCGGCGGTTGCTGGTGGTGAGCTCGCGCTCAAGCGCCCGACGTCCGTCGAGGTTACGCACCTCAAATCGGTGCGGGAACGTGCTTAACCTTGATAGATCGAGGTTAGACAGGGCGCCGGCGGATCATCCGGATGGCGGTGCCCACCATCAGGGCGGCGGCTAGGAGCGGGCCGAGGTTGGCGATCAACCGTTGGCCGGCGTTGTAGGAGTTCTCCTCGCCGCCGGCGTACGGGAGCAGGGCCAGCGGCAGGCAGGCGCTGACGTAGACGACGAGGATGCCGGCGCCGATGCTCATCCAGCGGGGCAGCGGGACGTGATCGGCTCGAGCGCCGGGCCAGGGTCGGCGCCGGAGCTGATAGATCGCGGCCAGACCGAGCGGCAGGATCCAGACGAAGTGGTGGGTCCAGGACAGCGGTGAAGCGAGGTTGGTGCCCAACCCGACCATGGCGATGGCCAGCACGTGACCGCCTTGCTTCCACCAGTACGCACCGACGATCGCAGCCAGCACGGCCACCAGGAAGGACAGCAGCAGCCCGATGTGGCTGTTGGTGGTCGTCTCACCGAAGAAGCGCAGGACGACACCGAGCAGCGACTGGTTACCGACGTACAACGGGCCCGAGGTGTGGGTCTCGCCGCCGATCAAGCTCTTGACATAGGTGACGGTGGCTGCCGGCTGCAACGCGGTGCCAACCGCTGTCAGCACGACGAACGTGATCATCGCGGTGATTGCCGGCTTCTTCCGGCCCAAGATCAACAACATCAGCACGAACAGTGCCGGCGTGAGTTTGACCGCGGCCGCAATGCCGATCAGCAGGCCGCCGGGGATCCGGCGTTTGCGGCCCGGTGCTGCCGGCAGCAGGTCGATGATCACCATCGCCATCAGGAAGGTGTTGATCTGCCCGTAGCCGATGGTGGTCCGGATCGGCTCCATTCCGATCACCAGAGCAGCCGACAGCAGCCCGAGCGCCCAGCCACGGGGCACACCGCATCTGATCATCACCGCGTTCTGGGCGATCACCAGCCCGGCGATCCAGACCAGCTGCCAGAACAGGTACGGTCCGATCGCCAGCGGGATCATCAGGATCGCCGAGATCGGCGGATAGATGAAGTACAGATGCCAGTCCGGCGAGGTCCAGGTCATGATGTTCTCGCCGTGCAACATTGCCCGGACTGCGTAGAGATAGACCTGCAGATCGGTGGTCTGCGGCGTCCACGGCCAGAACTTGCCGCCGGAGATGATCACCGGCAGCATCGCCAGCGACACCAGGTAGCCCGGCAGCACCTCGACCAGCCAGCGACGGATCCGCGGCTGACCGGTCAGCCGCCGGCCGGCGAGCTCGGTCTGTTCGGTCACGATGCGGTGATCTGCTGCCAGACGTCGTCGAGCTCCGCGTCCTCGGCGCCCGGCTTGGGTCCGAAGAGGTTGCGGAGCCCGCCGGTCTCGGCGTAGCGCGGTACCAGGTGGACATGCAGATGGAAGACCTCCTGGCCGGCGACCGCACCCGCCGAGGAGAAGAGGTTCATCCCGTCCGCGCCGAGCTTGGTCTGCAGCAGTCGGGAGACCCGATCGACGGCGCCGGTGATCTCGGCCCATGCGGGCGGGTCACTGAGGAAGCTCTCGACGTGCCGCTTCGGGACGACCAGAGTGTGTCCACGGTGGAACGGCGCGATGTCCAGGAAGGAGTACGAGGTGTCGTCCTCGTCGACCTTCCGGCTGGGGATGTCGCCGGTGATGATCTTGCAGAACAGACAGTCCGGTGTGGTCATGCCATCGCCTCCTCTTTGATGATCACGTTCTTCAGCGAATCGCCGGCGGCGTAGCGGCGGAGCTGGTCCGCGGTCAGCGCGTCGGCACGCGGCTGGAAGGCGCTGCTGGCGCCACCGACGTGTGGGCTGATCAGCACCCCCGGTGTGGTCCAGAGCCGATGGTCGACGGGCAGCGGCTCGGGATCGGTGACGTCAAGACCGGCGGTGATCCGTCCCGTCTCGGCCTCGGCGAGCAAGGCATCGGTGTCGACCAGTTTGCCGCGACCGACGTTGATCAACTGGGCGCCGTCCGGCAGCAACGCCAACGCCGCGGCATCGATCAGCTTCTCGGTCTGTGGGGTGGCCGGAATGATCAGGATCAACACGTCGGTGTCGGGCAGGATGGACGGCAGGTCATCGATCGCCTGTACCGGCACCGGGTGACCGTCGGCGTTGGTCTCGGTCCGCGCACTGCGGGCGACCCGGGTGATCGAGCCGACCTCGAAGCCGGTCAGCCGGCGCTCGATCGCCTGGCCGATGTGTCCGTAGCCGATGATCGTCACCCGCTTGTCGGCCAGTGAGTTCCCCCAGCCGAACTGCCAGTCGCCGGTGGTCTGGTTGCGGGCGTACTCGTCGAGCCGACGGCCGACGGCCAGCGACAGCGCGATCGCGAGTTCGGCGGTGCTGGCGTCGTGCAGTCCGGCGGCGTTGCAGAGAGTGACGCCGTCGGGGACGTAACGCTGGATGTGCTCGAAGCCGGCGGTCAGTGTCTGGACCACCTTCAGCCGGGGCATCGTCGCCAGCCGTTCCCAGGCGGCTCTGTCGGTGCTCAGGTACGGGTCGACGTAGAACTCGACCTCGTCCACCGATGCGGGCGGTTCGCCACCGTTGAAGATGTCGATCTCGATCCCGTCGGGCAGCTCACCGAGCCGTCGTCGGGCTTCGGCCTCACTCTCGTACGGCAACCACACGCGCATCCGTATCGCACTCTCCCCACTCAACGATCTGCCTGCTGCATCCGACCGGCGTGCTGCACACGCCGGGACGATCCTGCCATCTGGTCAGCTGCGAACCGGGTAACCCGCGGCTTCCAGCGCCTTCTTCACCTCGGCGATCCGCAGCGTTCCGAAGTGGAACACGCTGGCCGCAAGGACCGCGTCGGCACCCGCTTCGACGGCCGGCGGGAAATCCTCGGCCCGGCCGGCGCCACCGGAGGCGATCAGCGGGACCTCGACCTCGCGGCGTACCGCCCGGATCATCTCCAGATCGAAGCCACCGGTGGTGCCGTCGGCGTCCATCGAATTGAGCAGAATCTCCCCCACGCCCAGCTCGACGCCGCGGCGAGCCCACTGCACCGCATCGAGGTCGGCGGATTTGCGGCCGCCGTGGGTGGTGACACCGAAGCCGGACGGCTGGTCACTCTCCCGGCGGGCATCCACCGACAGCACCAGCACCTGGTTGCCGAACCGACGGGTGATCTCGCTGATCAGCTCCGGCCGGTGGATCGCCGCGGTGTTGACCGCGACCTTGTCGGCCCCGGCACGCAGCATCCGGTCGACGTCGTCGACCGAGGCGATGCCGCCGCCGACGGTCAGCGGGATGAACACCTCACCGGCGGTCCGGTGGACCACCTCCACGGTGGTCTCCCGGCCCTCGACCGACGCGGAGATGTCCAGGAAGGTCAATTCGTCCGCACCCTCGACGTCGTACACCCCGCCCAACTCGACCGGGTCGCCGGCGTCTCGGAGGTTTTCGAAGTTGACCCCCTTGACCACCCGCCCGTCGTGCACGTCAAGACAGGGGATGACACGCACCGCCAGACTCATGGCGCCAACCTTATCCGTGGCTGCCGTTCCGCCTTCGACCGTGCTCGAAACAACTGCCTCGAGCACCCGTCGGATGTCTACCGTCCTATTTCCAGCTACAGAACGACACCGCACGAAGACCACAGCGGCAGGGGGAACTGGCATGACGACCGCATCGAGCATCCGCCCGCCCGGCACCGAGCATCGGGAGTACGCCCTCGGCGCCAGCGACCGGTTGGCGACCGAACAGCTCGATCATCTGGCGACGCTGCTCGACCGGCAGTCGATGAACATCCTCGACGCCACCGGCCTCGGCGCCGGCTGGCGCTGCTTGGAGGTCGGAGCCGGCGGCGGGACGATCGCCGCCGGGCTCGCCGACCGCGTCGGCCCCGACGGCTCTGTCGTCGCCGTCGACATCGACACCCGCCGACTGCAGTCCCGCATCGGTTTGGAGGTCCGGCAGCACGACATCAAGGACGGCGTGCCCGGCGGTCCGTACGACCTGATCCACGTTCGCCTCGTCCTGATGCACCTGAGCGCACGGGAACAGATCCTGCAGAGCCTGGTCGACGCCCTGGCGCCCGGCGGCTGGCTGGTGATCGGCGAGTGGACCGGGCCGCAGACGACGATCCTGTCCTCCCCCAGCCCGGAGGACACCGAAGTGTTCCGCCGGGTCCAGCATGCCGCCCACAACATCATCGGCCGAGGTGTCGGGATCTCCTACGAGTGGGCGCGGCAGGTCGATCAGGCGATGCTCCGTGTCGGTCTGCGGGACGTCGAGACGGTGGAATACACCCATACCAGCGCCGGTGGCAGCTCCGGCTGTCTGTTGAGTCTGAACTACATCCGCCAGTTGCACGATCCGTTGCTCGCCACCGGGCTGACCGAGGCCGACCTGACCCGCTACCGCGCACTGATGCATGATCCGCGGTTCCGCGCCTGGTTCTACCCGTTCCTGTGCAGCCGCGGTCGGCGGGGCGCGGGCTCGGTCGACGGCTCGAGTTCGGAGCCGAACGGGCGACCGGGAGCCGCTCCGCACTGCTGACCGACCTTCACTGATCCGGACCTAGGGCCGCAGGTCCCGATCATCGCGAATCGGCCGCGCGGTGGTGTGATCACCGCTACTGTTCTGATCGTCGACCACGACGCCATCCACCGGCCACCTCTGATGTGGCCATGTCCCGGTGCTTGCCCGTCCGAAACGGTCGATCCATCACTGGTTTCTCATCATCGTGGGGGTCCCATGAAGTTCCTGCGCGCCCTGGCGAGCCTCTTGGTCGTCGCCGGTCTGGTCTCGGGGTCGCTGATCGCGACCACGTCGAACGCCGATGCAGCCTCGAAGCTGCGGTTCACCAAGCTGTACGCGGATTCGCCCGGCACCGACCGAGGCTCGAACAAGTCGCTGAACGCCGAGTACGTCGTGGTCAAGAACACCGGCTCGAGCAAGATCAAGATCGCCGGCTACAAGATCAAGGACAAGGCCGGTCACACCTTCGTCTTCCCGAAGGGCTTCGTGCTCAAGGCCCGCAGGAGTGTGACCGTGCACACCGGCCGAGGCACCAACACCGGCAGCCACCTCTACTGGAAGCAGCGCTGGTACGTCTGGAACAACACCACCGACACCGCCTACCTGCTGAACACCAGGGGAAGCCGGTTGGACACCTGCACCTTCCCCAGAAAGCATTCCAAGGCGTACGTGACCTGCTGACTGCTCTCCCGACCTCCGCCGGGCCAATCTTCCCCGGCCCGGCGTCGGTCGGCCGTCAGCCGAAGTCCCCGGCCCGCATCCGGCGAGCATGCTCGGTGACGTTGGCGATCAGATCACCGGGATAGCGGTAGCCCAGATGCTCGGCCACCTCGCGGGCGATGGTGGCGAACAGATCGATCATCGCGAACAGAGCCGTCCAGTTGGCCTCCGGATCGGCGCCGGTGAAGGTGTTCTCCATCGCCTGCCAGATGCTCGGCGGCAGGTGCTGCTTCAGCCCCTTCCCGAGATTGCCCGACTTCAGTGACCAGTCGTGGTCGCACTGCACCCGCCATTCGATCATCGGCACCAGGTAGTTGAAGCGCATGTCGAAGTCGAGCACCCACTTGGTGGGCAGCAGTTCGTCGCGCAGCAACCCCTTGGCCACGTACGGGACGCCGATCAGGAAGTCGGTGATCAACCGCTGGTAGCCGGCCTCATCGGGGCGCCGCGGTATGTAGGACCGATAGGTCGGCGCCGGCAGGCCGGCGGTCAGGCCGCTCTTGTCCAGCAGCACCCGATGACCGGCGTCCAGTTCGGGATCGGCTCGTGGACCGGAAGTCAGCTCGGTGAAGTAGCGGGCATTCCACAGACTGAAGTCGATCTTGAGACCGTCGACGTAGTTGGTGATGTTGCCGACCTGCACGGCTCCGGTCGCGGCGTCGCTCTCGACCGGATCCCAGTAGTCGATCAACACCTCACCGAACTCCGCCAGCCAGCCGGTGTCGCTGACCATCGCCTCGACGCCTTCGACGACGGCGATCACGTCGTAGTCGGAGTACGCGTCGGTGTGCCCACCCGGGATCGCCCGGGTGCTGGTCAGGATCAGGGCAGCAACGTCGGCGCGTCGCTCACCCCAGGCCACCAACTGATCGATGATCTTGTCCTGCTGCCCCACCGAGCCTGCACCGGAGTTCGCCATGGCAGCACCGTAACGGCCGCTCCGCCGATCAGTCGAAGTCGGCTTCGGTCATTCCACCCTTGCTGCCGTCCGGCCACTGGACCAGCTCGATCCGGTAGCCGTCCGGATCGGTGACGAAACAGGTCGTCGGCCCGTCGGGTCCACCGGGATGCCCGATCGGTGTCGGCTTCAGACCACCGGCGACCAACCGGGCCCTGGTCCGGACGAGATCGTCCACCTCGATCGCCAGATGATCGAAGCCGGACTCCCCCGAGATCGGGCCGCCGCTGGGCCGACACACCAGCTCCAGCGATACCGAGGACTCGTCCGGCAGCCGAAGCATCACCAGCTCGGCGGTCTCGACGTCGACCCGACCGACCTCGAGATAGCCCAGCGTCGTGTAGAAGGTCAGCGATCGGTCCCGATCGCTGACCCGGTAGGAGACCAAGATCGTTTTCACCGTGATCAACTTCCCGTGGTTGGCACCGGATCGGCCATGATGGTGGTGTGAACGACGGTACCGTCTCCGGCTTCCATCATGTCGAGCTCTGGCTGCACGATCTCGGTGACCAGCTCCCCGCCTGGGACTGGCTGTTCGAGCGTCTGGGGTGGACGCCCTATCAGGACTGGCAACACGGTCGGTCCTGGCGCGCGCCCGACGGCAGTTACCTGGTGATCGAGGAGTCACCGGATCTGGCGACTGACGTCTTCGACCGGACCAGGGCCGGTGTCAATCACCTGGCGCTGAACACCACCCGGGACGCCGTGGACGCGATCACGGCCGCGTGCGGTGATCATGGATGGTCGGTGTTGTTCGGCGATCGACATCCGCATGCCGGTGGACCGGATCATTACGCGGCGTATTTGGAGAACGCGTACGGGTTCGAGATCGAGCTGGTCGCGACCTGAGGGTGCATCCCAGCTCCGCCGGCCTCACGCCCCATCGGTGACCCGTCAACTCCTCCGCGACACGCCGCGAAACTGGGGGAGAAACTGACGGGTCGGCGGGTTGGGGCGGGCGGATCAGGTGGGTGGGGCGACGGTGTCGCCGGGGTCGAAGCCGCAGGCCAGGGTGGTGCGGATCGGGCCGGAATCGGTCGCGGACAGTAGTTCGAGCAGGATCCGGACGGCTTCGCGGCCCATCTCCCGGCGCGGGATCATCAGGTGGGCCAGGCCGGGATCATCGGCCGGTTCCGGTGGGACGGTCAGGGTCAGGATCGACAGATCGCCCGGAACCGAACGCCCGGCGCGCAGCGCTGCGGCTCGGACCGCCATCGCGGTGTCGGTGCGTTCGACCACCATCGCGGTGATCGATTCCCTCGCCGCCAACGCGATCAGCGCATCGAGGTCCTCGACCTTGCCGACGTCGTCGGCGACGTTGTCCCGGGCCAGGGTGAGCAACGGCCGATCAGCGTCGTCGATGCCGGCCTCGCGGCAGCCGGCCAGGAAGCCCGGCCGGCGTCCGGGGACCGGTTCGCCCGCACCGGCCTCCTGGATCATCGCGATCCTCCGATGCCCCAGCTCGGCGAGCCGACGGACGATCGCCGCCGTGCCGCCGTGATAGTCGGCTGCGACGAAGGACAGTTCGACGCCTTCGGGACGTCGTTGCCCGATGTAGACGAACGGGTAGTTCTCCGCCGCCATCCGGGCGAGCTCGTCGCGGCTCTCCCCCGCGCCGAGCAGCACGGCCCCGTCGGCCAACTGCAGGTTGTTGACACCGCCGGCGAAGATCGACCGGTCGCCGGACGGGGTCCGCGCCCCGGTCACCAACAGCAGGTTGTACGCAGCCTCCTCGGCGGCGTCCTCGACGCCCATCAGGAAGTCGTGGTAGAAGTCCCGGCTGGTCGAGGGAAAGACCGGCTGGTAGGTGAAGACACCGATCAGTCGATTGCTGCCGCGGGCAAGACTGCGAGCCGCAAGATTCGGTACGTAGCCCAGCTCGCGGACCGCGGCCCAGACCCGTTCCCGGGTGGCGTCGCTGACCCGGATCGAGCCGTAGTCCCGGTCGTTGATCACCGACGACACGATGCCGGCCGAGACCTTCGCCGCACGGGCGACGTCGGCCTGGGACACCCGATGGGGCCTGTCTCGTCTCACGCGCTGTTGTCCTCCGGTTGAGCTGGGCCCGGATCTGAGATCGGTCGGGATCCACGGTTGACGCATCGTACCGAACCAATTAGCGTTCAGCGCATTACCTGATGCGCTTTATCACGAGAGGTTCGCAGTGTCGCCGACCAGCCAGCAGTCCCGTTCCCACTCCTCCGAACAGCAGACCGACGTCCTGATCGTCGGCGGTGGCCTGGGCGGCGTCGCCGCCGCACTCGCCGCCTGCGAACTCGGCGCCCGGGTGGTGCTGACGGAGGAATCGCCCTGGCTGGGCGGCCAGCTCACCTCCCAGGCGGTGCCGCCGGACGAACACCCGTGGATCGCCGAGCAGGGCGCCACCCGCAGCTATCTGCAGCTGCGGCAGCGGATCCGGGACTACTACCGCCGCAACTATCCGCTGACCGAGGAAGCGGCCGCCGACCCGCTGCTCAATCCCGGCGGTGGCGGAGTCAGCGCGCTGTGTCACGAACCGCAGGTGGCTGTTGCGGCGATCGACGAACTGCTGGCGCCCTACCGTCCCGACGGGCAGCTGACGGTGTTGCTGCACCACGCACCGATCGCCGCCGCGACCGACGGCGATCAGGTCCGCGCCGTCACCCTGCGGGACGGTTCGCCCGACGGCAACGGGCGCGAGCTGACCGTCCAGGCGTCGTTCGTGATCGACGCGACCGAGCTCGGTGATCTGCTCGAGCTGGCCGACGTGGAGTATGTCAACGGCGCCGAGAGCCGGGCCGACACCGGCGAGCTACATGCCATCGACGGACCGGCGCAACCGCTGGACCAGCAGTCCTACACCTGGTGCTTCGCCCTGGACTACTTCGCCGACGGCGACTTCACCATCGACCGGCCTGCCCGGTACGACTACTGGCGCAGCTACCAGCCCGACTTCTGGCCGGCGCCACTGCTGTCCTGGGACGACGTCGAACCGCGCTCGCTGGACAAGCGGCATCGGGAGATCTTCAGCGACGCCGAGACACCGCGCGGCAAGCCGGGACCGGACTTCTGGCACTACCGTCGGATCTTCAACCTGCGACATCATCGACCCGGCCGCTACGCCAGCGACGTCACGCTGGTCAACTGGCCGCAGATCGACTACTTCGACGGCCCGCTCCTCGGTGTCGACGACGCCACCCGGGACGCACACCTGGAAGGCTCGCGGCAGCTGAGTCTTTCGTTCCTGTACTGGATGCAGACCGAGGCGCCGCGGTTCGACGGCGGCACCGGCTATCCCGGGCTCCGACCGCGCGGCGACCTGCTCGGCAGCCCCGATGATCTTGCGCTGCGCCCCTACATCCGGGAGTCGCGACGGATCAAGGCCGAGTTCACGATCCTGGAGAAGCACGTCGGAGTCGAGAATCGGCAGTCCGAGGGGCTGCCGCCGGGCTCGGAGATCTTCGCCGACAGCGTCGGTGTCGGCTCCTACCGGATCGATCTGCATCCCAGCTTCGGCGGCGAGTTGCCGGCACACAGCTACATCGACATCTCCGACTATCCGTTCCAGATCCCGCTCGGAGCGCTGATCCCGCAACGGGTCGAGAATCTCCTGGCCGGCAACAAGAACATCGGCAGCACCCACATCACCAACGGCTGCTACCGACTGCATCCGGTGGAGTGGTCGATCGGCGAGGCTGCGGGTGCGTTGGCCGGCTACAGCCTGCGGACCGGTCACACTCCCCGCAAGGTCCGGGCCGACAGCTCGCTGCTCGCCGACTTCCAGCAACTCCTCACCGACACCCTCGGCTTCCAGCTCTCCTGGTCCGAGGAGATCCGCACAACTGTCCGCTGACGTCCCACGACTCGACCACCCGATCGGTGTGAACACAAGGAAGTGATCGCCCCATGTCCATCCGCAACTTCTCCGCCCAGCCCGTTTCTCGGCGCCGACTGCTCGGCGCGGCCGGAGCGATCGGGCTGGCCGCAGCCTCCGGCGCCTCGCTGTCCGGCTGTTCCGATCCGACCAAGGACACCAACACCGCCGCCCGGAACAGCAAGGCGGTGTTGCCGACCTACGTCCCGGTCGAGTTGATCAAGCCGGATCTGCCCGGGTCCGAGCTGCTGATGCCGGGCTACTACGCCTACCCGAAGGATCCGAAGCCGGTCTTCGACGATCCGCCGGGAGCCGGCCTGGGATCGGTGTCGGTGATGTACACCACCTTCGTACCGACACCGCCGAGTGCGGACAAGAATGCCTTCTACGCAAGGCTTCAGGAGCGGCTCGGCTGCGAGCTCAAGATCAGCGCCATCCCGTCGGACGACTACGGCGCCAAGTTCCAGACGATCATTGCCGGCGGCGACGTGCCGGACGTGTGCAACTTCCCGCTCCCCACCCCGGACCAGCCGCGGGTGATGAACAAGGTGTTCGCCGATCTCGGCCCGTATCTCGGCGGAGACGCCGCCAAGGACTATCCCTACCTGGCCAACATTCCGACCGCGTCCTGGAAGCCGACCGTCTCCAACGGCACCATCTATGCCGTCACTCAGCCGCGCGCCCTGTCCGGTGCTTCGATGTACACCCGCCGGGACATCATCGACCAGCTCGGCGCCAACCAGGAGCCGAAGAATTACCAGGAGTTCCTGGAACTGCTGACCGCGGTTACCGACAAGAAGAAGAATCGGTGGGCGTTCGCCAATCCCACCAACATGGTCATGCACCTGAAGATGATGTTGGGCGCACCCAACGGCTGGTCCGAGTCGGGCGGCACGTTCACCTCGGCGGTCGGTGACGAACGCCACCGCGAAGCGGTCAGCCTGACGGCAGGAATGATCAAGAAGGGTCTGTTCCATCCGGACTCCGCCTCGATCGCCTACACCAAGATCAGGGACCTGTTCTTCGGCGGACGAGTCGCCCTCACCAGTGACGGCTACGCCGGCTGGGATCTCTTCGTCCGCCAGCTCGGCGGTGGCGAGAAGGGTGCGGCCAAGCTCGGCCTGATCGTGGAGCCCAAGCACGAGGGCGGCGGCGATGCCGCTCACTTCGCCGGCACCGGCTTCCAGGGCATCACCGTGATCAAGAAGGACCTCCCCGAGGACAAGATCAAAAAGATCCTGAACGTGCTGAACTTCCTGGCCGCGCCGATCGGCTCCCGGGAGCATCTGGAACGCAAGTACGGTGTCGAAGGCACCGACTACACCTGGACCGACGGCCTGCCCGCGCTGAACTCCACCGGCAACCGGGAGTTCATGGATCTGCAGTACATCACCGACGCCCAGACGATCGTCGGCCCCGGGGTGAAGGCCGGTGTGGACTATCAGCACGCCTGGAACGAGCGGGTCACCAAGGATCTGGTCCACGATCCGACCATCGGCCTCTACTCCGACACCTACAGCCGCAAGGGCAAGCAGCTGAACAAGATCCTGGACGATGCCCAGTCCGACGTACTGTTCGGACGCAAGCCGATGAAGTCGCTGGAGGAGGCGTACAAGACCTGGCGCAGCCAGGGTGGCGACGACATCGCCAAGGAGTACGCCGAGTCCAAGAACGCCGCCGGCTGACCTACCCTGAGTCGGACCTGGGTCGGACTCAGGCCGGACCGGGGCCCGGGCTCCGGGCGACCATGGACAGTTCCGAGTGCCGACCGTCGCCGAATAGTTTCGGCTCATGTCCACCAGAATTCGACTGGCCATGTCAGCAGCGGCCTGCTGCGTCCTGCTGGCCGGAGCGGCCTGCGCACCCGAACAGGTCGCCGACGGACGGCCGAAAACACAACGGTTCACCGTCGACGGCCCGACGCTCACGATCGACTCCGATCTGGGCTCGGTCGCCCTGGTCGCAGCGCCGGCGGACAACAGGACCGACGGTCATCGGATCAAGGTCACCCGACGCTTCGATGCCGCCCGGGTCGGCGGCACGGTCGGCAACGAAGTACGTCAGACGTCACCGGACACGCTGCAACTCAACACCCGGTGCTCGGGCGTGGTGGTCAGCTGCTCGGTCAGTTATCGGATCGAGGTCCCCGCCGACCTCGCGGTGGACCTCACCGCCGACGACGGCCACGTCCGCGCCGAGGATTTCACCGCACCCCTCAAGGCCCGGGTGACCGACGGCAATGTGAACCTCGAACGTCTGTCCGGCCGCGTCCGACTCGAGGTCGAACGCGGTAGCGTGCGGGCCGAGCACCTCTCGGCCGATCGGGTGCACGCCGACGTCAGCGACGGCTACCTGGTGATGGGCTTCGACCGGCCACCGGGACACCTCGGCAGCCGATCCGTCCGCGGCAACTCGACGCTGCGGCTGCCGGACACCGATTATCGGATCGGCACCGACCTGACCCGGTCGCGAGCCAAGATCGGTGTTCGACGGGCAGCCGACTCCGAGCATCGGATCGACGCCGCCGTCACCGACGGGCGGCTGCGGATCACGCACCGCTGAATCGGGACATTCGGTCTGGATGATTCTGTACATTCTGCGATGTCGAGACGGTTCTGCCCGCTCCGTCCCCGGTACACCGGCGGCCACACGGGCCGTCCGATGAGCAGGAGTCACCGCGATGATCATGCAGCAGACCACCGTCACCGAAGTCCTGGACCGGCCCTTCAGCCGGGAGCTCCTGGCCCGCGACATCACCCGACTGGCCTATGTCGCCAAGGACGGCACACCCCGTACGGTGCCGATCGCGTTTGCCTGGAACGGCACCGAGATCGTCATGTGCACCTCGAAGAACGCACCGAAACTCCATGCGCTGAAGGCCAATCCGTCCGTCGCGCTGACGATCGACACCGAGGTGCACCCGCCCAAGATCTTGTTGATCCGCGGCCGGGCCGAGCTCGACTACGTGGACGGCATCCCGGACGAATACCTCGAGGCCAACACCAGCTACGCGATGACGGCCGAGCAGCGGGTGGAATGGGAGGCCGAGGTCCGGTCGCTCTACCGCGACGGGATGGTGCGGATCGTGGTGACCCCGACCTGGGCCAAGCTGATCGACTTCGAGACCACGCTGCCGAGCGCCGTCGCGGAATTGGTCGAGCAGCGGGCCGAACGCCAGCTTCCGGAGTCCGATGTCGAGAACGGGCCGGCTGCTCCGTCCCCGGCGTGACAGCGGCCGTACCGAACGACCGCAACGATCAAGGAGAACGAGATGGCCAAGTACCTGATTCTCAAGCACTACCGTGGCGGCCCGGCGCCGATCGTCGACTACCCGACGGCCGACCACTGGAAGCCCGAGGAGTGGGATGCCCACATGAAGTTCATGAAGGACTTCGAGGCCCGCCTGGTGGAGTCCGGCGAGTTCGTCGAGGGCCAGGCGCTCAGCCCCGACGGCGCATTCATCCGCTACGACGGCGAGGGGCGGCCACCGGTCACCGACGGCCCGTTCGCCGAGACCAAGGACCTGATCGCGGGCTGGTACGTCATCGACGTCGACTCTTGGGACCGAGCGGTCGAGCTGGCCGGTGACCTGTCCGCGGCACCGGGGCCGGGCGGCACGCCACTCCACGAATGGCTGGAGGTCCGACCGTTCATGACCGAGTCCTCCTCAGCAACCGAGTGAACGACGGCGTGGACCGAACAGCATGGACGAAACAGCACTGCGGGACCTCGTCCCCGCGGTGATCGGGATCCTCGTCCGGCGCGGAGCAGACTTCGCGCCGGCCGAGGACGCTGTCTCCGATGCGCTGCTGGAGGCGGTCAGGGTCTGGCCCGACGACCCGCCACGAGACCCGAAGGGTTGGCTGGTCACCGTTGCCTGGCGCAAGTTCATCGATGCGACCCGGTCCGAGACATCCCGACGACAGCGGGGAGGAACGGGCCGAGGACGAGCCGACGACCGGGCCGGTCAGCGACAGCGACGACACCCTGCTGCTCTACTTCCTGTGTGCGCACCCGTCCCTGACACCGGCGTCGGCGGTCGCCCTCACGCTGCGCGCTGTCGGTGGCCTGACCACCCGTCAGATCGCCCAGGCCTATCTGGTGCCGGAGGCGACGATGGCACAGCGGATCAGCCGCGCCAAGCGGACCGTTTCCACGGTGCGCTTCGACCAGCAGGGCGACGTCGGCACCGTGCTGCGGGTGCTCTACCTGGTCTTCAACGAGGGCTACTCCGGCGACGTCGACCTGGCCGCCGAGGCGATCCGGCTGACCCGGCAACTGGCGGCCAGGATCCACCACGAGGAGGTCGCCGGGCTGCTGGCGCTGATGTTGCTGCACCACGCCCGACGAGCAGCCCGGACCGACGCCGACGGTCGGCTGGTGCCACTGGCCGACCAGGATCGCAGCCGCTGGGACACCCGGCTGATCCTCGAGGGCGTCGACATCCTGCAGGCCGCGCTGTCCCGGGACCGGTTGGGTGAATTCCAAGCCCAGGCAGCGATTGCGGCGCTGCACGCCGATGCGCCGACGGTGCAGCAGACCGACTGGGTGCAGATCGTCGAGTGGTACGACGAGCTGCTGCGGCTGACGGACAATCCGGTCGCCCGGCTGAACCGAGCGGTTGCGGTGGGCGAGGCCGACGGCGCGCCGGCCGGGTTGGCCGCGTTGGCCGAACTCGATCCGTCACTCCCCCGGTACGCGGCCGCGGCGGCGTACCTGCAGGAGCGTGCCGGTGACCTGGACAGTGCTGCCCGGCTCTACGCCGACGCCGCGCGATCGGCGCACGATCTGCGCGAACGCGATCACCTCACGCGCCAGGCCGCGCGGCTCAACTCGCGTCGATCATGGTGACCGGGTAGTCGTGGAAGCGCTGATCAGCCGTCACGACCACCATCCGCTCGGTGACCGCCTGCGCAATCAGCAACCGATCGAAGGGATCGCGATGGTGCACCGGCAGGTCGGCAACGGCGAGACCGTGTTCTGCAGACAGCGGCAGGGTGCGGAGACCCAACTCGTCAACGCGGTCGATCAGATCAGCTGGGACGTCGAGCTTGCCGACCGCGACCTTGACGCCGATCTCCGCATACGACACAGCACTGAAGCGAAGTTCGCGCGCGTCGGAGATGGCATCCTTCGCCGCGTTGCTGATGTCACGATCACCGCTGAGCTGCCAGAGCACGACCTGGGTGTCGAGCAGCAGCCTCACCGGTCCTCCATCGCGTCGAGCTCGTCCTCGGTGAACTCGAAGTCATCACCGATGCGAATCCGGCCGCGGAGCGTTCCTCGACCTGCAAGGAATCTGGCGCCCGGCCCGGCGGTCGCGATCGGGACCAATCGCACCACGGGAACGCCGTTCCGCGCGATCTCGATCTCCTCACCGGCTTCGGCGCGAGCGAGGAGCTGGGACAGCTCCGACTTCGCCTCTCCGACGTTGACCCTGGTCATGAGCCCACGGTAGCGCGCTTGGCCAAGCTTGGCCAAGCGTTCGTCAGTTGGTAGCCGGTCGTCAGTTGATCATGCCCGCGCCGACGGTGACGCCGGTGGCTTCGTCGATCAGGATGAACGAACCGGTGGTCCGGTTGCGTTCGTAGGAGTCGACCAGCAGCGGCTGGGTGACCCGGAACTGGATCCGGCCGATCTCGTTCAGGTTGAGTTCGTCGACCTCGAGGTCACGGTGCAGGGTGTTCACGTCCAGCCGGTACTGGATGTCCTTGACCATGGTCCGAGCGGTCCGGGTGGTGTGCTTGATCATCAGCTTCTGCCGCGGCTTCAGCGGCGTGTTGATCATCCAGCAGACCATTGCGTCGATGTCCTGGGTCTGCCGCGGCATGTTCTTGGTCCGGCAGATCATGTCGCCGCGGGACACGTCGACGTCGTCGGCCAGCCGGACCACCACCGACATCGGGGAGAACGCCTCGTCCAGCTCACGATCGAACATGTCGATCGCTTCGATGGTGGAGGTCATGCCGCTGGGCAGCACCATCACCTCATCGCCGGGCTTCAGCACACCGCCGGCCACCTGACCGGCATAGCCGCGGTAGTCGTGGTACTGATCGGACTTCGGCCGGATCACCGATTGCACGGGGAACCGGACATCGCGAAGATCGCGATCGGAGGCGATGTGCAGATGTTCCAGGTGATGCATCAGCGACGGGCCGTCGTACCACGCCATGTTCTGCGACCGGGTGACCACGTTGTCGCCCTGCAGCGCAGAGATCGGGATCACTTGCAGGTCAGGGATGTTGAGCCGGGAGGCGAAGGTGGTGAACTCGGAGTCGATCTTGTCGAAGACCGCCTGATCGTAGTCGACCAGGTCCATCTTGTTCACCGCCAGCACCAGGTGCGGCACCCGCAGCAGGGACAGCAGCACCGCGTGCCGCCGGGACTGCTCGGTCAACCCCTGGCGGGCATCGACCAGCACCAGACCAAGATCAGCAGTGGACGCGCCGGTCACCATGTTCCGGGTGTACTGCACATGCCCCGGGGTGTCGGCGATGATGAATTTCCGCTTCGGGGTGGCGAAGTAGCGGTAGGCGACATCGATCGTGATGCCCTGCTCCCGCTCCGACCGCAGCCCGTCGGTGAGCAACGCCAGGTCGGTGTAGTCATATCCCCGGGACTGGCTGGTCGCCTCGACGGCCTCCAGTTGATCTTCGAAGATCGCCTTGGAGTCCAGCAACAGTCGCCCGATCAGCGTGGACTTGCCGTCGTCGACCGAGCCGGCCGTGGCAAAGCGCAGCAGATCGGCTTCGGACTCAATCAGCTCGGTCATCAGAAGTAACCTTCCTTCTTCCGGTCCTCCATCGCTGCCTCGGAGAACCGGTCGTCCCCACGGGTCGCGCCGCGTTCGGTGACGCGGGCGATCGCGATCTCGTCGATGATCTTGCTCAACGTGTCGGCTTCGGACTCCACACAGCCGGTCAACGTCATGTCCCCGACCGTGCGGAACCGAACGGTCTTCTCCACCACGCTCTCGCCGTCCTTGGGCTGGACGTAGTTTGACTCCGACAGCAACATGCCGTCCCGCGGGATCACCCGCCGCCGGTGCGCGAAGTAGATCGACGGGATCTCGATCTGCTCCCGGGCGATGTAGTGCCAGATGTCCAGCTCGGTCCAGTTGGACAGCGGGAAGACCCGCATGTGCTCGCCCTCGTGCAGCTTGCCGTTGTACAGCGCCCACAACTCGGGCCGCTGATTCTTCGGATCCCACTGACCGAACTCGTCGCGGTGGGAGTAGATCCGCTCCTTGGCGCGGGCCTTCTCCTCGTCCCGCCGACCGCCACCGAACGCCGCGGTGAAGCCCTCGGCCTCGATCGCGTTCAACAGGGTGCCGATCTGCAGCCGGTTCCGGCTGGTCTTGCCGTCATCCACCACGATGCCGTCGGCGATCGCTTCCTCCACCGAAGCAACAATCAGCCGGACACCGAGCCGATTCACCCAGTTGGTCCGGGTCTCCAACACCTCGGGGAAGTCGTAGCCGGTATCGACCTGCAACACCGGGAACGGCAGCTTGGCCGGGAAGAACGCCTTCTCCGCCAGCCGCATCATCACGATCGAATCCTTGCCGCCGGAGAACATCAGCACAGGCTTCTCGAACTCGGCGGCGGCCTCACGGAAGATGTGGATCGACTCCGCCTCCAGCTCATCCAGTTGGCTGAGCCGATAATCACTTCGGGTCGGTCGTGAGGTCGGTGAAGACGGTGCTGACATCAGTTCGTATTGCTCCCCTGATCAGGCTCCCGCGGTCACGGGATTGGATGACAGGACGTTCGGCGGCTGCCTCGGCGCTCCAGCGAGCGTACCGGACCGAGTGACGATTCCCGGTAGGCGACCAGGAGACGGGACTGGCTCGGTCGCGGAAGGATTTCAGTCGAAGGACCCTACGAGTGCCGGACGTTGACCGAAACCGGATCGGACTCGTTCCACAACCGGTCCAGGGCGGTCACCACGTAGGTCGAGCCGTCACCACCGTGTGCACCGGACGTCCGGCCCTCAGCTTCCGGGCGGACGTCGGCCCAGCGCATCCCGTTGCGGACGCCCTCGGCCGCAACCACGGCGGCCAGATAGGTCGCGTCGGCGAGTCGCGGGTCGCCGCGCCGGATCGGCCGATGGGTCAGCGGCAGCCGGTAGATCGCGTACCGGGCCACGTCCTTGTCACCGGAGACCACCCTGAGCTCGACCCCGCTGCTGCTGCGCACTGCGTTCAGATTGCGCCGACCGACCGGATCGGGCGGGGTGTCGTCGATCCACGGCATCGGCGGCACCAGAGCCGGCCGGCTGTACCAGGTCTTCTCCATCCGGGTCATGCCGCCGAGCGGATCGTCACGGACATAGGGAATGGAGAAGTACACATTGCCGACGACCTCCTCGGAGCGGGAGTCGTGCAGCAGGTGGTTGCTCATCTCTTCGGGGTCGGCCCAGGTCGGCTGGGCGGGATCGCCGATCTTGTAGGCGGCCTCGCCGATGTAGAGCGAGATGTCGCGGCCGCGGACCTGGTCACACCACCAGTCGACCACCGTGTCGTACGGGGCGACGGTGAAGCTCTGCGCCCAGTAGACCTGCGGGCAGATGTAGTCCAACCAGCCCTGCTGCACCCAGTGCCGGGTGTCGGCGTAGATCGTGTCGTAGGACTGCGAACCGGTGGTGTCCGACCCGGCGGGATCGGTCGCCGCATTGCGCCAGATCGCAAACGGCGAGATGCCGAACTTGACGTGCGGCTTGGCCTGCTTGATCCGCTCGGCCATCTCACGGACCAGGGTGTTGACGTTCTCCCGGCGCCAGTCGGCCAACTCCAGGTCACCGCCGTAGCGGGCGTAGGCGTCGGCGTCGTCGAAGGTCTGCCCGTCCACCGGGTAGGGGTAGAAGTAGTCGTCGAAGTGCACCGCGTCGATGTCGTAGCGCTTGACTGCGACCATGATGGCGTCCTCGACCCACTGCCTGGCCTCCGGCAGCCCGGGATTGAAGTACTTCGCACCGGCGTAGGCGACCGCCCACTCGGGATGGGTGACCGACGGGTGGTTCGGGGCGGTGTTGTGATTCTGGCCGGCGCGGACCAGCTGGTACGGGTTGAACCAGGCGTGCAGCTCCAGGCCGCGCTGATGGGCGGCCGAGACGGCGAACCCGAGCGGGTCGTAGCCGGGATCCTCGCCCTGGGTACCGGTCAGATAGGCCGACCAGGGCTCCAACGGCGAGTCGTACAACACCTGGGCGGCGCTGCGTACCTGGAGCATCACGGCGTTGTAGCCGCGATCGACGGCCAGGTCGAACCACGCATTCAGCTCCAGTTGCTGCTGCTCCGCGGTCAGACCCGGCTTGCTCGGCCAGTTGAGGTTGACCACCGTCGCGATCCACAACCCACGCAGCTGCCGCTTCGGACGGTACGGATCGGTGTGCCGGCGCACCGGCTCGGCGGCGGCCAACAGCCCTCCCGAGCCCAGCCCGCCGGACCCCACTCCACCGGCCACTGCGGCGGCGGCCAGGCCACCGGCCGCGGCAACCATCACAGTTCGACGAGTCGGCATCGGTCCTCACTCCTGCGGACAGCTCGGGATGGGCGGTAGCCAGCTCCCGCCACGATTCGTCCCCCAGTCTGGCAGCACCGAGGCCATTCCGCGCTGGGATCGGGTATCCATACTCTGACACCAGGGATCTGGACCCCGATCGGTGGGTGATGATCACCATCGGACATCGACTCCGACTCGCCCGGCCGGGCCACCCCGTTCCGCCGGCCCGATTCGGGTTAGATGATCATGATCGGATGGGCCGGCGGGCAATCGGCATCCGGCAAGGCGCCAGCTACCGGTGAGACGAGGGGGCGAGCAGGTAACCATGAGGTCGGCCCGACGACGCGCGCTACGTGCCAATGCGGTCGGCTATGCCTTGCTGGCGCCGAGCCTGGTCGGTGTCGGCTTGTTCCTGATCGTGCCGGTGTTCGTCGCGATCGCGGTCAGCTTCCAGTCCTGGAACATCATCACGGCCCCGACCTGGCTCGGCCCGGACAACTACCTCTCGGTTCTCACCGACCCCGATGTCTGGCACTCCTTCGGAGTCACGGTGCAGTACACGGTGCTGGTGATCCCGACCCAGACACTGCTGGGACTCGGCCTGGCGGTGTTGCTGTCCAAGCGACTGCCGGGTTCGCCGGTGTTCCGGGTGATCTTCGCGCTGCCCTGGATCTGCGCGCCACTCACCCTCGGCGTGGTCTGGAAGTGGATCTTCGCACCCACCGACGGCGCGCTGAATGCGATCCTCGGCACCCGGATCGCCTGGTTGTCGGACTTCGCGACCGCTCTGCCCGCGGTGTCCTTCGTCAGCGTCTGGACCCAGGTCGGCTACGTCGCCCTGTTCTACCTGGCCGGCCTGACCGGCGTACCCGCCGACATCCAGGACGCGGCCCGGGTCGACGGCGCCACCGAGCTCGGGGTCTTCTGGCGGATCACGATGCCGCTGCTCCGGCCGACGACGTTCTTCGTGCTGGCCACCAGCATCATCTCCTCCTTCCAGGTCTTCGACACCGTGTACGCGATGACCAGCGGCGGTCCGGGAGCACCCGGCCGGACCGATGTGATCGCGCACCGCATCTACAATCTCGCCTTCGAACGGCTCGACCTGGGCAAGGCCTCGGCGCTGTCGGTGTTGCTGATGCTGGTGTTGATCACCGTCACCGTCATCCAGCAGGTCTACTTCCGCCGCCGGATCACCTACGACGTGGTGAACTGATCATGAGTACTGAAGCGGTCTCTGGTGCTCGCGCCCGTCGCGCCCGTCTCGGTGGTCGGGGTGGTCGCCGAGTTCTCAGCACGCTGGCGATCTACGCAGTGTTGATCTTCGGAGCGGTGCTGATCGTCGGCCCGTTCCTGCTCAGCTTCGGCACCGCCCTGAAGTCTCCCCGACAATTCGCCACCAGCTCCGCGCTGACGCCGCCGGCGCCGCTCACCGCTCAGAACTTCAGCCGGCTGTTCGGTGCCGAGCACAATTTCATCTCGCCGATCGCGGTCACCGTCCAGGTGACCGTGGTGATCCTGGTGGTCCAGCTCGGCTGCTCGATCCTGGCCGCGTACGCCTTCGCCCGGCTGCGGTTCTGGGGTCGGGACGTGATCTTCTGGGCCTACCTGGCGACCATGATGATCCCCAGCGTGACCACCATCGTGCCGCTGTACGGGATGCTCACCGCCGCCGGGCTGCGGAACACCTTCTGGGCGTTGGTGCTGCCCACCCTGTTCGGTTCGCCGTACGCGATCTTCCTGCTCCGGGAGTATTTCCGTTCGGTGCCGGCAGACCTGGAGGCAGCGGCCCGGATCGACGGCTGCGGCACCCTGCGTGTCCTCTGGTACGTGGTGCTGCCCTATTCCCGCCCGATCATCGCTACCCTGACCGTGATCACCGTCGTCACGCAGTGGAACAACTTCCTGTGGCCCCGGGTGATCACCACCGGCAACGATTGGGCGGTGTTGACCGTGGCCACTGCCGCCCTGCAGAGCCAGTACAACGGCAATTGGACGCTGGTGATGGCCGCCACCACCATCGCGTTGTTGCCGCTGTTGTTGATCTACCTGATCTTCCAGCGTCAGATCACGAATTCGATCGCGATCGGCGGTTTCAAATGATGTACGAGATCAAGAAAGGTGCCCGGCCATGACCAAGCCGCAGCTCTCCCCCGTCCGTGCGCAGACCTTCGGGCGCAGGCACGCCCTCGGCCTGCTCGGTGCCGGTGCCGGGACGGCGTTCCTGGCTGCCTGCTCCCCCAACCAGCAGGCCGAGAAGGGGTCCGGCGCCGGCAGTGGCGGCGCCAAGACGACGGTCGGCTTCCGGCTCTGGGACGAGAAGGTCGCCGAGGCCTACCAGCGGTCGTTCGCCGCCTTCAGCAAGGACAACCCCGACATCACCGTCAAGATCAACGTCGTCCCCTGGGCCAACTACTGGGAGCAGTTGCCGATCGACGTCGGCGGCGGCACGGTGGACGACCTGTTCTGGACCAACTCGACCAACTTCACCCAGTACGCCGACGCCGGCAAGATCACCGACATCGCAACCCTGCTCGGCGAGGCGGACGACGATTGGCAACAGTCGCTGGTCGAGCAGTACACCTACAAGGACAAGCTCTGGGCGGTTCCGCAGGTCGCCGACGCCAACGGCATCTTCTACAACAAGACGATGCTGGACGAGGCCGGCGTCGACCCGACCAAGCTGACCTGGCGGCCGGGTGGCGGTTCGGGTGACACCCTGCTGCCGGCGCTGAAGAAGCTGACCAAGGACAGCACCGGCAAGTCCGCGGACGATTCCGGCTTCAACCCGAAGAAGCTGAAGGTCTACGGGCACAATGCGGCGTACGACCTGCAGGGCATCTACTTCCCGTTCTTGGCTTCCAACGGTGGCAAGTGGCAGGCCGACGGCTCGAACAAGTTCGTCTTCGGCAGCGATCAGAAGACCGTGCAGGCGTTCCAGTACCTGATCGATCTGATCAACAAGCATCACGTCGCACCGTCGGCCGCCGACACCAACGACAACGGCGATTTCAGCCGTGATCAGTTCCTGCAGGGCAACCTGGCGATCTTCGAGTCCGGCACCTACAACCTGTCCAACGTCGCCGACGGCACCAAGTTCGAGTGGGGCGTCACCGCCAACCCCGCCGGCCCGGCCGGAAGCTACGGCGTCGCCAGCGGTGTCGGGCTGGTCGCCAGCTCGGCGACCAAGAACACCGACGCGGTGAAGAAGGTGCTGAAGTGGCTGGGGTCGGAGGACGGCAACGCCTACATCGGTGAGTCCGGTAGCGCGCTGCCCGCCGTCACCAGCGCCCAGGAAGCCTGGGTCGAGCACTGGAAGGGCAAGGGCATCGACGTCCAGCCGTTCGTCGATGCCGCCGCCGGCAAGACGATCCAGGCACCGAAGGGAACCGGCGGCTCGGGCTCCCAGGACTACTACGAGCCGATCCTGAAGGAGATCTTCCTCGGCCGCACCCCGGTGAAGTCCGGACTGGCCAAGGCCGAGAAGGGCGCCAACGCAGCCATCGGCAAGTAGTCGTCGTCTCGTCCGTGGAACCCGACCGGTCAGCGTTTCAGCAGGTCGATGATCTCGGCGGTGCTGCCGGTCTCGCCGAGCCGCGGAAAGATCCGCTCGAGACTGTGCCGATGGGATTCGGCGGACATGTCGGTCATCGCATCGGTGGCCAGGGTGACGTGGTAGCCGTGCTCATGCGCAGCGCGGGCCGTCGACTCGACCCCGATGCTGGTGGCGATACCGGCGAGCACGACCTGGGTGATCCCACGGCGGCGCAACTGGACGTCCAGATCGGTGCCGTGGAAGGCACCCCAGTTGCGTTTGGTGACGATCAGGTCGTCACCGGTGAGCAGTTCGGGGACGATCTCGTCCCAGCCGGGCGCGGGTGTCGTCCGGCTGCCGGCCTGCTCGGTCCGACCGGGGGCCATGTCGGAGCCGTCAGCGGCGAAACTCACCCGGACCAGCACGACCGGCAGATCGCGGCTGCGGAATGCCGCTGCCAGGTCCGCCGATCGGGCGACCACGTCACGACCGGAATACGGTTCGGTCGAAGCCCCGGCGATCCCGTGTTGCAGATCGATGATCACCAGTGCGGTGCGCTCGTCGAGTGTTGTCAATGCCATCAGTTGTTTCCTTCGTTGGTGGTGCTTGATCGGGACTCCGGCTGCGCTGCCGGTGCCGGGCAGTTGTCGGCGCCGATCCGGCGCAGTGACCGGTCGGTGATGCTCAAGATCAGGAACAGCGCGGCGAAAATGATCATGAACGTGGCGAGCTCGTGCATCGATGCCGAGTCAGCGCGTGGTTTGAGGAAGGCGCCCTGTGCAGCCGAAGCGACCATCGAGCCGAGGTAGACGAAGGTCCGCATCAGACCGGCCGAGGAAGCGATCCGGCGCGGATCGGCCTGGTAATAGACCGCGTTCTGATTGGCCAGTCCGGTCAGCCCCTGGGAGACTCCGGCGACGGCCGTCACCACCAGCAGCAGCCAGTACGGTGTACCGCCGCCGAGCATGATCATCACCGCACAGGCGATCAGTTGCGCGATCGCCCCGACCATCAGCTTGGCGCGGACCGCCTGCCGACGACCGGTGATCAGTGAGATGACGATCGCCATTCCGGACAGCGGCAGCAGCGCCAGCCCGGCCGGGGTCGGCGCCAGCTGCCGGCCGTCCTCCAACCATTGGGTGAATCCGTACAGCAGGCCGTAGCTGACCGTCGCGGTCAACAACGCGCGCAGGTAGGTGAGCACCAGGGGCGGATTTCCGGCGAGCACCCGGAGATCGATGAACGGTTCCGCTGCCCGCAGCTCACGGATGCCGAATCCGACCGCAGCCAACCCGGCGATCACCGGCAGGTACCACCGGTCCGGCCGGATATCGATCAGGAAGATCATCAACGGCACCACGACCGCGGCGAACGCGAGGATGCCGACGACATCGATGTGCACCGCCGGCCGGGTGGCCGACGCCTCGCGACGCGGCAGCCGCCGGCTACCGATGACCAGGCAGGCGACCGCCAGCGGCACGTTGATCGCAAAGGTGGCCCGCCAGCCACCGAGGGCCATCAACAGGCCGCCGAGGGTCGGGCCGATCGCCATCACGGTCTGACTGGACAGCGCCAACAGGGTCAGCACGACCTGCGGACTGTCCTGACCGGTTCGCCGATTCTCCCGACGGATCAGGTGCATCGAGGCCGGATACCCGGCGCAGGTGCCGAATCCGAGCAGCACCCGCGCGGCGATCAGCACACCGAGCGACGGGGCGAACATCCCCATCACCCCGGCCACCCCGACCATGGCCGAACCGATCAGATAGAGCGGCCGTGGCCCGAAGGCGTCGACCAACTTGCCGAACAACGGCTGTCCGACCGCGGTCGCCAGGTACAACGCCGACACCAACCAGGTCGTTTCCGCGGGCGGCGCACCGAAGGCCATCCCGATCGGAATCAGTGACACCGCGATGATCGAGGAGTTGATCGGATTCAGCATCGCCCCGAGCAACATCGGCGGAATCAGCCGCCGGTCGAAGGATGCGGCTCTTGCAGGCGTGACGCTCACACCTCTCATTAGGTATATTAACGACTTCGTTCGTTATGCTAATGACTTGTGAGTGGCGAGACAAGCAACACCGCACGGTCGGCTGAGGCCGACCTGAGGGAACTACGCCAGGAGGTGGCGACCGCGGTCGTCCGGCTCTACCGCCGCTTCCGATCCGACCGGATCGACGGCGACCTCGGCGATGCCGCGATCACCGTGCTCACGATCCTGGTGAAGGACGGACCACAGACATTGCGGGAGCTGAGTGACCAGGAGCGGGTCACGCCGGCGTCGATGAGTCAGACGGTGAATCGGCTGACCGCGGCCGGCTACGCCGTCCGCGGACCCGACCCGCACGACGGCCGCAAGGTCCGGTTCAGCACGACGCCGGCCGGCGATGCACTGGTCGCCGAGGACCGCAGCCGTCGCCACAACTGGTTCCTGTCCCACCTCAGCGAACTCTCCCCCGCCGACCGCAAGGCACTGGCCCGAGCAGCCAGCATCCTCCGCGAGATCGCCGACGGCGACTGAGCGTTCGCGTGACCGCGCGACCAACAGTCGGTGAACGCCGGCCCGGCAGTGTCCGCTTCTGCCGCAAACGGTTGCCAAGCTCGTTGCCGCGGGCCAGACTTCAGCCGTGAGCCTTGAGCAGCCACTGTTCCGCTTCGGCCTGATCGCCGATGTCCAGTACGCAGACGACGAACCGGATATCGCTCTCGATCGGCACTTCCGGGCATCACCGGGCAAGTTGTCGGCCGCCATCGCCGAATTCGAGCGGCACCAGGTGTCCTTCGCGATCCACCTCGGAGATCTGATCGATCATGATCTGGCGAATGCCGCGCCGATCCTGGAGCTGATGGACGCATCGTCGGTCGAGTTCCGCCAGGTGCTCGGCAATCACGATTTCAGCACTCACCGGTCGGACACCGTCAACGACCAACAGACGGTCTGCCGGGCGTTCGGCATGGCGGAGCCGTACTACGCCTTCGATCTGCCGGGCTGGCGTTTCCTGGTGCTCGACACCAATCAGGTCGGGGTGATCGCGACGGCTCCGGGGACGCCCGCCCGGGAGGACGGTGATCGACTCCTGCAGCGACTGCGTGCCGCAGGTCGGCCGAACGCCAATCCGTGGAACGGCACCATCGGTCCGGCTCAGAGGGACTGGTTGGCCGACCAGCTCACCGACGCCGAGCACCGCGGCCTGCGCGCCATGATCTTCGCCCACCACCCGGTCTTCCCCGATCACCACGACAACCTGCTCGATGATCAAGAACTCCGCGACTGGTTGGCAGACTTCGGGGCGCTCGCGGCCTGGGTCAACGGTCATCAGCACCAGGGCGGCTACGGCAGCTACCGGGGCGTGCACTACCTGACCCTCTCCGGCGTGCTCCAGACCGCCGACAGCAACGCCTATGCGATCGCCGAGGTGTATGCGGACCGGATCGAGATCACCGGCTACGACCGTGAGCCGTCGCGCACTCTCAAGATCACCGTGGCAGGCTGATGATCATGGCTCACCTGCGCTGCGACTTCTACTCCGACGCCCTCGGACTCAGCACCTCGATGACCGTGCTGCTTCCGCAACAGACTCGCACCCAGATCGGCATGGCTGGCACGGCATCCGACGCGCCGCCGCCGCTGCTGTACCTGCTGCACGGCCTCAGCGACGATGACACGACCTGGTTGCGCCGGACCTCGATCGAACGATACGCCGCACCCCTCGGCCTCGCGGTGGTGATGCCGCAGGTGCATCGCAGCTTCTATCACGACCAGGCCTACGGCGGCGCCTACCAGACCTTCCTCACCGAAGAGCTCCCGGCCCTGGTACACAGCATGTTCCGGGTCTCCGACCGTCCGGAGGACACCTTCGTCGCCGGGCTCTCGATGGGCGGCTACGGCGCACTGCACTGGGCACTGAGCAAGCCCGAACGCTTTGCCGCAGCAGCCAGTCTGTCCGGTGCGGTGAACATCACCGGACTGCGGACCAATCGACCCCGACCGGACGATCCGCGGATGTTCGAACGGATCTTCGGTGATCAACCGATCCCCGACTCGGCCGACCTGTTCGCGTTGCTGTCCTCGATCGACGTCGCCGAGTGTCCCGCGCTGTATGTCGGGTGCGGCACCGAGGACGCCCTGGAGCCGGACAACCGGAAGCTGGTCCGAGCCATCGAGGACGCCGGCCTGCCGGTCCGGACCTCCTTCGTCCCGGGGGAACACGAGTGGGGACTGTGGGACGCCGAGATCCGCCAGGTGCTGGAGTGGCTGCCGCTGCCAGCCGACTCGACAACCGAATCGACCGAGAGGTGAAGAACTGATGCCGCGAAGGATCCTGAGCACCGTGCTGTTGACTGCGCTGACCGTGACCACCGCCCTGAGCGCCGCGTCGCCGACCGCGGACGCCTCGACCGGACCGAGCCGAGTGGTCGACGTGATGACGTTCAACATCCATCACGCGGCCGGAACCGACGACGTCCTGTCCTTGGACCGGATCGCCTCGGTGATCACCTCATCCGGCGCCGACATCATCGGCCTGCAGGAGGTCGACAACCACTACTCCGAACGCAGCGAGTGGACCGACGAGGCGGCCGAGTTGGCCGAACGCACCGGCTTCCATGTCGTCTTCGGCGCCAACATCGACAACGACCCGCCCGCCGGCAGCACCGATCGGATCCAGTACGGGACCGCGATCCTGTCCCGCTACCCGATCGTCGCCTCGGACAACACCCACCTCTTCCGCAGCCCTGATCAGGAGCAGCGCGGCCTGCTGCACGCCACCATCGACGTCCGCGGCCGGCAACTCGACTTCTACAACACCCATCTGTCGGCAAGCTCACAACTGGACCGGCAGCAGCAGGCCGAGCAGATCGTCGACCTGATCGGCAGCGACGACCCGGCGATCCTGACCGGCGACCTGAACGCCGAGCCGGACGATCCCGAGCTGAAGCCGTTGACCACCGCCTACATCGACAGTTGGACCGCGGCCGGCAAGGGTGATGGTTGGACCCACCCGTCCGAAGCACCGACCAAGCGGATCGACTTCATCCTCGGCACCGACGCGGTCAACCCGGTGCGGACCCGGGTGCTGGACAACACACCGGAAGCCTCGGACCATCTGCCGGTGATCTCCCGGATCGTCCTGGGATGATCACCGGTCAAGATCATCGACACTGAGTGTCCGAACCGAGTTGGTCGTCGCCAGATGGATCGGCCACACCGTCAGCCGGAGCGCGCCGCTGCTGCGGGCCGAGGAGCAGGCGGCGATCAGTGGATTGGCCCAGCGCCGGTCCTGATCGGTGACCGATCCGGTCCCCGGCCGGGACAGCGCCAACGCGACGCTGGCCGCGCCCATCTCGGCGGTGCGATCGATGATCCAGATCAGATTGTCCAACCACGACTGATCGAAGCTCGGCCGCAGGTTGCCGATCGGCATCACGGCCGGCAGCTGTCGGCCGTGGGCATCGAACCACATCATCCATAGCGTGCTGCCGCCGAATCCTCCGGCGCCCATCATCGAGCGCCACCGTTGTCTCAGCGCCTCGGTGGTCCGCACCGGCGGCGCAACCCGCGGATCCTGCAGCGGCAGGATCGGGTCGTCTTCCAGTAATGGTTCGGTCATACCAGGTGATCTTGGACCTCCGAGCCCGCTCCGACGTCGGGTTGTCCACAGGCTCGCAGCGCAGCCGACCGTCGGCTGCCCTGCGCAGCGCGTCGGCGTGCAGCGGTAGACTGGCGGCGTCCGGCCGCGACGACGACGTCGCCGCCGTTGCTCGAAAAATGGGCAATAGAGATCCGACAGCGGTTTCCTCAAGACATATACGGCCACCACACCGTCGTCTTCGGAGGAATGCATCATGCCGACCGTTTCCGCCACTGTCGCCCGGACCTTGACGCCGTACCTGTCGCACTGCTTCGGCGTGATGGGCAACGGCAACGCCTATCTGCTGGACGCGCTGGCCGACACCGACATCGGCTACGTGCCGGTCCGGCACGAGGTGGCCGGCGTCGTCGCTGCCGACGCCTACTATCGGGCGTCGGCACGGATCGCCGCCGCTACGGCGACCTACGGCCCCGGATTCACCAACACCCTGACTGCGCTGGCCGAAGCGGTGCAGGCTCACACCCCGCTGCTGCTGATCGTCGGCGACCGGCCGAGCAGCGGGCCGCGGCCCTGGGACGTCGACCAGCCAGGGCTCGCCGCAGCCGTCGGGGCAGCGACCTTCACCGTCGACGCCGACGATCCCGGCCGCATCACGATCGCCGCCCTGCAGCATGCGCTCGACGAGCGGACCGCCGTGGTGCTGGCGATCCCGTACGATCTCGCCGCTGCGCCGGTCGCGGCGACCACGCCGCCGACGTTGATCAGCCGGCAGCCGCCGGCACCGGACGCCAGATCGGTGACGTCCCTGCAGAGGTTGCTGAGCCGCGCCGAGCGGCCGCTGCTGCTTGCCGGCCGCGGGGCCTGGTTGTCCGATGCCGGCGAAGCCCTGACCGAGCTGGCCCACCGGATCGGTGCGCTGACCGCGACCAGTGCCGGCGGCGTCGGCATCTTCGACACCACACCGGACGGTCGGGATGCCGATCTCGGCATCTGCGGTGGCTTCGCCGACGACGACGCCGCGAAGTTGATCAACGCAGCCGACCTGGTGCTGGTCGCCGGTGCCGGGCTGAATCCGTTCACGATGCGGCACCAGACGGCGTTCGCCGAGGACGCCACGGTGGTACAGATCGACTGCGCGCCCACCGCGACCCACGAGCGAGTCGATCATTTCCTGCACGGCGACGTCCGCACCACCGTCGAGGCACTGCTGCCGCATCTCGATCCGGCTTCGGCACGTCAATGGCGGCAGCAAGCGGCGAACCGCGGTGATCATCGGCACCCCGGCACCGGCCTGGCTCCCGACGGGCTGCTGGATCCGCGGACCGTTGCCCATCGGCTGAACGGCGTCCTGCCCGCTGATCGGACCGTGGTCTCCGACGGCGGACACTTCATCGGCTGGGCGCCGACCTACTGGGACATCCCGTCACCCAACCGGTTGATCATGGTCGGCACGCAGTTCCAGTCGATCGGGCTCGGCCTGCCCAGCGCGGTCGGTGCCGGTGCCGCGCTGAGCGACAGCACGATCGTCCTGACCACCGGCGACGGCGGCGGGTTGATGGGCGCTGCCGACCTGGAGACCATGATCAGAACCGTCCGCCGCGGTGTCGTCGTGGTCTGGAACGACGGCTACTACGGCGCCGAGTTGCACCAGTACGGTTCCAAGGGTCTGCACACCGAGCCGATGCGGATCCCGACCGTCGACTTCGCCGGCGTGGGCCGTGCCCTCGGCGCCGAAGCGGCGGTGATCGCCGTACCCGATGATCTTGACCGGCTGCAGCAGTGGCTCGACTCCGGCGTCGACGGCGTCTTCGTCGCCGACTGCCGGATCTCGGCCCAGATCCGTGCGCCCTATATGCAGACCCAGCTGTCGATCACCGCTCGCTCCGGCCGCTGACAAGCCCGCGCTATCGGCCAATGCCCTCCGCGAGGGTTCCGTCCTCCTCGGACTCGATGCTCAGATCGATCCCCTGCCGATCCCTCAGCAACAGCGTCGCGGTCAGGCCGATCACCGTCATGATCAACAGATAGAACGAGACCGCCTGCGTCGTGTGGAATCGCTGCACCAGCGCGGTCGAGATGGTCGGGGCGAATGCGCCACCGACAATCGCACCGATCGCGTACGAGACGGCGACACCGGAGAAGCGGATCGAGGCCGGAAAGATCTCGGCGTACCAGGCCGGCTGCGGACCGTAGGTCAGGCCGAGTCCGATGCTGAGCAGTCCGAGGCCGACGAACAGCCAACCGATGCTGCCGGTGTTGATCAACCAGAACAGCGGGAAGACGACGATCAGCTGACTGATCCAGCCGATCAGGTAGGTGATCCGACGGCCGATGGCGTCGGCCAGGAATCCCGCCAGCACGGTGAAGATCAGCCACAGCGCGGCCGAGCCACTGACCGCCAGCAGCACCGAGGTCTTGTCCAGACCGAGCACACCGCCTTCGGCCTTCGGCGTGCTGGCGTAGTTCAGGACATAGCCGCCGGTGGTCATGTAGCCGACCGCATTGTTACCGGCGAACACCAACGCGGCAAGGATCACCAGTCGCCAGTGCCGACGGAAGAGTTCGACCAGTGGCATCCGGGTCTGTTTACGCTGCTCGGCGATCTCGGTGAACACCGGCGATTCCGCAACGCTCCTGCGCACGATGTAGCCGACGATGATCAACACGAAGCTGAGCAGGAACGGCACCCGCCAGCCCCACGCCGCGAACGCGGCGCCCGGAGCGATCACGCCGGTCATCAGGGCCAGGATTCCCGACGCAGCCAACATCCCGATCGGCACGCCGAGCTGGGGAAACATCCCGTAGCGTCCGCGCTTGCCGTCCGGTGCATGCTCGACCGCCATCAGCACCGCACCACCCCACTCGCCGCCGGCGGAGACGCCTTGCAGGATGCGCAGGACGATCAGCAGTACCGGAGCCAGCACGCCGATGGTGGCGTAGGTGGGCAACAGTCCGATCAGCGTCGTCGCCAGCCCCATGCAGAGCAGCGTCAACACCAGCATCAGTTTGCGGCCGACCCGGTCGCCGAAGTGCCCGGCCAACGCCGCGCCGAGCGGACGGAACAGGAACGAGATGCCGACCGTGGCGAAGGACAGCAGGATCGACAGCTGTGGCCCGGCCGGTTTGAAGAACAATGATTGGAACACCAAGCCGGCAGCATTGGCATAGATGAAGAAGTCGTACCACTCGATCGTGGTTCCGACGACGGTGGCGACGGCGACCCGGCGTCGCTCGCGAGCAGACATCCTGACTCCCTTGTCGAGGCTGGTTCCTGCGGATGATATACGATCGCTTCATGGAGCACACCGCGGTGCGTGAGCTGACCGACGTTCTTCCCGGCCGCCCGGGCAAGATCATCGCCGTCCACCTGAACTATCCGTCGCGTGCTGCCCAGCGTGGTCGGACTCCGAAGCTGCCCTCCTATTTCCTGAAGCCGCCGTCGTCGGTGATCACCGACGGCTCGCCGATCGAGCGCCCGGCGGGCACCGAACTGCTCGCCTTCGAGGGCGAGATCGCGTTGATCATCGGCCGGACGGTCCGCCGGGTCGAGCCCGATCAGGCCTGGTCGGTCGTGGCCGGGGTCACCGCGGCCAACGACTTCGGCGTCTACGACCTGCGTTACGCCGACAAGGGATCCAACCTGCGCTCCAAGGGCGGCGACGGCTTCACCCCGCTCGGACCGGCGGTGATCGACGCGGCGGACATCGCCGTCGACGGACTGCGGATCCGGACCTGGGTGAACGGCGAGCTCGCCCAGTCCGACAGCACGGCCACCCTGCTCTTCGGCTTCGACCGACTGATCGCCGACCTCTCCCAGTTGATCACCCTCGAGGCCGGCGACGTCATCCTCACCGGTACCCCGGCGGGGTCCTCGGTGGTGCAGCCCGGTGATCTCGTCGAGGTGGAGGTGGACGCGCCGGACCATCCTCGACAGCCGAGCACCGGCCGGTTGCGGACGCCGGTCATCCAGGGCGAGACGCCGCTGGCCGACTTCGGCGCCCGACCTCAGGTCGACGACCGGCAACGCGCCGAGGCCTGGGGACACAGCGAACCGGTCTTCACCCTGACCGACGACCTCCGCGACAAGATCAACTCCGTCGGCACGGCGACGCTCAGCTCACAACTGCGCAAGCGTGGACTCAACAACGTCTCGATCGACGGCGTCCGCCCCACCCATCCCGGCCAACGGCTGCTCGGCACCGCCAGGACACTCCGGTTCATCCCCCACCGGGAAGATCTGTTCGACCGGCACGGCGGCGGCTTCAACGCGCAGAAGCAGGCCTTCGACACCCTCGGCCACGGTGAGGTGTTGATCATCGAGGCCCGCGGCGAGACCGGCACCGGCACCGTCGGCGACATCCTGGCCAAGCGGGCCGAGGTCAGAGGTGCCGCAGGCATCGTCACCGACGGCAGCGTCCGGGATCTCGCCGCCGTGTCCGAGTTGGCGATCCAGGTCTACTGTGGTGGGGCCCATCCCGCCGTCCTCGGCCGACGCCACGTGCCGTGGGAGACCGACGCCACGGTCGGCTGCGGCGGCACCGCAGTGCAACCCGGCGACGTCATCGTCGGCGATGACGACGGGGTGCTGGTGATCCCACCGACGTTGATCATCGAGATCACCGAGGCCGCCGTCGAACAGGAACGCCAGGAGCGATTCATCGCCGAACAGGTGGCCGCCGGTGAGAGCGTCGACGGCCTCTACCCGATGAATGCGTCCTGGAAGCAGCGCTACGCCGGATGGTCGGAGGACTGATGATCAGCCCGGTCGACACATCGGCCGCCTCGAAGGCGGAGCTGGCGCACCGCTGGATCACCGAGCGGATCGCCGATCGGACCTACCGGCCCGGCCACCGGCTCGTCCTCGCGCCGATCGCCGCCGAGCTCGGCATCTCGGTGGTCCCGGTCCGGGAGGCGATCCGGCTGCTGGAGGCGGAGGGGTTGGTCACCTTCACCCGTAACATCGGCGCCCAGGTGGCAGTCATCGATCCGGACCGCTACACCGATGCGATGGAGACCCTCGGCATCCTGGAAGCTGCGGCCACCGCCCTGGCCGCGCCGCTGCTGGACCGCGAGGATGTCGAGCGCGCCCGCCGGATCAATGCCGAGATGATCAACAGTCTCCCCGATCCGTCGCATCCCGACGACTTCGTGCCGCACGACTTCACCGAACTCAATCTGCGTTTCCACACGGTGCTGTTCGAGCAATGCCCGAACGCCCAAGTGTTGGCCGACGTCCATCGCAGTTGGCAGCGACTGAACACGATCCGGGACTCCACCTTCGCCGTGGTGCCGGACCGTGCCCGGGAGTCGGTCGCCGAGCACGAGCGGCTGTTGATCATGATCGAGAACCGCAGCGATCCGTGGCAGATCGAGAGATCGGCGCGGGAGCACCGGCTGGCCACCCTGCACGCCTACCGGGACCACAACGCTCGGGCCCGGAGCGCCGAACCGACCGACGGAGGGACGAGATGAGCTACGGAGAAACGAGATGAGATTCAGGGGGACGAGATGAGATTCAGGCGCGATCCGGGAACCATCCGCGGATCGATCGCACCACTGATGACACCGTTCACCGCGACCGGCGAGGTCGATCACGCGAGTCTGGCCAACCTGGTCGGCTGGCAACTCGCCGCCGGGTCGCACGGCATCTCGATCGGCGGATCGACCGGCGAGCCGAGCGCCCAGAGTGTCGCCGAACGGGCAGCTGCGATCCGTACCGTGATCACCGCCGTCGATGATCGGGTGCCGGTTGTCCCCGGCACCGGGACGGCCAAGCTCGACGAAACCCTTGAGCTGACCGCGCTGGCCGCGGAGGCCGGGGCCGACGCCGCGTTGATCATCACGCCGTACTACGCCCGGCCGACCCAGGAGGCCTTGTACGTCTGGTATTCGACCGTCTGCCGGGAGTATCCCGAGCTGCCGATCATCGCCTACAACGTGCCCAGTCGGACCGCGGTCGACATTGCACCACAGACCGTCGCCCGGCTCTTCACCGAGCACGACAACTTCGTCGGGGTGAAGGAGACCACGAAGGACTTCGAACACTTCTCCCGGGTGTTGCAGCTGTGCGGCCGCGACCTGTTGGTCTGGTCCGGGATCGAGCTGCTCTGCCTGCCGCTGCTGGCCCTCGGCGGGGTCGGATTCCTCAGCGCAACCGCCAACATCGCACCGGCTGCCTGCGCCCAGCTCTACCAGGCCTGGACCGCCGGTGACCTGGAGACCGCGCAGCGGATCCACTACGGCCTGCATCCGTTGGTCGACCTGCTTTTCACCGAGACCAATCCGGCACCGGGCAAGTGGGTGCTGCAGCAACGCGGGCTGATCTCGTCCGATCACGTCCGGCCGCCGCTGATCACAGCGACCGAACAGGGAATCGCCACGATCACGAAGCTGATGGCCCAGGGCTCGGAGTACCTCACCCCCGTCGACGACACATTCCTGATCTCCGGGAGGCCGGCATGAAGCAATCCGCCAGACCCGACGACCTGCCGTCCACGATCCGGCACTACATCGCGGGCGCCTTCGCCGACAGCGTGTCCGGGCAGACGTTCGAGGTGCTGGACCCGGTCAGCAATACCGGCTACACGACTGCCGCCGCGGGCCAGCCCGAGGATGTCGACCGTGCCGTCGCCGCCGCTCGGACCGCGTTCGTCGACGGTCCGTGGCCCGGACTGGTTCCCCGTGCCCGCGCGACGATCCTGAACAGGATCGCCGACGGTATCGCCGCGCAGGACCGACGACTGGCGGAGCTGGAGTCCTTCGACACCGGATTGCCGATCACCCAGGCCCTCGGCCAGGCACAACGGGCCGCGGAGAACTTCCGCTTCTTCGCCGATCTGATCGTCGCCCAGGCCGACGACGCGTACCAGGTGCCGGGCAGGCAACTGAACTACGTCAACCGCAAACCGATCGGCGTCGCCGGCCTGATCACGCCGTGGAACACCCCGTTCATGCTGGAGAGCTGGAAGCTCGCCCCGGCTCTGGCGTCGGGGTGCACGGTGGTGCTGAAGCCGGCCGAGTTCACGCCGTTGTCGGCCGGCTTGTGGCCGCAGATCTTCGCCGACGCCGGCCTGCCGGACGGCGTGTTCAACCTGGTCAACGGGATCGGCGAGGAGGCGGGTGACGCCCTGGTCCGGCATCCGGACGTGCCACTGATCTCCTTCACCGGAGAGAGTGCGACCGGTGCGCTGATCTCGGCCAACGCGGCACCGCAGCTGAAGGGGCTGTCGATGGAGCTCGGCGGCAAGTCACCGGCCGTGATCTTCGACGATGCCGATCTTGAAGCCGCGCTCGACTCGACCTTGTTCGGAGTGTTCTCGCTGAACGGCGAACGCTGCACGGCCGGCAGCCGGATCCTGGTCCAGCGTTCGGTCTATGACGACTTCTGTGCCCGCTATGCCGACCGCGCGAGCAAGATCATCGTCGGCGATCCGTCCGATCCCGCCACCGAGGTCGGAGCGCTGGTCCATCCCGACCATGCCGCCAAGGTGCTGAGCTACATCGAGATCGGCCGTACCGAGGGCAGGCTGTTGGCCGGCGGTGGCCGTCCGGCGGAGCTGCCGGAGGGCAACTACGTGTCCCCCACCGTGTTCGCCGACGTCCCGCCGACCGCACGGATCTTCACCGAGGAGATCTTCGGCCCGGTGGTGGCGATCACCCCGTTCGAGGACGAAGCCGAAGCGCTGCAGTTGGCCAATGCCGTGGACTACGGGCTGGCTGCCTACGTCTGGACCCGCGACCTGGAACGGGCCCACAGCTTCGCCCAGCGGATCGAGGCAGGCATGGTCTGGCTGAACTCGCACAACGTCCGTGATCTGCGGACACCGTTCGGAGGGGTCAAGGCATCGGGTCTCGGACACGAGGGCGGCTACCGGTCCTTGGATTTCTACACCGACCAGCAGGCCGTGCACATCTCACTCGGCGCGGTCCACACGCCGCGATTCGGTGCCGGTTCCGAAGAATGAGGAGTGTGCGATGACAGCGCTGACATCGAACCTGACGGCACCGGACATCGTCCGCTGCGGCTATCTCGACCTGGTCGTCACCGATCTGGCGGCAGCCCGTGCCTTCTACGTCGACGTGCTCGGACTGGTGGTGACGGCGGAAAATGATCATGAGATCCAGTTGCGGACCTTCGAGGAGTTCATTCATCACAACCTGGTGCTCCGGCAGGGGCCGGTCGCCGCGGCGGCTGCGCTGGCGTTCCGGGTCCGGACTCCCGAGGACGTCGACCGCGCGGAAGCGTACTACTCCGATCTCGGTTGCCCGGTCCGACGGGACCGGAACGGCTTCGCCCGCGGTGTCGGCGACGCCGTCCGCGTGACCGATCCGCTCGGCTTCCCGTACGAGTTCTTCCACGCCGTCGACCATGTCGAGCGGCTGACCTGGGCCTACGACCGGATGCCGCCGGGTGCGCTGGTTCGGCTGGACCACTTCAACCAGGTCACCCCGGACGTACCGCGAGGCTGTGAATACCTGCAGGGATTGGGATTCGGCATCACCGAGGACATCCAGGACAGCGACGGCGTGGTGTATGCCGCCTGGCTGAACCGGAAGGCCACCGTGCACGACACCGCGCTGACCGGCGGCGCCGGCCCGCGTCTGCATCACATCGCCTTCGCCACCCATGAGAAGCACAACATCCTGGCGATCTGCGACAAGCTCGGTGCTCTGCGGCAATCGGATCGGATCGAACGAGGGCCCGGCCGGCACGGTGTCTCCAACGCCTTCTATCTCTATCTGCGCGACCCGGACGGCCATCGGGTGGAGATCTACACCCAGGACTACTACACCGGCGACCCGGACAACCCGAGGGTCAGCTGGGACGTGCACGACAACCAGCGTCGGGACTGGTGGGGCAACCCGGTGGTGCCGAGCTGGTACACCGAAGCCTCGCCGGTGCTGGACCTGGACGGCAACCCGCAGCCGGTCGTCGATCGCGACGAACCGTCCGAAATGGCTGTCACGGTCGGCGCCGACGGCTTCTCCTACACCCGATCGGAGGACCGGCAGCACGGATTCAAGCTCGGCGAGCAACTCTGAGTCGGGCCCTCGCTCGATCACCCCAGCCTGATCAATCCCGCCTGATGAACCCCGCCTGATGAACCCCGCCTGATCAACCCAGCCTGATCAACCCAGCAGGGACTTCTGGATCTTGCCCATCGCATTCCGGGGCAGTGATCCGACGGTACGGATCGCCCGCGGCCGTTTGTGGACCGACAGCTGGCCGGCGACCCAGTCGATCACTGCCCGTTCGTCGACCCGGTCACCGACCACGTAGGCGACGATCCGCTGGCCGAGATCCTGATCGGGTTCACCGACGACGGCGGCCTCCTCGATGCCGGGATAGTCCAGCAGCACCGCCTCGATCTCGCCGGCGCCGACCCGGTAGCCGCCGGACTTGATCAGATCCTGGGCCGCCCGGCCGACGATCCGATGTTGATCATGATCATCGACGGCGGCAACGTCACCGGTGCGGAACCAGCCGTCAGCGGTGAACGATTCGGCGGTGGCCTCCGGACGGCCCAGGTAGCCGTCGAAGACTGTCGTCCCGCGGATCTGCAGATCGCCGATGGCCTCACCATCGGTCGGCACCGGTCGGCCGTGATCGTCGACGATCCGGGCCTCGACACCGGTGATCGGGCTGCCGACCCAGCCGGGCCGTCCCTCGCCACCGGCCCGTGCGGCGAGGGTGATCAAGGTCTCGGTCATCCCGTACCGCTCGATCGGTCCCTGCCCGGCCAATGCCTTGACATCACGGAACACCGTGGACGGCAACCCGGCGCTGCCGGAGATCAACAGCCGAGCCGAGGACAGCGCCCGAGCCGCCCCGGGCGCGGCCGCGATCCGGCTCCAGACGGTCGGGACACCGAAGAACATGGTGCCGCCGCGCTCGGCCGCGGCGGCGTACAGCTCCGGCCGCGGCTTGCCGGTGTGGATCAGACGGCTGCCCACTCGGAGCGGTCCGAGCAGGCCGAGCACCAGGCCGTGCACGTGGAACAGCGGCAATCCCTGCACCAGGACGTCATCCGGCCCCCACTGCCAGGCCTCCGCCAGCCCGTCCAGCTGCGCTGCCAGGGCCCGCCGCGGGATCAACGCACCCTTGGGAGAACCGGTGGTGCCGGAGGTGTACATGATCATCGCCGTGCTGTCCGAGTCCGGTTCGGCGGGTGCCGTGGCCCGCTGCGCAGGATCGACGACGAACGACGGCAGCGTGGCCGGCAGATCGTCTGGACGGTCGCCGATCCAGATCGCTGCGCCGGAGTCGGTCAGCAGATGTGCCCGCTCCCGTGGGCCGGAATCGGGCGGAATCGGGACCGCCGGCACACCGGCCTGCAGGCAGCCCACGATGGCGATCGCAGTCGACAGTGTCGGAGTGGCCAGCACGGCGGCGGCCGGGGCTCCCGCAATCCGCGCAGCGACCGCGGCCGCCGCGCCGAAGAGGTCGGAACGGCCGATCGGGTCCCCGGCGATGGTGATCGCCGCGGACCCGTGGCCGGATACATCGCTGTCGGGGAACAATGACCCGGGGCTGTCGGGGAACAGTGCCATGGGCCCATCCTGCCCGACCTGGGTCAGTTGACCGGGCTCTCCCCCAGAGTCACCGTCGCCGACTGCTCGGCGCCGGTGCCGTCGGTCCAGGTGATCCGCACGGTGTCGCCCGGCTGCTGATCGGCCAGCGCTTCGGTGAGGTCGGACGCCGAGCCGATCGTCGTCGAGTCGACTCCGGTGATCAGATCGCCGGACGTCAGTCCCGCGGTGGCCGCCGGGGTGCCGTCCTCGACAGCGGCGACGGCGGCTCCGCCGGCACCGGTCGTGGTCCGCGGACCCGAGGTGCCGTTCAGGCTGCCGTCGAATCCCGAGCCGTACTGGTCGCCGTACTGATCCTGAGCCGCGGTGCTGTCGGTGACCTGGACTCCGAGGTAGGCCGCCGGACCGATCCTCACCTGGTCGGTCTCGTCGCCGGACTGGATCTGCTCGGCGATCGCCAGGGCGTTGTCGATCGGGATCGCGTAGCCGTCGATCTCGCTGCCCGACGAGGCTGCGGTGTCGATCCCGACGACTTCACCCTCGGAGTCCAACAACGGACCGCCGGAGTCGCCGGCCACCACGTCGGCATCGGTCTCGATCATCTTGGACAGGGTCTCGCTCTGCACCGGCCCCTCTGCTGCGGTGGTGATCTGAGCGTTCAGCGCGGTGACGTCACCGTCGGCGGCGGTCAGCGTGCCGGTTCCGCCGGCGTTGCCGACGGCGGTCACATCGTCGCCGACGGCGACCGCGTCGTCGTCCATGGTGGCCGTGCTCAGCCCGGAAGCGTTCTGCAGTTGCAGCACGGCGACGTCGGACGATTCGTCGGCGCCGACCAGTGCCGCGGTGTAGGTCTTGCCGGTGCTGGCGATCGTCACCTTGATCACCGTCGATCCCTCGACCACGTGGTAGTTGGTCAGGATCTCACCGTCGGCGGTCAGCACGATCCCGGTGCCGGCCGCTGCCGAACCGTCGTACAGTTCGGTGTCGATCAGGGCAACGCCCCGGGATTCGGCGGTGGTTGCCGCCTGCGAGTCGACGGTCGAACCGGCCGATCCGCCTTGTCCGCCCGATCCTCCCGAACGATTGCTGTCGTCGTTCTGGCCGTAGCCCCAGGAGCCGGCGCCGAAGCTGTTGCTGCCGAAGCCCGCTCCGGGGTAGTCCACCAGTCGGATCGCCGACGCCGTGCTCGGACCGATCGCCAGTCCCGCAATCAACAGACCCGAACCGGCCATCACGCCGAGCCGCCGGCCCCACCCACGTCCACCCATGTCATCACACCCTCTGGAAGAAGATCATCTGGATCCAGGAAAGGCGACGGACCGGTGATCTGCCTCGGAGCAGGCTTTGTGCTTGCTGTGAGTGTGGTGGACTGTCGGCGACTCGGCGTGGATTCAGTCCCAGGCTCAGCCCTTCACGCCGGCCGAGACATCGTTCTGCACGAAGTGTCGCTGGAAGATCACGAACAGCACGATCACCGGTACCGCCAATGCTGCGCCACCGGCCAGCAGTGCGCCGTACGGGTTGGTCAGGGTCGGCTGCAACGTGCCCATGAAGTTGGCCAAGGCGACGGCCAACGGCTGCTTGTCCGGATCCTTGGTGATCAGGAACGGCCAGAGGAACTCGTTCCACGGACCGATGAACGTCGTCAGCGCCACCGTCAACAGCGCAGGTCGGGCCAGCGGAACCGCGATCGAGGCGAGGATCCGGAATTCACCGGCACCGTCCATCCGAGCCGACTCGAACAGATCCTTCGGTAGCGAGACGAAGAACTGCCGGAAGATGATCACTGCACCCGAGCTGATCGCGGACGGCAGGATCATCCCGGCGAAGCTGTCGGACAGTCCGTAGCTGACGGTGACCATCACATACAGCGGAATCATCAGCAGTTGGAACGGCACGACCTGGACCAGCAGCGCGGCGGCGAAGACCACGCCGCGGCCGCGGAACTGCAGCGTCGCCAACGCGTAGCCGACCAGCATGCCGAAGAACAGGGTGCAGACCAGGACACCGGCTGTGTAGATGCCGGAGTTGACCAGTGATCGGCCGACGTTGATGAACCCGTTCATCTGGGCGAAGTTGTGCAAGGTCAGGTGTCCCGGGATCGGCAGCAGGCTGGACAGCCCGGAATCGGGGCTCTTCTGCAGCGATCCGATCAGCATGTACCAGAACGGGAAGAGGAAGACGATCGCGCCGACGCCGAGGCCGAGGTAGCGCAGGGTCTTGGATGCCACGGACATGTCGTCAGTCCCTCTCGATCAGGCGACGGGAGATCAAGGACACGGCGAGCACGACGACGATCAGGACCATCCCGATCGCCGATGCTGTGCCGGGCAGGTTCTGTTCGATGCCCTGCTGGTACATCAGCAACGCCGGCGTCATCGACGCACCATTGGGGCCACCGCCGCCGGTCAGCAGATACGGCTCGGTGAAGACGTTGGCACCGGTGATGATCGACAACATCACCACCAGACTGGTCACCGACCGCAACGACGGCACCGTGATCGACAGGAACGTGCGGAACCGGGACGCACCGTCGACAGCCGCGGCCTCGTACTGCTCGGAGCCGATGCTCTGCAGGCCGGCTAGGTAGAGCACCACGAAGAAGCCGAGCTGCTTCCAGGTCACGTAGACCGCGATCAGCGGCATCGCGATCGCACTGTTGGACAGCCAGGACGGGTCGGGAGCCAGCGGGCCGAGCAGGTTGTTGACCAGCCCGTCGCTGCCGAAGAGCAGCAGCCAGACACCGACCACCGCGACGCTGGCGGTGATGTAGGGCAGATAGTAGGCACTGCGGAAGAAGCCGCGGAACCTGAGCTTGGCATTCAGCAGTGTCGCCAACGGCAGAGCGATGATGACGGTCAGCGGAACGTTGATGATCAGGAAGATGCCGATATTGAGGAAAGCCCGCAGCACCAACGGGTCGGACAGCAGGTCGCTGAAGTTCCGCAAGCCCACGAAGGGGCGGTCGACCTCGACCCCGGGTGCGGCGAAGAACCACTCGTGGAAGGCCATCCACACCGCGTAGCAGAACGGATAGGCGAAGATCACCAACACGAAGATCACGTACGGCGCCGCGAACAGCGACCCCGCCGGTTGCCGGCCGAGGACCCGACGAAGTCCCGACGCTCTGGTCCCCGGTGCTCTGTCAGCCACGGTCGATCACTTCCTGGTGGCGAGATCATGGACCTTGGCTCCGGCTTCGGAGAAGGCCTCGCGGACGGTCTGGTTGCGGTAGACGACGGAGTTGGTCCAGGCGTCGCGAAAGGTCTGCCAGATCTGGATACTGTTCTGCACCTGCGGCGAATCCACCGCGGTCGGGACAGCGGCGGCGAATCGCGCATAGTCCGGATTGTCGGCGAAATATTGCGGGTAGCTCTGCTTCAGCTCACGACGCAGCGGCATCTGTCCGGTGTCCTTGAGCAGTGCACCGTCGGCTTCCTTGCTGGTCGTGGTCCTGAGGAAGTCCCACGCGGTCGCGCGGTTGGCACACGCCGTCATCAGGCCGACGTTCTTGGAGTCGCCGTAGGTCGGTGGCGGCTGGTCCGAGGGTTCGGGCGACGGCACCGCCACCGCACCCCAGTCCACCTGGTCGGCGTAGCTGGCGATCGCCCACGGACCGGCCAGGGCCATCGCCGCGTCGCCGGTGGCGAAGGGGTCGATGCCCTCCGGTGCACTTTCTCGCGGCGCAAGCCGTTCGTCGTAGAGGGTCTGATACAGCTTGCCCGCCGCCAGCCCCTGGACGCTGTCGAAGTTGGGATGGCCGTTGTCGCCGACCAACTGCTTGCCGGTCGCGGCGACGTAGAACGGGTAGAAGTCGCTCCACGGCGCGTAGTACTCGCTGCCCACCGACGGCCACATCGCATACTTCGCCGCTCCGGACTTCTTGATCTTGCGGGCCGCGGCGAGGACGCCGGCGTAGCTGTCCAGGCCGGGATCGTCGGGATCGAGGCCGGCCTTGGCGAAGGCCTTCTTGTTGTAGAACAGCTGGACCGGGTTGCTCTTCCACGGGAACTGGTAGTACTGACCGTCGGCGGAGGTGAACTGATCGGCGACCGGACCGGTTCGCTGTTCGATGTAGGCCTTGCCGCCCGGCATCGTGTCGAGCGGCACCAGACCGCCCTGCTTCTCGAAGTCCGGTTCGGCCGAAGGCGCGATGTTGTAGACCAGGCACGGTGCGTTGCCGGCGGTGATTGCAGCACGGAGCACCCCCTCCGACGTCGCGCCGGACGGAATCGGCAACACCCGGACCTCTTGATCGGTGTGGGTCTTGTTCCACTGTTCGGCCATCTGCTGACCCCAGCCGAGCTCCTGCTCGTTGCTGGACATCCAGACCGTGATCGGGCCGCGGGACGTGTCGGCCACGGCGGCCTCCGGTGATGACGCCTGCGCACACGAGGAGAGCACGACGGCTGCCATGGTGGTCACGGCCACAGCCGCGATCGCCCTTGTCCTGTTGAGCATGTCCTTCTTCCTCATCACGCCGGTGCTGGTCCGGTCGATCCGCGGACGGCGAGCTTGGCAGGCGCGATCTCGACATCCTCGGGCTGGTGCTGGTCGATCAGATCGAGCAGCAGGGCCGCGGCCTGCCGGCCGACCTCGGCCGGATCGGTGATCACCGTGGTCAGCGCCGGAGTCACGTACTGTCCGATCTCGATCCCGTCGTAGCCGGTGACCGAGACGTCGTCGGGGACGGCCAGTCCGAGCTGTCGTAGTTTTTGCATCGCGCCGATCGCCATCAGGTCGTTGGCGCAGACGATCGCCGTCGGTCGCGGGGTGTGTCCCAGCAGTCGTTCGGTCGCCGCTGCCCCGCCGGCGACGGTGAAGTCGGCGAACTCGACCGGGCCGGGCTGCAGCCCGCTGTCGATCATGGACTCCCGCCACGCGGTCAGCCGCTGCTCGGTGTGGATGACCGACGGCAACCCGCCCAGGTGTGCGATCTGCTGGTGGCCGAACGCCGCGAGGTGTCGGACGATCTGTGCGATCCCCTGCCGGTGGTCCTGCCGGACCACCGGTGTCGGAAAATCGGGCCCGGCCATCAGCGCGACGGCCGGCAGGCCCAGCTCCTCCAGTAGTGCAGGACGATGATCATCGAGCTCGAGATCGGACAGGATGACGCCGTCGACACGGCCCTCGGCGACCAGCCGACGGTAGCGGCGTACGGTCGATTCACGATCCTGACTGACCTGCAGGACCAGGGCCCGCTCACGGGGTTCGAGCGCGGCCTCGACGCCGGCGATGAAGGTGGAGAAGAACGGGTCGAGACTGAGCACCGAGGGATTGCGTTCGATCACCAGCCCGATCGCATAGGCCCGCCGGCCGGACAGACTCCGAGCACGCACCGACGGGATCCAACCGAGTCGTCGGGCGACCTGTTGGATGTGCTGCCGGGTCGTGTCGGAGACGCCGGGCTGTCCATTGAGCGCGAAGGACACCGAGGTGATCGACACTCCGGCTTCGCGGGCGATGTCGGAGATGGTGATCTTGGACATCCGTTCCCCTCCTCGCCTCATCCTTGCCGGCAGTCAGTCACCAAAGCGCTTTAGTTGCAGGGTAACTCCGGGCCGCAATCACCACAACCCCGGACGCGGCTCTTGATACAGACATGCGAGGAAGCCCTTGCATCACTGGCTTCCCAGCATCGTCCTGGTCTAGGCTGCCCTGTGCCGGAAAGGAACTCCGGCTACTAAAACTTTAGTTGAGAGGTTCGCCAGGATGTCATCTGCCGCCCCGCGGTTCCCGCTCGGCCCGTTCACGCCGTACGGGGAGAACCCGATCATGCGACCCCGTGGCGACAGCTGGGAGTCGAGCAATCTCTACAACCCGGCGGCGATCGTCGAGGACGGTCAGGTGCTGCTGCTCTACCGTGCACATGCCGAGGACATCGTCTCCCACGTGGGGTTGGCGCGCAGCGACGACGGCTACCACTTCGAACGGGAGGACCAGCCGATCCTGTCCCCTGAGCATGACTACGAGAGCCACGGCTGTGAGGATCCGCGGATCAGCAAGATCGACGGCACCTTCTACCTGACCTACACCGGGTACGACGGCACCACCGCGCAGCTCTGCCTGGCGACCTCCACCGATCTCCACTCCTGGACCAAGCACGGGCCGATCCTTCCCGAAGGCTTCGACACCTTCGCGCCGGTTTCCGGCAACACCGGGCGGACCTGGAGCAAGGCCGGCGTCATCCACCCGAACAAGATCGACGGCCGGTACTTCATGTACTTCGGCGAGGGCGCGATCTTCTACGCCACCTCCGAGGACCTGATCCACTGGACGCCGTGCCCCAACGACCAGCCGATCTACACCCCGACCAAGGGCGACTGGGACGAAGCGCTGGTGGAGATCGGCGCTGTTCCGGTGCAGACCGACGACGGCTTGTTGATCTTCATGATCAACGGAGCGCGAGCCGGCGAGCAGACCAGGGTGGACTACCGCTGCGGCCAGATCGCCATTGCCTTGAACGAGCCGACCCAGGTGATCGCCAAGATGACCCGGCCGTGGCTGCGACCGCAGACCTTCGAGGAGCTGAACGGGCTGGTCTCCAACGTGACCTTCGTCGAGGGCCTGGTCTGGTTCAAGGACCGGTGGCTGGCCTACTACGGTCAAAGTGACACCACCCTCGCCGTCGCCGAGTACGTCCCCGGCCGGGACAGCTACAACGCCTGAGGGCGTTGTAGCTCGGATCGTGATCTTGGAGCCTTTGCGGTGAGGTCGACCGGCTGTTTCACTGTCTGACGACGACATAAGTCGGGACCGTGGGGTTGCCAGATGGAGACACTTCCGCAACGACTGCTGGTGGAGGTCCGCCACCGGTACGGCGTCAACGCTGTCGACACCGAGGCGATCCACGGCGGCTCCGCGAGCAAGTTGTGGCGTCTGGATTCCGAGCCCGCGGTGGTGCTCCGCCTGTCGCAGTACTACGGACTGCAAGATCAGCAACGGTCCTGCAGGATCGCCGCCGAGCTTGCCCGCAGCGTCGCCGAGGTGATCCCCGCGATCGTCGGATCCGACGGTGAGTCTGTGTTTGTCTGGAACGGTCGACCGATCACGCTGTGGCCGTTTGTTCAGGGTAGGTCGCTCGACAGGCAGAACCGTGATGAACTCCGGCGGGCCGGTGACCTCCTCGCGCGACTACACAGGGCGTCAAGCGGTCCCACCGGTCGAGCATCCGGCCGGTTGGTCGTGCGAATCACTGGCCGCGGTTGTCGTGGTCAGCGGTCGGGTGCGACTGCATCGTGGGCCGCTCGCCCTCCTGCAACTCGTGCGGCGTAGCCGGGCTCCAGCCGAGGTCGTCAGAATCGGATCGGCAGGCGCGTGACCTTGGTCGTCCACAGATCTCTGCGACCTTGGTGATGATCCGGCAGGACTGTCGGTGCCGGGTGAGACGATGGCGACGCCGATCATTGCGACCTTGATCAACTAGTCACGGGATGGAGGATTTACCCTTGTTTTGTTGGGATATCTCATGATCAACTCTTGAACACGATTGACTGTTCGAGTACAATCCGGGTATGGCCACGGAAGTCCATGAGCCCGCAGGGCTCCCCACCGATCCGGTGATCGGTGGGCGTGCGGATGCCGACGGCCAAGCAGTGAGTTGCGAAGCGACACCGTCTGCACCAACTGCCCCGGTCGGCACCGCAGCGACGGGCAACCCGCCCGGGTCGATGTCGGGCACGGACGAGGCCGCCGCCGAAAGGACGACGCCCGACAGCAAAGTACCTACCGGCGCAGCATCCGCCAGTTCCGTGTCCGACGGTTCTGTATCCGCCAGTTCCGTGTCCGACAGTGCAGTGTCCGCCAGTTCTGTGTCCGGCAGTGCAGTGTCCGCCGGTGAGGTGCTTGATAGGGCGGCGACGGACAACGCTGTCGCCGTCGGTGCGGCGGCCGTCAGTGCCGCGGCCAACGGTCCGGCCGTCGACGACGTCGGGGCCGACAGCCGACCACTGATGGCCCGACGGCCAACGGTCCGACCACCGACGACGCGGCGACCAACACGTCGATGGCTGACAACGTCGCGAACGACAGCCCCGCGACTGACAGCCCGACAGCCGACAGGCCCGCGGCTGACGACCCGACAGCCGACGATCCGATCACGAGATCGGCGGAAGCCTTGTTGGCCGAGTTGGATCGGGCAGTTGCGGGTTTGATTGCCGGGGTGTCGGCCGAGGAACTCACCGTGGTGGGTGATGACCGGTTGGTCGGGTTTATCGGCCGGCTGGAGGAGGTGCGGAACCGGCTCGGGCTGGTCGATCACGAGATCGTGCACGCCTGCCAGGCCACCGACCTGCCGCACCGGCTCCAGTTGCGCACGGTGGCGAACCTGTTGGGACAGGTGACCCGGATCCAACCCGGCCAGGCCCATGCCCGGGTCCGGGCCGCCGACACGCTCCGGGCAGGCCGTTCGATGACCGGTGAACCCCTGGCCCCGACATGGCCCCGGCTGGCCGCCGCCGTCGCCAGCGGTCTGGTGCCGCCGGTGCAGGCCGACATCGCCCTGCGCTGCCTGTCGAGGATCGAACGACTGCCGTGGACCAACCGAGAAGCCGTCGAGATCGCCGAGGCCGAGTTGGCGGCCGGGGCGGTGGTGTTCCCACCCCGCGAGTTCGCCGAAATCGTGCAACGCGTCACCGACCACAACGATCCCGACGGCACCCTGGCCGACGACCAACTCCACGAAGCCACCCGGCGGGTCACCTTCTACCAAGCCCGCGACGGCTCCTGGCGGATGGAAGCCCGCTTCACCCCGACCGTCGGCGCCCAGATCAACGCCGTCATCGGACCCCTGACCAAACCCCAACACGGCCCGGACGGCCAAGACCTCCGCAGCCCCGAAGAACGCGCCCACGACGCGATCGCCGACGTGTTCGCCCGGATCCTGCGCGCCGGCGATGCCCCCGCTGCGGGTGGGGTGCCGGCCACCGTCGTGGTCACCATCGACTACCGACACCTCCTCGACGACACCGGGTACGGCAGGTTGCCCGACGGGACCCCGATCGCCCCCAGCACCCTGCTCAAGTTGGCCTGTGAGGCCGACATCATTCCCGTCGTCCTCGGAGCCTTCGGCGAGGTGCTCGACCTCGGACGAAATCACCGGGTGGCGAACAAGACCCAAACGATGGCGTTGATCGCCCGCGACAAGGGCTGTTCGTTCCCGTCCTGTGGTCGACCCGCGGCCTGGTGTGAACGACACCACATCATCGGCTGGGAGATCGGCGGACTGACAGATCTGACCAATCTCACCCTGCTGTGTCGCTATCACCACCAGCACTTCCAACGCCAAGGCTGGCAATGCGACATGATCGACGGCCTGCCCTGGTGGATCCCTCCCCGCTGGATCGACCCCGACCAAACACCCATGATCAACAACCGCATCCGACCACCCGAACCACACCGCAGGACCTGAGCGCCCCACGGGCAGTCCGAGAACAGGGATCCAGCAGCGCAGCACAAAGGGAGGCGACCCGGGTCACCGGACCAGTTAGCTGTCAGAGGTACTTGCGCGCCTCGCGGATGGACAGCGGCGAGAGCTGTTCGGCGTGCTCATCGACGAACCGGCGGACCCAGGCCGCTGCTTCCGGGCCGTGCTTGCTGTGTGAGCGCAGCGCCCAGCCGATCGCCTTGCGGATGAAGAACTCCTCGCCGAACGGGGACCCCGTGAGGTTGTTCTCGATCACCTCGGCGAGGAGCTGCTCGTCGAGTGTCCGGTGTCGCTCCTGGCTCAGGATCGCCGAACGGCGCACCCACAGCTGATCGGCCATCGACCACGCCCGCATCGTGTCGGCAACATCCGGGTCCGCGGCCAGCACCGCGCCGACGAGATGTTGGGAGATCTCATCCACGACGTCCCACCAGGCGCCGTTCTCGATCAACTCGCGATACAGCGGCAGCGCGTCGGCAGACGTCGCCCAACCACGAAAACGACGATGCTGCGCCAGGCTGATCGCGACATACCACTCCTCGCGGAATCGTGCACCGTGCCACAGCTGCCGGATCGCTGCCTGCCAAGCCTGGACATCGGCGAAGCCGACCTCTGCGAACCAGTCGCGCTGCAGCCGCCGCAACTCGGGGCGCGCAACACCTGCGTACGGCAACGCCGAATGCATGTACGCCTGCTGCTGCACGGCACGCTCTGACCCCCCTGCGGCGACAAGGTCATCGCGGATCCGACGCTGCAACGACGTTGTGGCCGTCATCTCGTCAGGACCGCCCGGTCCGTTCCCGGTGCTGACATCCGGGCCAGCAACACGGCCGCCGCATCCCTTCTTCCAGCTCCTCCTGGGTCCGACGGATCCGCCGTTCCCGGGTGGCCGGCTGCTTGGCGTCCTCGACCCAGCAGATGAACTCGTTGCGCGCCAGCGGCGTGATGTCCTGCCACGCCTCCAGGGCAACGGCGTTGCCGGCGAGCGCGCTGCGCAGATCGTTCGGCAGCTGGTGCACCACACCGCCCGGCACGCGTTGACTGTTCATCCTGCAACGGTAGCCGCTGGACCATGATCAGCTCCAGCGTTCCGCACAGCGCGGCACCAAGGAGCGGCACAACGCGGCGAGCGAATTGGTCCGGCCAGCGGCGTCGGGAACTCCACTGAAGGCGATCACCACGTCATGAGTCGGCGAGACATACAGTCCCTGGCCACCGAATCCGGTCTTGATCATGTCCCCGTCGGCGTGGACGAGATTCCACTGGCCCGCAGGATGCGCACCATGCGGCCACTCGCCGTAGCTCGGAACGAGCTCATGCCGGTCCCGCCGGAGCATCGAGGCATAGCTCGCCGGCACCGCCAGCCGGTGTCCCGCGGATGCACCGGACGGCGTGAACAGTGTTCCGAACCGAGCAAGATCATCGACGGTCATGATCAAGCCGCCGTGCGCGACCGCGGTGCCGCGTCCGTTGACACAGAATGCCGCATCGTTGTCCAGCGCGAGGTGGTCCCAGACCAGTGACTGGACGGCGTCGACATAGTCGAGTCCGGTCACCCGCTCGACGACCCAGGCGAGCAGGAAGGTGTTCACCGACGTGTACTCGTACCGGGTGCCGGGCCGGCCGAGCCGCTGGAAGCCGAGCGTCAATTCGTAGGGACTGCTCGGTTGCTGCGCCGGCCGCCACCCCAGGCTGGCCTCGAACCGATAGAACGGGTGCGACGGATCCCGATAGGCTCCTGGGTCGCCGACCTCCGGGCAGACGACACCGGATGCCATGTCCAGCACATCCTGCAGCCGACAGTGCCGCCACTGTTCGCCGAGCTCGGGTAGGTAGTCACGAACAGAAGCCAGGTAGCGCAGTCGATCTTGATCGACGAGGACGCCGACGGCCAGCGACGCGACAACCTTCGACACCGACATCAACAAGTGCGGCACGGACGCCGACCCCATCGACCACCGCACGGCCGGCCGTCCACCGACCAGGACGGTGATCGCATCCACCAGCCCGGAACGGAGCTGCTCGGCCAGTTCGGCGAATTCCGCGATCGCCAGATCTGCCGGGTCGGTGCTGACCTCTGCCATCGTGTCCACCTCGGCCCGGCTGCCGGGGACCAGAGGTCGTACGGCGAAGAGTTGATCGGTGTGTCGATAACTCCAGGCCGACACGATCCCACCGAGGTCCCAGTTGGACAGGGTCAACTCCGGCGGCCTTGGCATGATCGTCATCGCGTCACTGTGACCGTGGCGAGAGCGGCTGTCAACCAGGTAACGACCACCCGATCAACTGCTCAGCCGAGCGGGCGATCATGGTCCTCAGCTCCGGCCCTGCGGCTCCAGGTCCTTGCTCCACAGGATCGCGCCGGAGTTGTCCCGCAGGTTGACCGTCATCACCTCACTGTCGGCAGCGATGGTGACCTGGCCGAAGAACTGGAACTCGGTCGCCGGCGAGGCGTTGGCGTAGTCGGGCGACTTGACGAACACCTGCTGGGCACGAACGTCTTGTCCACCGGGCTGGCCGGGAAGGAGCCGGCGTTCAGCGGTCCGCTGGTGAACTGCCAGAACGGATCGAAGTCGCTGAACGCCGCCTTGTCCGGATCGAAGTAGTGCGCAGCCGTGTAGTGCACGTCGGTGGTCACCCAGACGACGTTGCTGATCTTGTGCCGCTTGATGAAACGCAGGATCTCCGCGATCTGTAGCTCGCGCCCCATCGGCTGACCGTCGTCACCGTTGGACACCGACTCGTAGTCGGTGTCACCGTCCGCAACGATCTCCCCCAGCGGCAGGTCGTTGGAGATCACCTTCCAGGTCGCTCGGGAGTGCAGCAGTTCACGTTCCAGCCAACGCTGCTGTCGCAAACCCAGGATGCCGCCGTCGTTGAACTCCTGACGGTTCGGAGAGTTCGGATCCTTGTACCAGCGCATGTCCAGCACGAACACGTCCAACAGCGGCCCCTGATGCAAGGTCCGGTAGACCCGCCCGTCGTCGGAGTAGCGCGGGTTGATCGGGACGTACTCGTGGTAGGCCTGCTGGGCGCGATACTTCAGCACGTCGACCCGCTTCTCGGTGTAGGCGTCGTCGTCGAGGATCTCGCCCGGGTACCAGTTGTTGTGGGTCTCATGATCATCCCACTGCTGGATCTGCGCGACCTCGGCGTAGAACCTCTTGATGTTCTCGTCGGTCAGGTTGTACTTGTAGTTGCCGCGGTATTCGTCCAGTGTCTCGGCGACCTTCGACTTCTCCTCGGTCACCAGGTTGTGCCAGATCTGCCCGTCGGGCATCTCCTGGGTGGCCTCGATCGGACCGTCGGAGTAGATGTTGTCGCCGTTGCAGATGTAGAAGTCGGGTGACAACTTCCGCATCTGTTCGAAGATCCGGAATCCGCCGCGGTCGACGTCGATCCCCCAGCCCTGACCGGCAAGATCACCGGACCAGACGAAGGAGACGTCGCCCTTGCGCCTGCTGACGGTGCGAAACCGTCCGGTGAGCTGTTGACCGGCAAGATCATGATCACCACGACCGTACGGCGTCACCCGATAGTAGACTTCGGTGCCCGACGGCAGCCCGTGCAGCACGGTCTTGCCGGTGAAGTCGGTCTCGGCCCGCAGTCGCGCACCCGGGATGGTGTGCGAACGGCGGAACTCGGGATCGAGACTGACCTCGACGAACATCCGAGCCTCCCGATCGGCCCTGGTCCAGATCGTCGCCGAGTCGGCCGTCACATCGCCACTCTGCAGTCCGTGGGTCAGGCTCGGCCGCCCACCGCGGCCCAGCCGGGGAGTCGCGGAGGCGGACGGCAGGCCGGAGTCGATCAGACCACTCCCGACAATCAGACCCCCGGCTCCCAAGGCTCCGCCGAGCAGCGTGCGGCGAGAAACGGGGAGCTGACGACCAGCATCGGGCAGCGACATGACGACCTCCAGGCGAACGGCAGAATCCGACAGCCGTCATGCCTATCCCGGGATCGCGAACTCCCGATGATCACCCGGTAACAGGATCAGGTCATTGCACCGACGACTCGACAGCCCGGATGGTCGCGACCGCAGTCCGGACGTAGCTGCGCTCATCGAAGTCGGGGAACACATTCCGCTGGATCACATAGCCGCTCATGATCGAGATCAGCAGCTGGATCGTCTCCTCGGCCCACCGGGTGGCCCGTCGACCGCTCATCCCCGCGCTGGTCCGTGCCCACCGCTGCAACGGGTCGAAGAAGCCCTTCTTGATCGCCCTCATCTGATCCTGCATCAGTCCGAGCACCACCGGATTGACCGCTGCCTCGGCCCAGAACTGGATGATCAACGTGCTCAGCAGGGTGCCGTCCTCGATGGAGGACTCGCCGATCGTGGTCAGCGCGATCTCGACGATCCGTGATGGAGCGGGCGTCTCGCCGTTGCGCTCGAACGTCTCCATGGTGCGCAGGAGCTGGCTCTGCACCAGCGACGCGGCGACCGAGACCAGGATCTCGTCCTTGCTCCTGAAATGGTTGTAGATCGCTCCCGCCGACAGTCCGGACTCGTTGATGATGTCGGCCATCGACGTCTGGTGGACGCCCTTGGTCACGAAGCAGCGGGAAGCCGCTGCGGTGATCTCGGCACGACGGTCGCTTCGGTACTGCGCTGTGACTTTGGGCACGCACCCAGCATAAAAACGAATGATCGTTCTTGACAAGCAGTCGCGACAGGTGCTCAATGGAATCAAGAACGAACATTCGTTTTTAGGAGCATCCGATGTCCGGCACAACCCACAGACCAGCGCTCAGAAACCGAACCGACGCTGATCCCGCAACACCCGCAGCCACGCCCACCGCAGAGAACGTCGTCGATCCCGACGACCGGGACCCCGAGCCGACCGATGTTGCGGCCGGCCATCGCCGGCCGCCGTACGCGAAGTCACTGGCCGTAGCACTGGCTGCCGCGGCAGCCGTCGCAGGCATTCTGATCGCCTTCAGCTGGCCGACCCTGACCGCCGAGCCGCGCGACGTACGACTGGCGATCACCGGACAGCCGCAGCTCGTCCAACAGGTCGGTGGAGCGCTCTCCCGGCAGGCCGACGGCGGTCTCGACCTCCAGGTCGTCGTGGACCGTGACGCTGCGATCAGCCAGATCAGGCAGCGCGAGGTCGTCGGGGCGTTGATCCTCGAACCGCGCGCACCCGAGGTGCTGATCGCCTCGGCCGCCGGCACCGGCCCCACCCAATTGATGAATCGGCTCAGTGACGACCTTCGGGCGCGACTGACCCAGCAGGCGACTGCCGCACATCAACCACCACCGAAACTCACGATCACCGATCTCGTCCCGTACGCTGCCGACGACTCGAGCGGCACCCGGTTGATGATCGCCGCACTGCCGCTGGTGATCGGTGGCGTCCTGGGCGGAGCGCTGCTGTCGATCGCGCTGACCGGTCGCGGCCAGCAACTGGTCGGGCTCGGCGGGTTCGCTGTCGCCGGCGGCTTCGGGCTGGCCGCGATCCTGCATTACTGGTACGGCGCGCTGCCCGGCGACTACCCGGTCTTCGCATCGGTCATCGCCCTCGCCCTGCTGGCGATGGCGTCGGTGGTGATCGGACTGCGTCGACTGCTCGGGCGTGCCGGTATCGGTGTCGCCGCGGCACTCTTCATCCTCGGCGGCAACCCGATCTCCGGTGCGAGCGTCCCCCGGGAGTTCCTCCCCGAGCCCTGGGGTGCCGTCGGACAGGCGATGCCACAGGGTGCAGCGGCGAACCTGCTGCGCGACCTCGCCTACTTTCCCGATGCCGCGATCGGGACCGGTTGGCTGGTGCTGGGCTGCTGGGCGTCAGCAGGACTGCTGTTGATCATGATCGCAGGTCGACCTCAGCGGGCCGCGATGCCGACCGCGACCGACAGCACAGCAACCAGCAGGTAGCCGACGGTGACCAGGGTGTCGCGACGTCGCCAGCGCGACTCCCGGGCAACCGTCCGCCGGACCCCGGAGTCGAATCCGCGGGAGTCCATCGCGGCCGACAGCCTGGTCGCCCGGCGGACGGCGGCGACCAGAACCGCGGACAGCGAGCCGACGAACAGACCGACCGCCTGCAACGGATTGCGGCCGATCAGACCACGGGTCCGGCGGGCGGCGCGGGACTGCCGAAGATCGCCGAGCACCAACGGCGCCATCCGCAGCGCGGCCAGCGAGCCGACCGCAATCCGCGGCTTTGCCCGCCATTGGGTCACCAGGGCGTCGGCGAGATCGGTCGGGTCGATCCGGGCGAACAGCACCACCCCCGGAATCGCCAGCGCCAGCAGCCGCAGCGCGACCGCTGCTGCCGCGGCCAGTCCATCGGAGGTGATCCAGATCGGCCCGGTTTGGATCAGCGTCACACCGGATCTGAGGTCGGTGAACAGCAGGTTGGCGACGATGATCCCGGCCAATGCGCCGGCCAACGGCCAGGCCCGCATCGCCCACTCCCGGGGCGACAGCCGGGCCAACAGCAGCAGGGGCAGTTCGGCGATGATCATGATCACCGACGCCCACGGCGACAGGGTGACGATCATCGCTACGGCGACGATCGCGATCACCAACACGCTGACCAGCGGATTGAGCGTCTGCAGCACCGTGCGCCGCCCGGCGGCGACGGCTCCGAACGTCATCGGGCCACCTCCGGGACCGCCGCGGCTCGATCGTCCTCGGGACGGGTCAGGGCGATGATCTGATCGGGCAACGCCCGGATGAGCAGTCGGTCGTGCGACACACACACCAGGGCGATGCCGTCGTCGGCGAGCTCGGAGAACAACCGAGCCAGTTCGATCCAGGTCCGACGATCCTGCCCGAAGGTCGGCTCGTCCAAGATCACCACCCGCGGCCTGCCGGCCAGCGCCGTGGCCACCGAGAGCCGGCGCTTCTCGCCGCCGGAGAGGGTGAACGGGTTGGCATCGGCCAGGCCCGCCAGGCCGAGCCGTTCCAGTAGCTCGTCGGCCCGCTCGGCGTAGGCCCGTCGGCTGTGTCGCGGCCCGAGGGCAACCTCGTCGGCCACCCGGCCGGTGAGGAACTGGTGCTCGGGGTTCTGGAAGACCGTGCCGATCCGAGCGGCGAGTTGCTCCGACGGCCAGCGACGGATCGGCCGGGCGGCCGTCCGCGGGCGCATCCCGGACACCAGCTCGGCACTCGGTGCGACCACGCCGAGTTGTGGTGCCGCCAGACCCGACAGCATGCCGGCCAGCGTCGACTTGCCGACCCCGTTCGGGCCGATGATGCCGGTCACCGAACCGGCCGTGATGCTGAGCTCGACCGGGCCGGGCAACAGCGGACCGTCGGCGGCGTAGCGTCGCTGCGGCGCCTCGACGCGAAGCAGTTCGACCCCGGACCTCGCCGCGGCACGGTCGGCCGACCAGGGAAGTCGATCATCGACCCAGACGCCGTTGGCGGCGAGTCGATCATGCTGCTCGGCCAACACGCGCTGGGGATCCCCGTCGGCGATCACACCGTGTGCGGGATCGATCACGACCACCCGATCGACCAGCGCAAGGACCGGGGTGATCCGATGCTCGATCATGATCATGGTCGCCGACCGGTCGGCGGTGACGGCGGCGATCGCGTCGATCACCTGCTCCGCACCGTCCGGGTCCAGATTGGCGGTCGGCTCGTCGAGCAGCAACAACCCGGGGTCGAGCGCGAGCACGCCGGCCAGCACCAGTCGTTGCCGTTCGCCGCCGGAGAGCGCCCGGGTCGGCCGATCCAGCGGATAGCGGAATCCCACCGCCGCCAGGGCTCGACGGACCCGCGGCCAGATCTGCTCGCGGGGGACGCCGGCGTTCTCCAGCCCGAACGCGACCTCGTCCCCGCAGCGATTCATCACCAGCTGGCTGTCGGGGTCCTGGAAGACGATGCCGGTGCGGGACAGACCGTGGCCGCCCGAGGCGGGCGTCGGTGCGGCGCCGTCGACGGTGATGCTGCCTTCGACGTCACCGGTCTCGGAGTCGAGCAGGCCGGCGATCGCGTGCAGCAGCGTCGACTTGCCCGCACCCGACGGCCCGAGCAGCAACACTCGCTCCCCTGGCTCGATCCGCAGATCGATGCCGCGGACCGCCCAGTCGGGACGGATCAGATGGCGGAAGCCGAAACCCTGCAGGCGGACCCGGCTCGGAGGAGGACCAGCAGCCATGTGTGACGCCGCCTTCAGGAACGGCGGGCCGGCAGCGCACCCGACGACCGCAGCGTCGCATACAGCACCAGGGTGAGTAGACCACCGATGATCGAGGTGGAGATGATCGCAGCGATTCCGTAGCTGATCTTCCAGCCCGCTGCCCAGGTCGGGTAGTACAGCGCGGTGTCCAGGACGGCCGGCGCCAGGGCGGCCGTGGCGCCGGCGATGAAGGGATTGATCTTGCGCCACATCCGGTAGCGGAAGATCAGGTAACCGAGTTCGGCGGCGACGCCTTGGGCCAGACCGTAGAGCACCAGGGTGCCGCCGCCCAGGCCGGCGATCAGTTCGACCACGGCGGCGATCAGCTCAGCCAGCACACCGGCGCCGGCCTTGCGGGTGATGAACGGCGCCAGGACGCCGGGCACCAGCCAGACCCCGTACAGCAGGGCCTGAGCCGGTGGGAACGCGGTGAACAGCGGTCCGGTCGCGGAATACAACGCCGTCCAGGCGATGAAGATCACCCCGAACACGACGCCGATGGCGGCGGTGATCAGGATGTCACTGGTCCGCCACCGACCGAACGGACGGTCGGTGGTCGGACGGGTGGTCGCGGTAGTCATCTAGGACTCCCTTCGCTGGCATTACCCAGATCAGGTCCGAGGGTCTGCGGTTGCCCGCACTCTCAGCGCTGTCGCGCTCCCCTGTCGGTGAACTTGTACAGACCTCCGAAACTACCACTGCCCCCGATCGGACGGATATATCCGTCCCACGGTGGATCCTTCCCTCCCCCGACAGCAGGTACGGTTGCGGGCGTGTCAGCACCCGAACACCCGGCCGAGACGACGGCATCGGCCGACGCCGAACAGCAGGACACGCCCCAGCAGGACGGGCCCCTGCAAGACGGTGTCGCCGACGAAGGCGGAGCCGGCGATCGGCCGAACGACACCGCAGAGCCGGCGCCGAAGGAATGGTGGGACGACTCGCGGATGCCGTGGAAGGGCAAACCGGGACGCTCCGACATCCTGTGTTGGGCGGGTTTCTCGCTGAGCGGCATCATCGGACTGATCATGATCCCGCTGCGACCGATCCTGATCGCACACAACGTGTTGCTGCTGGTCGCGATCACCGGCTCCCGTTCGGGCCTGGTGACCAGCGGTGCGCTGGCTGCGGTCGGCCGGGCCGACTGGTGGCCGGTGGCGCTGGTGCTCGGCATCATCAGCAGCATGAAGTGGGATCCGCTGTTCTGGTGGGCCGGCAAGCTCTGGGGACGCGGGCTGATCGACGTCGTCGCCGGCCGCTCCAAGTGGGCTGCCAAGAACGCCGACCGGGCCGAGCGACTGGCCCGCCGGTTCGGCATCCCGGCGATCCTGATCGTCTACATCGTGCCGCTCCCCGCCGCGGTGATCTATGCCACCGTCGGGATGGCCGGGATGCGGCTGCGGACCTTCCTGGCGGTCGATCTGCTCGGGTCGGCGGTGATGTGCTCGCTGTATGTCTACCTCGGCCACCGGCTCGGCCAGCGCGCCGTCGACGTGGTGGAGGTGATCGCTCGCTACTCCGGCTACATCTCGCTGGCGCTGCTCGCGCTGATCATCGGCCAGGCGATCTGGCGGGCCCGGCGCAAGGCGCGTACCGCCGCCGTCTGATCCTTTGCCGCTCGATCTGTGCCGGGCAGCGCTCAGCTCAGTGCGGGGTGTCGCGAGCTCGGCAGGTCGATCGCCACGGCCAGCCGTCCGGATGCGGCCGACAGCCGATCTCGAGCCGCCGCCACGTCGTCGCCGCGGCGCAGCATCACCACGGCCGTTTTGACCTCGAAATCGCAGCCTTCCAGCACGCCGAGCGCGGTCGGCTCGTCGACCTCGGCGATGGTCGCGACCAGCCGGGTCGCCCGGACCCGCAGCTTGGCGTTGGTGGCGTGCACATCGACCATCAGGTTGCCGTAGGTGCGGCCGGAGCGGACCATCAACGCGGTCGAGATCATGTTCAGCACCTGCTTCTGAGCGGTGCCGGCCTTGAGTCGGGTCGACCCGGTGAGCACCTCGGGACCGGTGTCCAGCTCGATCGGATGCGCCGCATGCCGGGACAACTCGGCGCCGACGTTGCAGGACACGGCGACGGTCAGTGCACCGCGGCCCTTGGCCTCGATCAGCGCACCGATCACGTACGGGGTCCGTCCGCTGGCCGCGATCCCGACCACGACGTCGTGCCCACCGACGTCCAGTGCCGCCAGATCGGCGGCCCCTTGCTCGGTGTCGTCCTCGGCGCCCTCCACCGCATCCACCAACGCGGTCGGGCCGCCGGCGATCAGCCCGACCACCCGGGACGGATCGGTGTGAAAGGTCGGCGGGCATTCGGCGGCGTCCAGGACGCCGAGCCGGCCGGAGGTCCCGGCACCGACGTAGATCAGTCGGCCGCCGTCGGCGAACAACGGTTCGGCCGCGGCGATCGCGGCCGCGATCGATTCCTGAGCGGCACGAATCGCCTCCGGGACCGCAAAATCGGCGGCGTTCATGGTCGCCACGATCTGCGCCGGCGACATCTCGTCCAACGCAGCCGACGCCGGATTGGGGCGTTCGGTCCCGATCGCCTGGGTCACCGCACCGCCCTCCGGGTCACGACCGCACCCCTGTGTAGATGATGTGCACGAATCGTGGCGTCCTGGTCAGTTCTCACCACACCATTAAAGCCGATCCGACGCCGCCGGACACCCCGCAGCCCAAGTTCGGGCCCCAGGTCAGCCCCGGATCAGCCGCTGCGGCGTGCGTCGTGGCGGCTCTCGACGGCGGCGGCGGTCGCGTCCAGCGCCTCGATCGACTGGTCGTAGGAACGCTGCGCGACACCGGCGAAGACGCAGTCCACCAGCGCCAGTTGAGCGATCCGACTGGACATCGCGCCGGACCGGAAGGTTGCCTCGTGCGCCGCCGTGACCAGCACCAGATCGGAGACCTTGCTGATCGGTGACCGGTCGAAGTTGGTGACCGCGATCGTGGTGGCGCCGTGCCGCCGCGCCATCCGAAGCGCATCGATGGTGTCGAAGGTGGTGCCGGTGTTGGAGAAGCCGATCGCGACGTCGTCGGAGCTCAACACGGCAGCGGCGGTGAGCGCCAGGTGCGGGTCGGCCCAGGTGAACGACACCCGACCGATCCGATGCAGCTTGTAGTGCAGATCCTGAGCCACCAGGGCGCTGGCACCGGTGCCGAAGATGTCGATCCGGCGGGCACCGGCCAACGCGTCGACGGCCTGTTCCAGCACCGCCAGGTCCAGCGCGCGGGCGGTGTCGGTGATTGCCCGCGCGTCGGCGTACGCGGTCTTGTTGACGACGTCGGCCAGCGAGTCGGTCGAGCTGATCCGGCCGGTCGACGGGGCGCCACCCTCCTGGTCGGTCTCCTCCCACTGGGCCGCCCGAGCCAACGCGATCCGCAGCTCCGGATAGCCGGCCAGACCGATCGCCCGGCAGAACCGGAGCACTGTGGTCTCGGAGGTCTCACAGCGTTTGGCCACTGTGGTGATCGAACTCTCCGAGACTCCTGCCGGATCGTCCAGTACGGCCTGGGCGACGCGTTGCTCGGCGGGTCGCAGATTGGGCATCGCCCGGCGCACCTTGATCAGGACCGACAGGTTCTTGCCGCCGGCGGTGGCCGACCCGCCCGTGTTCTCGGCTGTACTCATCGCCGTACTCCCTCGCTGTCGGTGATCCGCCAGGTACGCATGTTGCTACTGAGGGTATCGGCCCTCACAGTTGTCAGAACGTAGTTGGGTATAACGCAACGACGTCCTGACAACTCCGGGGTTTGGGGAGAATGTGGAGAGAATGAAGGTATGAGTCGCGGTGTGCTTCGGGTTTACCTGGGTGCCGCACCGGGTGTCGGCAAGACCTTTGCGATGTTGTCGGAGGGCCGCCGCCGCCGGGACCGCGGCAGTGACGTCGTGGTCGCGTTGGTGGAGACCCATGGCCGACCGCACACCGCCGAGTTGCTGGACGGCCTGGAGGTCACTGACCGGTGCCGGGTCGAGCATCGGGGTACGACGCACTTCGAGTTGGATGTCGAGGCCGTGCTCCGGCGCCGGCCCGAGGTGGTGCTGGTCGACGAGCTCGCGCACACCGTCATCGGTGACCCGGCCGGTCCGACCAAACGCTGGCAACAGGTCGACCGGTTGCTGGCCGCCGGGATCGACGTCATCTCCACGGTGAACGTGCAGCATCTGGAGTCGCTGAACGACGTCGTTGCCGAGATCACCGGGATCCGTCAGCAGGAGACCATCCCCGACGAGGTGGTCCGGGCGGCAGACCAGATCGAATTGGTCGACATGTCCCCCGAGGCGCTGCGCAGGCGGCTGGCGCACGGCAACGTCTATCACGCCGACAAGGTCGACGCGGCGCTGTCGCACTTCTTCCGGGTCGGCAACCTCGGCGCGCTGCGCGAACTCGCCCTGCTCTGGGTGGCCGATCGGGTCGACGCCGGACTGGCCCAGTATCGCGCCCAGCACGGCATCGATCAGCCCTGGCCGGCCCGCGAGCGGGTGATCGTCGCGCTGGCCGGCGGCCCGGAAGGCGAGACGCTGCTGCGCCGCGGCGCCCGGATCGCCCAGCGCGGCGTCGGCGGCGAATTGATCGCCGTCCACGTCGGCCGCAGCGATGGGCTGCTGCCCGGCCAGGCCGGCAACCTGGAGGCCCAACGCGCGCTCACCGAACGGCTGGGCGGCTCGTTCCACCGGATCGTCGGCGACAACATCGCCGAGGCGATCACCGACTTCGCCCGCGGCGCCAACGCGACGCTGATCGTGATCGGCGCCAGCAGCAAACGGCCTTGGCAGTCCCTCTTCGTGGGCAGCGTCAGCAACGCCGTCGTGACCGGGGCCGGCGAGGCGATCGACGTGCACGTGGTCACCCATGATCGAGCACGCCGTGGGAGCCTGCCGCGACGCAAGGATCTGCTCGGGCTGCGGCGCCGGGTCGCCGGCTGGATCGCTGCCATCATCGTGCCCGCGGCTCTGGTCGCCGCCGAGTCACTGGCGATCACCAGCATCGGACTGACCACCGAAGCGGTCCTGACCATCGCGGTCACCGTCGGGGTCGCGCTGTTGGGTGGGCTCTGGCCGGCGATCGTGGCAGCGGTCTGGGGATCGCTGCTGCTGAACTGGTTCCGCACTCCTCCGCTGCACACCATCACCATCGCCAGCCCGGGCAACGCCTTGGCTCTGTTGATCACCGTTGTCGTCGGCGCGGCGGTGGCGTCGGTGGTCGACATCGCGGCCCGGCGGAGCAACCAGGCGCGGCGGGCGGGCCGGGACGCCGAGATCCTGTCCATCCTCGCCGGCAGTGTGGTCCGCGGCGAGGACACCGTCGCAGCGATCCTCGAGCAGCTGCGGACCACCTTCAAGATGACATCGGTCAGCCTGGTCGAGCGGGATGATCCCCGCAGCGCGTGGCGATCGGTGCAACAGACCGCGTCCCCGGCCGCAGACCCCACCGGCTCACCGGCCGGAGTCGACCGCCCGGCCCAGGACGACATCGAGATCCGGGTCACCCCGACCCTCGGCCTGGTGCTCCGCGGGCCCGATCTGGACGGCGGTTCGCGGCGGGTGCTGGAGGCGTTCGCCGCGCAGGCGACGGTGGTCCTGGAACGGGAGCGGCTGCGGCAGCGGGCCGAGGAGGCCGGCCGGTTGGAAGCCGGCGATGCGATGCGCCGCACCCTGCTGGCCGCGGTCTCCCATGATCTTCGTACGCCGCTGGCCTCGATCAAGGCCAGCGTCACCAGTCTGCAGCAGCGCGACGTCGACTTCAGTCCCGAGGACCATGATCAACTGCTGCAGATGGTCCAGCAGTCGACCGTCCAGCTGGAGCGGCTGGTGGATAACCTGCTGGACATGTCCAGGTTGCAGTCCGGGACGGCCCGGCCGCGGTCCCAGCAGATCAGTGTCGACGAGGTGGTGTGGCCGGCGCTGGCGTCGGTGCCGGCCACCCGGGTCCGGGTCGAGGTGGACGAGACACTGCCCTTGATCATCACCGATCCGGGTCTGCTGGAGCGCGCGCTGGGCAATATCGTGGAGAACGCCGTCCGGCACACCCCGGACGACACGGTGATCACGATCACGGCCCGCCTGGACCCGACGACCGGCGACCGGCCGATGATCGAGATCCGCGTCGTCGATCATGGTCCCGGAGTCTCCGACGATGCCAAGGAACGGATGTTCGACTCCTTCCAGCAGGTCGGCGATCGTCGGCGAGCCGGTGGACTGGGGCTCGGGCTGGCGGTCGCCCGCGGCTTCTCCGAGGCGGTCGGCGGTCGGCTGACCGCGGAGGACACCCCGGGCGGTGGACTGACGATGGTGATCTCGGTGCCGACCGCAACGGGTGCTGCAGCATCACCTGCGCCGAGCGAGACCCTGGAGGGGTTGCGATGACGGCACCGGGCCTGCCGACGGTGCTGCTCGTCGACGACGAGCCCGCCCTGGTCAAGGCGTTGTCGATCAATCTGCGGGCACGGCACTGGGAGGTGATCACCTCCGCCGACGGTGCCGGCGCGCTGGATGCCGCGGCCAAGCACCGGCTGGATGTCGTGGTGCTCGATCTCGGGCTGCCGGATCTGGACGGTATCGAGGTGATCGAAGGGATCCGCGGCTGGTCCCGGGTGCCGATCATCGTGTTGTCGGCCCGGCACGATTCGGAGGAGAAGGTCGCCGCGTTGGATGCCGGCGCCGACGACTACGTCACCAAACCGTTCGGGATGGACGAACTGTTGGCCCGACTGCGGGCGATGGTACGACGTGCCCAACCCGCCGACGACAGCGACGAAGCCGTCGTCGAGTCCGGTGCGTTGCGGATCGACCTGGCGCGCAAGAAGGTGAGCCGCAACGGTGCCGATGTCCGCTTGACGCCGACCGAATGGCACCTGTTGGAGGTGCTGGTCCGCAACCGCGGCAAGCTGGTGTCACCGCAGCAATTGCTCGGCGAGGTCTGGGGACCGGGCTACCGCACCGAGACCAACTATCTGCGGGTCTACTCCGCTCAACTGCGACGCAAACTGGAGGACGACCCGTCGCATCCGCGCCATCTGATCACCGAGCCCGGCATGGGCTACCGGTTCGAGAGCTGACTGCCGGGTCCGTGGCTCAGTTGAGCTCCGGATCCTCTGTCCAGGTGGAGAAGTAGGCCAGTTCGTCACCCTGCCGGCGGAGCACGTCGCGCCACAGGTCCAACGGCCGGGAGGAGAACACGTCGGCGTAGGTGGCGGGCACGATGTGCCACATCCCTTCGGCGATCTCGCCCTCCAACTGGCCCGGTGACCAGCCGGCATAGCCGGCGAAGATCCGCAGATCGCGGTAGGCGCCGCGGACGATCTCGATCGGTGTGTCCAGATGCAGCAGGCCGACCCCGGAGAACATCCGTCGCCAGCCGGGAGGTTCCTCGGACGGGTCGGCCACACTGGCCAGACAGATCGCGCCGTTGGGCGAGACCGGCCCACCGTGGAAGAGATACTGCGGCCCCGAGACGGCATTCACCCAGTCCGGGAGGACGGCGTCCAACGGGGTCTGGGAGATCTCGTTCAAGATCACCCCGAGCGCCCCGTCGGCGTCGGAGTCCAAGATCAACACGACCGACTGGTTGAACACGCCGTCGCCGAGCTGCACGCTCGCGACCAACAGCGAGCCCGCCCTCGGCCCGGTACCCGATCCTGTGCTGCCGCTCACGCGCTACTCGACCTCGGTGTCCTTCGGCAGCTCGGCCGGACCGCCGGCGGCCGTACGGACAGCGGCGGCGACAGCGGTGTGGACATCGGAGTGGAACACGCTCGGCGTGATGTAGGCGGCATTCAGTTCCTCGTCGGTCACCACACCGGCCAAGGCATGCGCCGCAGCCACCAGCATCGGCGTGGTGACCTCGGCGGACTGCGCATCCAGTAACCCGCGGAACACACCGGGGAAGGCCAGCACATTGTTGATCTGGTTGGGAAAGTCCGACCTGCCGGTCGCCACCACGGCGGCATGCTGGCTGGCCTCGGCCGGGTCGACCTCGGGATCGGGATTGGCCAGGGCGAAGACGATCGAGTTGTCCGCCATGGTCGCCACGTCGTCGCCGGTCAGCACTCCGGGGGCCGAGACACCGATGAACACGTCGGCGCCCGCGACGGCTTCCTTCAGGGTGCCGCCGAAGTCCAGCTTGTTGGTGTGTTCGGCGATCCATTCCAGCTGTCCGGAGATCCCCGGCCGATCGGTGCGGACCACTCCGTCGACGTCGGCGACCACCAGATTGGTGGCGCCGGCGGCCAGCAGCAGCTTGATGATCGCGGTCCCGGCGGCTCCCGCCCCGGACATCACGATCCGCACCGACTCGATCTGCTTCTCCACCACCCGGAGGGCGTTGATCAACGCCGCCAGCACGCAGATCGCGGTGCCGTGTTGATCATCGTGGAAGACCGGGATGTCCAGCTGTTCGCGCAGCCGGGCCTCGATCTCGAAACAGCGCGGCGCGGAGATGTCCTCCAGGTTGATCCCGGCGAATCCCGGCGCGACCGCCTTCGCCACGGCGATGATCTCCTCGGTGTCCTGGGTGTCCAGGCACAGCGGCCAGGCGTCGATGTCGGCGAACCGCTTGAACAACGCGGCCTTGCCCTCCATCACCGGCAGTGCGGCGTACGGTCCGACGTTGCCCAGTCCGAGCACCGCGGAGCCGTCGGTGATCACCGCAACCGTGTTGCGCTTGATCGTCAGCCGGCGGGCGTCCTCGGGATTCTTCGCGATCGCCGACGACACCCTGGCCACGCCCGGGGTGTAGACCATCGACAGGTCGTCACGGTTGCGGATCGGGCGCTTGCTGTTCATCGCGATCTTGCCGCCGATGTGGGCCAGGAAGACCCGGTCGCTGACCTTGCCGATCGTGACACCCGGGACCTGACGCATCACCTCGACCAGCTCGTCGGCGTGATCGGTGTCGCGGGCCGCGCAGGTCACGTCGATGCGCAGCCGCTCGTGGCCGGATGCGGTCACGTCGAGGGCGGTGATGGTGCCACCGGCCTGCTCGACCGCTGTTGTCAGCCCGCTCACCGAGGCGCCACCAGCTGGCACCTCCAGGCGGACGGTGATGGAGTAGGAAACCGATGGGACAGCGCTCACCCGGCGATCTTCTCACGTCCCGGCCCCAGCCATCGGTTGCGTCGCCGGTGTCGGAGGAGCCTGCCACGATGGAGTGGTGGGTGTCCGCGAATTGTCGTTGCTGAAACTGCTCGACCAGCTTCCCGGTGTGACTCGGCACGAGACGACCAACTACACCTCCTTCAAGGTGCAGGGGCGGACCTTCGGTTACCTGTGGCCGCGCACCCAGACGGTCGGGCTCAAACAACCGCTGGCCGAGCAGCTGGCGCTGGTCGCCGAGCGGCCGGACGTCTTCGAGGTGCAGTTCACGGCGGGCCAGTTCGGCTGGGTCGTGGTCCGGCTGGCCGGGATCGATCGTCGCGAACTCGCCGAGCTGACGTTCGAGGCGTGGCGGCTGACCGCGTCGCCGGAGCTGGTCGAGCAGCGCGCCGACCGGTTGCCGCGGTGACCACACCGGTTCGGTGTTCCGCCGCAGGTCACGCGAACCTTAAAGGGTTAAGCTGACCTCATCTGCGGCCCGGGACGGGCCGGAGCAGAGAGGATGGTCGAACCGCAATGGCGCGCGTCACGATCGATGATCTGGCAGCCCGACTCGGGCTCTCCAGAGCGTCGGTGTCCTATGCCCTGAACGGCCGCCCCGGGGTCGGCGACGAGACCCGGATGCGGGTCACCGCGCTGGCCGCCGAGCTGGGCTGGCAGCCCAGTGTCAGCGCTCGATCATTGTCTCGACGACGGGCCGACGCCTACGGGATCGTGCTCAACCGGCAGCCCGAGGACCTCGGCTCCGAGCCGTACTACATGGGGTTGCTGTCCGGTATCGAGTCGGCACTGTCCGAGACCGGCGTCAGCCTGATGATCAGGTTCGTCGCCGACCAGGACAGTGAGGCCGCGGTCTACCGCACCTGGAACGCCGAGGGCCGGGTCGACGGCGTGTTGCTGACCGACCTGCGCACCGACGACCCGCGCCCGGCCCTGCTGGACGAGCTGACCCTGACCTATCTGGTGCACGGCGGTCGTCGGGCCGCCGACGGCTGGAACTTCGACCAGGCCACCGATGCGGCGACCCTGGTCGATCATCTGGCCGAGCTGGGTCACCGCAGGATCGTCCACATCAGCGGACCACCCGATCTGCTGCACGAGACCGAGCGTCGGCGAGCCGTCCGGGAGATCGGCGGACGCCGTGGGATGGAGGTGATCACCGTCCAGGGTGACTACACCTTCGACGGGTCCCGCGAGCTGACCGGTTCGCTCCTGGAGGACCGGCGGCGTCCCACGGCGATCATCTACTCCAACGACCTGATGGCCGTCGGCGGCAGCATCGCGCTGCGTTCGGCGACCGAGCCGATCGCCGTCCTGTCCTGGGACGACTCACTGCTCTGCCGCACCGCGTCGCCGTCGATCACTGCCCTGCAACGAGATCCGTACGGCGCCGGCCGGTTCAGCGCCGAACGGTTGATCAAGCTCGTCGAAGAAGATGATCATTCCGAATTGTTGCCGCGGTCCCGCAGTGCACTGATCATCCGGGAGTCCAGCCTGCGTCAGACGCCGTGAGTCGCAGCCGGGCCAACACCGCACGACCGCGCGGCGACAATCGGTATCCGACCCGCAGGCTCTCGGTCAGTCCGAGTTCCTTCAGCCGTCTGATGTCGGCCTTGAACGGAAGTTTGTCCCGCCCGATCGAGGTAGCCAGGGTCTCGGCCAGTTCGCCGGGGTGCCGGTCGATCAGCGACAGGTGTTGCCGGGTCCAGGCGCCGTGTCGGCTCCGCCCATCCATCGTCCGGAGTCGTTCGACGATCTCGTCCAGCTCCGCCCCGTCCGGCGAACGGTCTCGCAGCGCCGCCCGTTCGTCGGGGCCGGCGTATCGCACGCCGATCCGGTAGATCTCCCCCGGTTTGGTGGTCAGGAAGCGTCTGAGCCGGGCCAGGTCGGTGCCGGCGCGGCCGGCGTCGGACTCGGTGATCTCGTCCAGCTCGACCCGGTCGATCGCGGTGAACTCGACCACTCCGGCGTGGGTACGCTGCCGGCCGCCGACCGCGTGCATCGGACGTTTCCAGCTGCGGAAGGCGAGATCGACCTCTCCGCTGACTATCCGTTCCAGATCGGCGTTGGAGAACAGCACCATTCCATCTTGGCTCATCGGCCCAGGGAAATCCTGATGATCAACCCCACGCCGAGGGCGTAGCGTTCGGCCGGTGAGCGATCAGTCCGACCTGTCCACCATCCTGGCCGCCGGTGACGATCCCGCCGACGGGTGGTTCCCCGAGAGCGTTGCGGCCGACTACGACAATCCCGGCGGCGCCAATGAGGCCGCAACGATCATGGCGGCGGTCGACGTCCTGGAGGCGTTGGCCGACGGCGGGCCGGCGCTGGAGTTCGCGGTCGGCACCGGCCGGATCGCTGCACCGCTGGCCGACCGCGGCGTCACCGTCAGCGGTATCGAGCTGAGTCGGGCGATGGCGGAGCGGGTCGCCGCCAAACCCGGCGGCGATCGGGTCGACGTCACGATCGGCGACATGACCAGCACCCGGGTGCCCGGCGACTTCTCGCTGGCCTTCCTGGTCTTCAACACGATCAGCAATGTGACCAGCCAGGACGGGCAGGTCGACGTGTTCTGCAATGCGGCGGCGCATCTGCGTCCGGGCGGTCTGTTCGTGATCGAGGTCGGAGTGCCCGGGCTCCGGCAGTTGCCGCCCGGGCAGGACACGGTGCCGTTCACGGTCGCGCCGAACGCCGACCGTGGCGGTTATGTCGGTTTCGATCAGTACGACGTCGTGACCCAGCAGTTCACGTCCAACCACGTCAGCGTCACCGCGGACGGCGCGGGCCGCTTCTACCGGATCCCGTTCCGCTACGCGTGGCCGGCGGAGATGGATCTGATGGCACGGATCGCCGGGATGCGGCTGAAGCACCGCTGGTCCGGCTGGGATCGTGCGGAGTTCACCGCCGACAGCACCAGCCACGTCTCGGTCTGGCAGAAGGACTGATCAACCGTTGCGGCCGGTGACCGCAACACTGACGCCGACCCCGATCACGGCCAGACCGCCGGCTCCGCCGATCGCCGACATCCGCCGCGGCGACCGGGTGAACCAACCGCGGACCGTGCCGGCGGCCAGTGCCCAGGTCGAATCCATCAGAACCGCCACCAGCGGCACGAGGGTGCCGGCGACCGCCATCTGCACCGGCAGCGGGATGCCGGCCGCGGGTTCGGTGACCTGAGGCAGCGCGACGATCAGGAAGACGATCAGGAAGACGATCATCTTCGGATTGGTCGCGCCGACCAATAACCCGTCGGCGAGGGCACGCAGCGGACGGACCGGTTCGATGCCGCCGGCCAACGCCGCCGCCAGCCGGCCACGGTGTCGGATCGCCTGCACACCGAGGAAGATCAGGTAGCCGGCGCCGGCGAACCGGAGCACCGTGACGACCTCCGCGGCGCGGACGATCAGGACTCCGAGACCGGCGGAGACCGCAGCCACCTGGAGCAGGCAACCGACGGCGTTGCCGACGACGCCGAGCAGCGCCGTACGCCGACCGTAGGTCAGTGCCCGGCTGATCGTGAACAGGACGGACGGCCCGGGAATCGCGACGATCACGATCACCGTTGCCAGGAAGGTCAGCAGATGAGTACCGGACATGATCAGCTTCCGTTCAGCTCAGGCCGAAGTTGGCCATGTCGACGACCGGGCGGTAGCCGAGCCGTTGATACAGCTTGTTGGAGACCGGGTTGGCCTGATCGGTGAACAGGCAGACCCGCGCGTCGAGGTCGAGCAGTCGGCGAGAGACACCGGCAACCGCGGCGGCGGCGTAGCCATGGCCGCGGTATTCCTTCGGTGTCAGCACCGGCCCGATCCTGGCGACCCCCAGGCTCGGCAGGTTGGCCCCGGTCACGTGCACCGGTCGGCCGTCGACCTCCCAGACCCAGAGCCGCCCGTCCCTGATCCGGCGGCTCGTCTCGTCCCGATCATGCTCGACCAGCTCCGGTGCCGGCCGGTCCCCCTGCTCGGCCGCCTCGGCGCCGAAGATCGTCAGCCAGTTGTTCAGCAGCTCGAGATCAGCGGGCACCGCGGCCCGCAGAGTGCCGCCGACACCGACCGGCGGAGTCAGGGTGTCGAGCTCGTACAGTCGTGTGTGGGAACGGATCTCCGCGCGCTTGCCCCACAGTCGGGCGCTCTCCTCGGCCATCAGTCGGGTGGCCGGCAGCGACCCGTTCATCGCGCCCGCGAACTCGCCGCGATCATGCAGCGCGTGGGCCAGCTGGACCGCGGCCTCGGGCGGCATCTCGGTCACCCACAGCGCATGGTCCGGACCCGGAGCGGTCCGCATCGCGGTGCCGACGATCTCGCCATCATGATCAACATCTCGGGCATGATCAACAAGCCCGACATGATCAACGATCGTGACGAACCACCAGGGCCGGTCGGGATCGCGCTGGATGCCCTCGGCGTCCTCGGCTACGGCTCGGTCGGCGATCGTGGCGATCACCGTGCTGAGCACCGGCTGTCGGGCAAGCCGATCTCCCGCTGTGGCCAGGAAGCCGGCGGCGTCCGGGGTGAACCTCAGCTCGTACATGTCCCGATCGTTGTCGGCGCTGCTGCCCGCGTCAACGCGATTATCGCGCTACCGATGTCGGGCCGATCATCAGCCGACGGCGTTACTCAGTGCTCGATCGGGGATCTCGGCATGATCGGTCAGATAGCGGGCGACTCCGCGGGCGGCGACCCGGCCGGCACGGTTCGCGCCGATGGTGCTTGCCGACGGGCCGTAGCCGACCAACTGGACGCGCGGATCGCGGACGGCGGCGGTGCCGCGGCCGTGGTTGTCGAGCTGGATGCCGCCGCCGGGTCCCCGCAACTGCAGCGGCGCCAGGTGGGCGACGGCGGGACGGAAACCGGTCGCCCACAGGATCACGTCGACGAACTCGAAGCTGCCGTCCGGCCAACGGACGCCGTCCGGCTCGATCGAGGAGAACATCGGGCGTCGGCGGTCGTAGGCGCCGAGCCGTTCGGCGGCCCGCTCCTGGTCCCGCAGTGCCAGCCCGGTGACGCTGACCACGCTGGCCGGTGGCAGTCCGCGGGCGACTCGTTGCTCGACCAACGCGACGGCGGCCCGGCCGGCTTCCGGAGTGAAGTCGTCGGTCCGCCAGACCGGTTCGCGCCGGGTGACCCACAGCGTGTCGGTGATCGGCGCCAACGCGCCGATGAACTGCACGGCCGAGGCGCCACCGCCGACGACCAGCACCCGCTTGCCGCGGAAGTGCTCCGGGCCCGGGTAGTCCACGGTGTGCAGTTGTTCGCCGACGAAGGTCTCCATCCCCGGATAGTGCGGGATGAACGGGTGGGTCCAGGTGCCGGTGGCGTTCACGATCGTCCGGGTCGGACGATCGGCGTCGTCGGCGTGCACGATCAGCAATCCGTCGGAGTCGGTGACCCGGGTGACCCGGACCGGCCGCAGCACGGGCAGCCGATGACGCCGCTCGTAGTCCCCGAACGATGCCGGAACGGCCTGGTTGGCGCGCCGCCCGTCATGCACGGGCGGCGGGTTGTCCGGCAGTTCGGCGACCCGATGCACGTCGCGCATCGTCAAGGCATCCCACCGATGCTGCCACGCCCCGCCCGGTGCATCGTCGGCGTCCAGGACGACGTGCTCGATCCCCAACCGCTGCAGGTGGTACGACGCCGACAACCCGGCCTGCCCGGCCCCGATCACCACACTCGACATCACGTCCACACCGACACAACGCATCAGCCTCGCCGCAGCTTCCCGAATGCCGCCGCCGAGCGGCGCGGCAGCCCCGCCGAGGGCGATATCGCAACACGAACTGCAATATCGCCGCCTGGCCAGGAGTTGATCAGTGGCGATCGAGATCGTTGGCGGATGGGCGAATCACGGCGCCGACGACGGCCGCCGGGCGACTGCCCAGTGGCAATACGACTCAACCACCCGTTCCTGCGCGCCAGCGCGGGAACAGCGGGCGTCTGGGGGTCGCCCCCCAGAAGACAACCGGCCGACCCGGCGAAATGCACCCCAGGCGGCACCACAGGAAAGACAAACGCCCGCCAGGCGATCCCAGCGGCAGGACTCAACCACCCGTTCCTGCGCGCCAGCGCGGGAACAGCGGGGGTCTGGGGGTCGCCCCCCAGAAGACAACCGGCCGACCCGGCGAAATGCGCCGCAGGCGCATGAGCAGGGTCGGCCGTCGGCCGGTGGAGGTGGCGGGAATCGAACCCGCGTCCTCGAGCAGCGAACCAGGTCTTCTCCGGGCGCAGCTGATGATGTCGTTCTACTCGGCCCCTGCACTCACATCAGCATGTTGCAGACAGGCCCAGCCTCAGTTGATGTCCCCGCTGAGCCCTGAGACAAGTCTCAGCGGGTTAGTCCCCTTAACGAGGCCAGGGTCCGGGACGGAGACACTCCCGGTCTGACCCTTCGGTTACTGCTCAGGCAGCAAGAGCGAAGTCAGTGCGCTTAGAATTGGCACTTGTTGTTTTCCAAGGGTCGTTTACGAGTTGACCTTGGATCCTCGGCCCGCTTCTCCTGGGACTACCGTCCCGAGTCGAAACCGATCACCCCCTGTTGAGTTGTGCACTCCACCGTACGTCGCAGGTTCACCACGCGCGGTCGAGCAGTGACCCAGTCTACCCGGCCGCGTGGCCGTCGCGCAGCCGGATATCGGCGAGTGTCACTTCTCCGGCAGCACGTCCAGCTTGATGACCTTCTTCACCGGGTTGGTCCAGTCCTCGCCCTGAGCGGCCTTCACACCGCCGACGATGGTCAGGATGAACCAGGCCAGGCTGCCCAGGCCGACCAGGAAGTTGATGATGCCCCAGTCGGTGACCGCCGCCAGGGTGCCGCCGACGATCAGGCCGATCAGGCTGATCAGCTGGAAGTTGAACGCCTTGGCGGCCTCCTTGCGGGTCTGGCTGCCCGGTTTGGAGATCGCGTAGCCGATGCCGGGACCGATGATCATGCCGGTGAACAGCCCGCTGAAGTGGGCCAGCGCTCCCCCGGTGCTGCCTTCCTGGCGGCGCGCCGGATAGTTGCTCTGACCACCGTACGGCGCGGTGCCGTAGGTCGCCGGCGAGTAGCTGGTGGTGGCTGGCGGCACCTCGACCAGTCCGTAGAAGGCGTCGTTGAGTTCCTTGCGGTTCTGCGCGCCGAGGACCTGGCCGATCCGACGCTCGAATTCGTCCTCGGTGATCCTGCCCTCGGCGTAGGCGGTCTGCAGGTGCTCGGCGGCGCGGTCGCGCTGCTCGGTGGTCACCGGGGTTCGCAGGCTGGGGTGCTCAAAACTGGCGCTCATGAGACAAGGATGCGTTGTCCCGGCGCCGAACACCATCAGGGAGCGACCCCAACCTGCCCCTTACCCGGCTGCCACAGGCGGCCGCGCGGTCCCGTACCGTTGTCGCTCATGACCGAAAAACCAGAAGTTGACTTCCCCGACGGCCCGCCGCCCGCCGACCTGCAGGTCACCGACCTGACCGTTGGTGACGGCGCGGAGGCGACCAAGGGCAGCACCGTGTCGGTGCACTACGTCGGTGTCGCCTACAGCACCGGCGACGAGTTCGACGCCAGCTACAACCGCGGTACGCCGCTGGAGTTCCCGCTGGGCGCCGGTTACGTGATCTCCGGCTGGGATCAGGGCGTCGCAGGGATGAAGGTCGGCGGTCGCCGGCAGCTGGTCATCCCACCCCATCTCGGGTACGGCGACCGTGGCGCCGGCGGTGCCATCAAGGGCGGCGAGACGCTGATCTTCGTGGTCGATCTGGTGGACGTGAAGTAGCAGGTTCGGCACCGGTGCCGCGGCGCCGTAGCGCGCCGCGGGCACCAGCGCCGTTTTCCGGGTTGGGGTCACCGCGACCATCGTCGCTTCCGTCATGCTCACCAACTCGATGAGCCGCCACCGCCACCGCCTCCTCCGGAGAAGCCGCCGCCGGAGAACGAACTGCCGCTCGAGCCGAAGCCGCCGCCGCTGTAGCCCGACCCGCCGGACCAGCCAGACCCGGACGCTGCCGGCGGCGGAGGGTGCAGCGAGCTGTTGATCGTGCTGGTCAGGGTGATGGTGGGGAACTGGGCGAAGGTGCTGTCGCCGGGGCTCGCGTACCAGTCCGGGGACCGATCGGGCAGCCGGCCCAACTCGACCAGACGCTGGCACACCTGCTGCCAGCGGGTCGCCAGGCCGAAGATGATCGCCCACGGCAGGTAGCGGGAGAAGATGTCCTGCCCGTCCTCGAATTTCACCTGTTCGGCCTCGGCCGTGGACAGGTATTCGCGGAATCCTTCCACCTGGTCGAGCATCGCCCGGCCGGACGCAGAACGCTTACCGCGTTTGATCTTCGGGACGACGAGGGCGAGCGTGATGACCAAGGACGCGACGGCGAACAACATGATCATCGCCACCACCCCGCCGCCTCCGGCGAGGCCGCCGAGCCAACACGCGGCGATCAGCCCGGCACAACCCACGCAGATCAGACCGAACGCGATCGTGCCCGGCGCATCACGTCGGGGGGCGAACCAGCCACGCTCCTGCACCGCCTTCTCGGTGGCATGCGTCAGCCTCAGGTGGGATCTCTCCAGGGTGCCGGGAGTCAGTTCCGCTCGCTGGTTGTCACCGAAGACGTCGGTGCAGAAGCGCGATTGCGCCGGTGTCAGCCGGTGTCCGGCAGGCTGGCCGTCGGACAGCGGGCCGCCGACAAGCTGCAGTTTGTAGGTCAGATCGTCGCTCGCGTCGGCATCACCGTCGTCCTGGGTCTGATCATCGCCGTCTTGATCATCGCCGTCTTGATCATCGCCGTCTTGATCATCGGACGGGACATCGGTGTCGTCCTCGTCGCCGCGGCTGCGCGGACTGCGTTCGACGGTGAGAACACCGGCAGCAGCCAACTCGACGATGGTGGCCGCTGTGATCCGTTCGTCGGTCCGGTTCTCCGCGAGCCGCGCCGCCTCGGCGACTGGGATGTCGGGCGGGGTGAACGCGACCGGCACCTCGACACCGGGATCAGCCCCGACCCGGGGTTCGGCGCCGGATGAAGGAACGCTGCCGGGCGGCAGATCGAGGTAGCGGTCGTCGGTCAGCCAGCGCTTGACCAGTCGCATCCCCAGCACCGGCGCGCCGATCGTCACCAGCAGAGCCAGCAGCGTCGCGCCGACGCTCCGCGGTCCGATCACCGACGCCTTGGCCACCAGGTGCGGCTTGTTGTCCGCGATCAGTCCCGGATCGACCCGGACACCGATCGTGACATTCTCGCCGGCGGCCAGGTCCCGATGACCGAACCGGGCGCTGTGGTCGCCGCCGATCGCGGTCTTGTCACAGGCCCGCGTACTGCCGATCGGCCCGGCGAAGCAGGTGACCTGTTGCGCGCCACCCGGGACCTCGGCTCGGACCGACAACCGCTCGATGCGCGGATTGCCCGACCCGGTCACATCCCAGTAGAGCTCGTCGTGATCATCGAAGTGCCGCAGCGCGCCGGCGACGTCGTACTCCAGGACGTAGGTCACGTTGTCGGAGTAGATCCCGCGATCCGGGTCACCGATCCGGTAGACCGTGCTGCGTCGCCGGTCCGATTCCCGTCCGATCTGCTTCTCGGTGATCATGGTGGAGACGTCGTCGGGGCTGGACGCGGTGACATTGCTGATCGTGTAGACGATGTCCTGATCCGGGTGGTCGGCGTCGGGTTCGCGGGTGATCAACTCCCGCTGGATGCCGTGTTTGGTCTCGCAGCAGCCGAACTCCCAGTCGAACACTTCGCGCACATGCAGTACGCCCGACGGCCGCACGCTGTATTCGATCGCCAGATCGCTGATCGCATCGGAGGTGTCGGCCTGGGCCGTCGTGCTGGTCAGCGAGATCAGCACCGCTGCTGCCACCGCGGCCAGCAGCCGGACGATCCGCCGCACCGCCCGTGCGGCGCTGCCCGGTCGACCGGCCACCGGCCGGCGCGATGACCCGACGGCGAGGTCCATGATCACCAGCTCGAGGAGCCGCCGCCGCCACCACCGCCGCCGGAGAAGCCACCGCCACCGCCGAAGGAGCTGCCGCTCGATCCGCCGCCGGAGCTGGAGGAACTGACCGGTGTCGCCGCGGTGGTCAGTGAGCCGGTCAGGTAGCCGATGCTGAAGGCGTTGAAGCCGCCGCCCCGGCCGGAGTACCAGTACGGCGACTGGTCGGGGATCCGGCCGGCGTCGACCAACTGCTGGCAGACCCGCTGCCAGCGGTCGGCCAGATCGAAGGCGATCGCCCACGGCAGATAGCGGGAGAAGATGTCCTGGCCCTCCTCGAACCGCAGCTGGTCGGCCTCGGCGGTCTCCAGGTACTGCTTGAAGCCTTCGACGTGGTCACAGGCTGCGCGGCCGAGTGCCGTACGCCGTCCGCGTTTCAGCACCCGACCGACCATCGTGACGGTGAGCACCACCGAGATCAGCGGGATCGCCAACAGCAGCAGCACCGGGCTGACATGACCGGCGGAGAACACGAACCAGCCGGGGATGAAGAGGAACCCGAGACAGCCGACGCCGAGCGAGCCACCGGAGGCCTTCGGCACCTTGGTGAACCAACCGCGATTGCCGACCTGCTGACGGATCTGGGTGACCATCGCCTTGTGCGTGGTGGTCATCTTGCCGCGCCCGTCCAGGGAGGTGACAGCGCCCGGCGGCCGGCCGCCGAACAGCCTGTTCAGCATCACGTTCTCGTGCGGCGCCGCGGTGCGACTCGGGTCCAGCAGCCGGACCGACATGCCGCCGGTGTCCTCGATCTTGATCACGCCCCGGACGGCCAGGTCGATCAGCGTCGCGGTGGTGTCCCGGACGTCGACCTGTCCGTCGATCAGCACGCCGGCCTCACCGACCGGGATCGGTGGCGGGCTGAAGGCGACCGGGATCTGCAGATTGGGATCGCTCTTGCCGATCTTGGCGTCGGTCCCGTTCGGCGGCACGGTGCCCGGCGGCAGGTCGACGAAGCGGAAATCGGTGCTGCGCGCCTTGGCGATCCGGTAGCCGAGGATCGGCACCGCGGTGGCGATCGCCACCATGATCCCGCCACCGATCAGGAAGCCGGGCGAGGTGATGATCGACAGCACTCCGGCCTTGCGTTCCAGATGCGGCTTGTTGTCGGCGATCAGCCCGGGTTTGATCTTGACCCCGATGGTCACCCCGCCGTACTCGGGGATGTTGTGCTGGGTGAAGACCGCCTGCTGGCCGTCGACCTTGGCGCTGGTGCAGTCCTCGGTGCTGCCGTAGACACCGGTGGCGCACTCCACATCCTGGGCACCGCCCGGCACGGTGGCGGTGATGGTCGCGGTCTTGATCAACGGATTGTCGTGACCGGTCGCGTCCCAGTAGAGCTCGTCGTAACTGCCCGAGCTGCGCAGCGCGCCGGTGACGTCGTAGCTCAGTGTGTAGGTGACGACGTCGATGCTGGTCGAGATGGTTTCGTCCGGGTCACCGATCCGATAGGTGGTGCTGCGCTCCCGGTCGGT